>CAZVKZ010000033.1:0-10118 GCA_964627775.1 uncultured Candidatus Bathyarchaeia archaeon | reverse complement strand
GAAGATGTTCGGGCTGTCTCCGTTGAGTCTGATAGACCTAGCCTATGTTATCGGCGTGGCAAGCTGGGGCTTTTTGGTGTTACCAGAACTATTCATGCGAAGAAAAATATGGAAATGGGAATGACTAAAGAAGTGCCAATGACTTCATCGTATCTGGCAACCCGACAAGCCAGACCATATCTATTTCTTTTTCGGCAAAACCGGAATCAGACCGGTCTTACGGACTATCACTAGGATTATGAAGCCAAGGATCGATCCGGGGATACTGCTAGCCAGAAATGCTGAGACGAAACCTAGCAGCGATAGCGCTGACCTTATGAATCCAGCCTGGACAATCAACCAGCTTATAGCACCTCCGATTCCAGTTCCGATAGGCTCAGTCAAAGCAACGATGTCCTTCTTCATGACATATCTGTAGAGTAGGCCGACCACCAAAGCCCCAGGTATACCTCCTGGGAAGGCGAAGAACGTTCCGGTTCCAAGTGCGTTTCGTAGTATTCCAACCACTATTGCAATGAATGCCGCGTATAATGGACCTAACATGACTCCTGCTATCGCGTTCGTCATATGTTGGATTGGGAAGACTTTCGTCGGGCCAACCGGGATGGAGAGTGGAGATAGGGCCGTCGCGACAGCTATCAAGACGACAGCTGTAGCAACATGCCTTGTCTCGGTCGTGCTAATGTTTCCTTTATCCGACTGCATAATGATTTGCTCATGCCTGGGAAAGCCTTGGCAACTCAGCTAGAAGAGTGACGTTCCCTTCGCCGGCATTGTCCGGATCAGGTTCAAAGGGTCGACGGCTCCTCAGACCGCCCTCTCAGCTGGTTAACCAGCTCCCCTAGACATGCTGTAATCGTGGGGGTGCCTGTATATAAGATATTCTTCCAAATCGCAGTCCGAATGTTATTGGACCTATCACGACAAGGTTTTTGCTAAGTCCATGTAGGTTGTCTATTCGCGCCTCTCAGCAATATGCTCAGCACAGGTCTGAAAAATGGCGGTCATTTGAGTCCTAACTGAATTCTCAACATTCGCTGATACTATGCATACGTTAGCTTTTCCTTTGAGCTGCTATGATCTTGGCTAACGATTCCTCGAATATTCCCTTTGCCCTTTCACATGGCTTGTATCCAAGCAGTCGCTCAACTTTTTGAGTATTCAAGTCCCATTGACCGGTTAAGAATCCGGGACCAGCCCATTTCTCCGGAGTTACATATTCCATCTTGGACTTTGAGCCAGATAGCTTGACTATTAGACTAATCAACTCCTCCCAGCTAATGTAGAAACTTGCAAGATTGAATACTTCTCCATAGGCTTTTTCATTGAGTGTCGCAAGCCGAAACGCCTCAGCTACATCACCAGTGTAAACTACACTACCACCAGCTTTTTCTGGCACTTGGAGGAGTTCTCCCCTCAAAGCTGTGTCAACAAGCCCTCTCAATGTTCTTCCAGGGATACGTTCATCGCTGTATGCCCACCAAAGTATGAAGATGGTAAAAGGCAGTTCATACTGTCTGTAGTACAATTCGGAGAGCTTTTCTGCTACCAGTTTTGTTATGGCATGTAGAGGATCCCTAGACTTCTCCACGAGCCGTGGGTGTTGCTCATCTATGGGCATGTAAGTCGGCTCTCCATAGACCACACTACTGCTGGCAAATAGGAATTGTTTGACTTTGTTTTCAACAGCCGCGTCGAGCACATTGATCAAGCCTCCTCCATCTATTCTGAATGCCTCAGAAGGCTTTGCGGCAAATGACCACGCGCAATGATAGACTACATCCACATTTTTCATAGCTTCTCGGACTGCTTGAACGTCTTCGATGTCTGCCCTGATCATTCTTAATGCTGGATGAGCCTTTAGTTCCTGCAAAACTTCATAGACTTTATCGAGGACCACGACTTGGTGTCCAGCATCCAGCAAAGCCCTAACTATCGGGAAACCAATGAAGCCGGCCCCTCCGGTCACTAAAAACTTCATTGAACCCTCAACCGTTAAGACAAGACAGAAGAATAATAATACATAGCAAGTAATAAATAGTCAGGACAAGACAATACTACTGGTTTTTCCACCATGGAACCAATTTGGGTAACAACCCATTGCCGTGGTGTGGTACAATCAGGTTCTGCCATGAATGTAGCAAGATTCCTAGCCACTGCAGCCAGCATAGAAGGCAGAGACGCATACTTCTACATGAGATATGATGATGCTCCGGAGAGAGTCTATGTGCCGTTCATCTCATACGCCATTCTTGGAAGACCAAAGATTGATGAGGGGCCACCAGAAGAACTGGAGCCTATCGGTGAGATCTTCGACACAACTGTGCTGCTGGATTCTGCTCTGATGATCACCGGTACTTCACAGAGAGCTTCAATCTTCGATGGTATGAAGCCGTCAGCTGCAATAGTAGTCAACTCTTCTCTACCGCTTGGCAAAATAATAGAGCTACTGAAAGGCGGGATCCCACCAGGGATGGGTTGGAAAGGAAAAATCGCAGTATTAACCGCCAGCAAGTACGACCGCGATGTGGCAATCGCCTGCTCGGCTGCCGTAGTCAAGGCCACAAACGCTGTTGAAATCGAGTCTTTAGGCAAAGCCTTCGAGCAAATACGCGTGCCGAAAGAAAAAGAGGACATTCTGAAAAGAGCCTATAATGAAGTGGAGGTAAAGCCGGCGGAGGTGTCCGCGTGAAATGTCAACTACCACGAAAATAGACGACTATAGGAAGATGCAGAAGAAGTGGGCAGATGCCAAGAGCTACAAAGAGAGAATAGAAGCCCTACCATCATGGGATAAGATGCCTGTGCAACTCATAGAATTTGGTCCAAAGCCAGGAGAGAAGAACATAGGGTTCAAGACATCTTTCGTTCGGTTCCAAAGGCCCAAAGTTGACCTTGCCAAGTGCAAAGGCGATCTGATATGCTGGCTCCTATGTCCAATCGGCGCTAGAATCAAGAAAGATATAATGCAGAAAAAAGAGGGTGTCGACTGGGACTACTGCCAAGGATGTGGCATATGCGCGGAGGTCTGTCCGCAAAAGGCCATAACAATGGTATCAGAGATCGAATTCAAGACAGGGATGAAAGAAGATGAAGTCCCTGTCTGGGAAGTAATGGAGTTTGGGTATTAGGAGGGATTAGTATGCCAGTTAGAGTTGTACCAGGTACAAGAGCTATAGCCGAGGCTGTCAAGTTAGCCGATGCGGATGTTATATCAGCCTACCCCATCAGGCCCTATACTGGTGTAATGAATGCGCTAGCTAAGATGTTAGCTGACGGTGACTTTGACGCGGAGTACCATGTTGCCGTGTCAGAACATGACCAGTTTGAGATAGCCAAGCATGCAAGCGTATGCGGTGCAAGAGTATTCACCGGCAGCAGTGGAACGGGTTGGGGCTACGCCTACGAGGCCATTTACGTTACTTCACTAGGCATGGTCCCAGTGGTCGCTATGATAGGCTGTAGGGCGCTGGACGACCCTGGAAACTTCGGCATGGAACATAATGATGCCTTCAGCACCAGGGACCTTGGATGGATGACTCAATTCGCGCAAGACGCTCAAGAAGCTCTAGACCTCACATTGATAGGCTATCGTGTGGCTGAGGATCATAGAGTCCTAATTCCGTGGGTGGTCGCGGTTGATGGTTTCGGAACTACTCATGTCGCATCCCCCGTTGACATACCAACGAAAGAGCAGGTCGAAAAGTTCCTGCCACCTTACGAACCGCCTTACCCACTAGATCCTGTTGTAGGACCGATAACCAGGGCGCAACACGTGGCGCCATCCCTCATAGGTCCAGAGCAGAGGAAACAAGTAGATGCCGCCATGAAGAATGCCAAGAAGGTCATTGCAGAAGCATATGAGGATTTTGCAAAGATATTCGGAAGGACTTATCCACCGTTCATAGAGGAGTTCATGATGGACGATGCGGAGACGGCTTTCATAGTGATGGGCGCTTATGCCAAGAATCTTAAGACGTTCGTCAAGAAGCAAAGGGAAAAAGGAGAGAAAGTCGGTGTGGTCAGGATAAAATCTTTCAGGCCGTTCCCAACGGAAGAATTACAGCAAACCCTGTCAAAAGTAAAGGCTGTAGGAGTGTTTGACTTTGACTTTTCATTCGGTTCACCGGACTCTGGGGGCGTCGTATTCCACGAAGTGAAGTCTGCCCTCTATGACTCGGCCAAAAAGCCCAACGTGATAAACTACATATGCGCAGGAGGCAGAGACGTGCTGACTGAACATTTTGAGAAAGCACTTGAGCTGGCCAAGGAAGCAACAGAAGGCAAGCCCGAGAAAACAGTCCACTGGCTCACACTCAGAGGGCCAGACATCTAAAAGGAGTGAGTGTAATGTCTCTAGTAACTAGGCTAGACGAACTACCTGAAGAAGACTACTACGCTGCAGGACACAGGACATGCGCGGGCTGCGGCCCCGCCTTAACTTATAGACTCATAGCAAAAGCTGCGGGACCCAACACGGTGCTCCTAGGACCTACCGGCTGCATGTACGTTGCAAACGCCCATCAATTCCTGACATCGCCGTACGCAGTGCCATGGTATCATACACAACTCGGCGGTGGAGGCGGAGCAGCGCTAGGAACCGCCGCAGCGTTCACAGCGCTAATGAGAAAGGGGAAGAGGAAGAAGGAAGACGTAAACGTGATACTCATGGGCGGGGATGGAGGCACGGCCGATATAGGCTTCGCAGGCCTTTCTGGAGCAATGAAATCTGGCCTCGACTTCCTCTATGTCTTATACAGTAACGAGAGCTATGCCAACACAGGGATACAATCCTCAACTGTAACTCCTTGGGGTGCATGGACCACATTCACGCCCTCAGGAAAAGCTAGGCGATTTGGAAACATCAGAGAGCCGAAAGACGTAGCCAGGATCATGGCCGCTCATGAGATTCCATACGTAGCAACAACGATAGTTGGATTTCCCCTCCTCGACCTAGTCAACAAGGTTAGGAAGGGGTTAGCTGTGAAAGGCCCAGCGTTTGTCATGGCGCTATGCCCATGCCCCAAGGGATGGATATTCGATCCAAAGGATACAATAAAGATGGCTAGACTAGCGGTGGACACCGGCATGTGGATGCTATACGAGGTTGAATACGGACAGTTCAAGCTAACATACAAGCCCACTACTAGGAAGCCCGTAAGCGAATACATAAAAGCACAAGGCCGCTTCGCTCACTTGAAGGACGCCGACATAAAGACCATTCAGGAAAAAGTCGACGCCGCGTGGAGCAAGATAGCAGGGTAGC
This sequence comes from uncultured Candidatus Bathyarchaeia archaeon, assembly GCA_964627775.1. Lineage (GTDB taxonomy): Archaea > Thermoproteota > Bathyarchaeia > 40CM-2-53-6 > RBG-13-38-9 > CAZVKZ01. Next base: position 4,852 of record CAZVKZ010000033.1, on the reverse strand, counting down.
GCGAGCGATCTAGCAACATCCAAAGCTATTGATGGCGGTCGCCGATAGCGGAGGCTGTTGATTACTCCCCTGGCGGAGCCACTACCTCCTTATGCACTTCCTTAATCACTTTTTTCTTTATCTTCAGCTTGCCTTCCTTAGCCATTTCACTCCCCCTGCTGCTTGGTCATATGAAGGAGTTTGTCTGCGCTTAGAGGCTCCTCTAAGCCTTTTAGTTCGTCTGCAGTATACATGAGGGGCTCCTTCATATCCACAAATCGTTTGCGATCAAAGTATACCCTCGACCAACTTATCATTCTTACATCGTGTGGAATCTTGTGCATGACGAGCGCCCTCAGATACTCTCTTGTATCGAGAGGGCCGTGTCTCAATGCATGCTCGACTTTGCCTCGGAACTTCTCTATCTCGAAGTCGGGCAAGGGGACCCTGTTCTTTAGAAAGGAGAAAGTCGAAGGATCGAATAGGCTTTCGCCCTCATCCAAATTAACGGCTCCGTCTATGTAGTATCTCGTGCCTTCATCCATAAGTGTGTACTGATTGCAGATGGCCATGAGCGTTCCCTTGTCTTTTACTCCATACTCCTTGGCGATTTCTAACTTGGTTATCCAGTCAATTCCATGAATGAGCGATTCTAGTCTGCGTTCTTTGAGCCTCTGAATCAGCCACTTGAGCGCTGAGAACGATGCTGCATCGATGCTGTCAGCCCCTTCCTTATCTAGCATGTCCTCTATCTTCGCCAGGTAGAACCCTTCTAGTATGTCTTCTATTGCGGAGACGTTCGTTCCATTGCCTAACGTGAGTTTCCAATTGCATTGTTCAAAATCCAGCGAGAGAGTCCTGAGGGCATCTAGAGGTTCCTTGAGTTGAGGGGCGCCTACGAGGTAGCCTCTATCGAACGCCGCGAGCACCAAGGCTTGCAGAGCATCCCTTATGAAGATCTGGAAGTCGCTCCTTATGCCTTCCAAGTTGATGTCGTGCAGCCTCCAGTATTTTGCTTGATCCGCATGGGGCTCATCTCTCTCGTTTAGGATTCCCCTGTTTTCCGAGGTATCAAAAGAGGAGGTACGCGTTATGAAGAGAGCACGAGGCGAGATCACGAACTTCAGCGCATCGCCCGTCAAAGTACCATCACGAGGCATCTCATACAGTCTGTCGCTTGGTCCAGCCACCACTCCCCCCGCCCCTATGATGAGTAACCTTGTGACCACGTAGGGAACTAGAGCTCTTTCAACTTCATTCCATATGTTGAGGTTACACCTTTCACGACTCACGGTAGCGTTTCCGTGCGTACCCCAAGCTAGGGATACGTAGTTTTTTCCATCATGCCTTGTGGATGTGTTGACCTTGTATGAGTATGCCTCGATGTTTTCCTCTTTGAGGGAGCTAGTCCCCAAGTATGCGAAGAGCTCACTCACCCGCTCGTATACAACCGCATCGACGGGATTTACATAAAGTGGTGTTGAGGTTTCAAAATGTCCCGCGTCGTTATAGATCCTCATGCCATTGTAGGCATGTTCGGTTGCGCTGCCTGGCAGCGTCCATAACGTCGACCTCCCCCGCTCATAGGCTAGGTTGCCAACTTCATCACTTAGGCTCCATTCTGCATCACTGATGAAACCCTTTTCCTTTAATTTCATTACTGCTTTGTCTATCATGCGATTCAGTATTATCCCGCTTGATGGTGGATGGGTAACTAATGCATATTCCTGCTCAACGCCTCTGGGTATGTTGCGTATTATTGATGACGCTCGATTTCTGTTGGCGTACGTCATGCGCTGATCACGTTACTGCCACCTTTAGCTAGATGACTTTCTATTCTAGAAATTTGGGTTTTTATCTCATTCTCGTCCCATCCACGTAGCTCTTCAAAGTGAAAAATTGTTCCATCAATGGAGATGCTGTGCCACGAGATGTCTTTTACTCTATTCTTGAAACGGTCCGCGATAGTCACTCTCAGCTCTCCTCGGGAGTTCTTTGGAGGTTGAAGCAACGCTCTGGAGATCCCTTCGTCACTTACAACTCTTCTGATCCCAAAATCTTCCGTTAACTCTTCAAAGAGAGCGTCTGTTACAGCCGTATATTGGAAGTTTGCCGCCTCTTTCTTCTGGCTTTCAGCGAGGTCTCCTTCGAATTCAAAATAATCATCGATGCCCTTTTCCATTAAACTGAGCTTTATGGTCCATTCAACACTCTTATCAAGATCTTCATAGGACCCCTCGCTAAGCTTTTTCAAAATGAACTTCAGCTCCCTCAACGCAAGCTTATCGTGATCATCAACATCGCTTTCTTCGAACAGTTTGTTGATCGGAGAGACATAATACGAGTTTAGATACTCTACGGCATCCATTTGCCCTCCGTCTTCCAGCTCAATTTTCCATCCGCCTTCCGTATTCGCTGAAATATTCTTCGCTGTGCTCAAAGGGTCCTTCATCTTCGGAACCGTCTGTATCTTCCCACGTTGTATGCATAGAATTACATATGATGTGATACTTTGTCTGAGGAAAGTTGTTAATTCGGATCTAACACCCTCGCCGTTAGCAACATGAATTCTGTAGTATTTTCTGTCTGCCCATGGTTCATCTGCTAGGCTGATCACTGGCCAATACCCGAAGGATTTCTCTCCGTAAATACATTCCAAGAACATCTGTCTGGGAGAGATAACGAACCTTTTCTTGTAGTATCCTCCTGCGCCACAGAATAGCTGTCTACATATCAAGAATGGAGCTAGAAGATGCAGTCTATCGACGATCTTGGTCCTCTCGACCAGATATGATTCGTGCGCCCCTCGTGTCGTGTATTCCTCTGATTGAGGAGAGGCTGACGCTATACTGGCCTTATAGCAATGCACTTCCTCTCCAGTCTTGCGCTTCAGCTGCTGCGAGGCAAGGCGTGCGTATTGTTCTAGGGCCTTATCATAGGCAACGAGTTCTAGTGAGTCTTTGCACTCCGGGGTTGTTATCTCAAATATGTCGTATATGCCCGGCCGGGTCGCCATGTCTCCATAAGCCCTTCCACCATTCCTTAGAAACTGGGAGAAACCTGTACATGTCGCTAGGAAAGCAGGATTCGCTCCCTCAAACCTGTATTCAGTCAACGCTTCCAGGAGGTCATTCGTGTACGTTACTCCATGCGTTTTGAATGGGACACCGAACTCTATCTCTTCACCTTGATAGATGTCTAGGGACATCGTTGTTGATCACACAGATGTAGTTGCATATTAAACATTAGCATGTGTCAGTTGAGTGCGGAGAATAGGGCTGATCGTGAGACAGCGACGATTCTGTGAAGAAGGCCCCAGCTCATCAAAGAAAAAAATGGGGAGAGGAAAGGTCGTGTTTTAGCCTGACGGAATTGCCCCGAAGACGAATATGCAGAAGAACAGCGAGACCAGATAGAATATTGCACCGCCGGCCAAGACCGCTGTTGAATACCACGGCATTCTGAGCTCCTTTGGCACCAACCTGTTGTTTACGTACAGCAGAAGTATACAGTAGCTGCCCATTATCCAGGGGGATAGGAAGGCGAGGACATCTAGCATAAACACTGGGCCCCTGGGGGATCCTATCAAAGTCGTGGCGATACCCACCAGAGTCACTACAAGGATCCAGAAGTAGTACCACTTGCGCATGCCAATCTTCCTTCCGCCCTTGAATAGTAGGAAAGTCATATCTGACTGTCCCCTAGCGAAGGCCTCAAAGATGCCGAAGCTCATCTTCCATCCGACTACGAACATGACGATGAACCATAGAGGATACAGTACTGGGCTTATCGCTGTGAATGCCGATGCTATGGCCGCGATTGCCGCCGCAGTCCTTCCTGCCTTGATTTCATCCAGTGCCTTTGGGTTCATCTGCGCCGCAGATATGCTCAGGACAGTGAAGAACAGAGTCGTGATGAAAGTTATCAAGCCCAGGCTTATCCATGCATCATAGATGTTGAGTTTTCTCCAGCGTCTCCACTTTCCAAGCTCTTTCTCATCTTTAGTGTTGAAGACGAAACCGTGGTCTCGCCATACTTGCTCCTTTCCGAAGATCAGCCCCGTTATCTTAGGCATATACTCTCCCATAGCAGCGTTTTCTTCCCTTGCCCAGAGTGTATACCACATCTGCTGCATCCCTGAGGGGCCCATGAATGCCATAGCTCCTATGATGAGAGGCAACCATGCCTTTGTGAACATTGTAGGAGTTGACCATCCGAAGGCTACGGACCCATAGAGGGTGTCACCCCACATTTTCGGGGTGCCCACACCCAATGCAACCACAAGGGAAACCGCTATCATGATGCATATCGCTGCAAGGAGAACTTTCTTCACGGTTTTGTACACTTGATAGGGGCTGAGGATCAACACAACGGCAATGACAAGTATGCTAACAATGGCAACTGGTACCCAATCTATCTTTAATAGTGCTGCTAGGGCTCCAGAACCTGTGACTACGTGGCCTGGCCATACATATACCAACATCGCTACGATGTAGAAGTACCAGATTATTGCCGGGTGGATCCTTCCTCCTGCCTGGAATATGCTCTCTCCAGTGAAGTAGGTCCACCTCGCAATCTCCATCGTGACCACAATCTGTATTATCAGGCCTACTGTCGCTATCCATCGAATTTCAGGTCCGAATACTATGACAAGTCTTGGCCACATGAATGTCTCTCCCATGCCAACGCCGAGCGCCGATAGAATGAGTCCTGGACCCAAGATCTTCCTGAGGCTTACTGGACCGGGGTCGCTTAGTGGCTTAAGCTCTAGAGGAGGGCCTTTCCCTATTCGTATTTCCTGAGAAGCCATAATACTTCCCAAAAAATAGGTTATGTTCTGCCCCTCTGTATTTAAGGCTTAGGTATCATGTTG
>CAZVKZ010000032.1:939-11104 GCA_964627775.1 uncultured Candidatus Bathyarchaeia archaeon | reverse complement strand
GACCCGACGAAAGTCGAAGCCCTGCTCATCTCCCACTGCCATCCAGATCATGACAGCGATGCCGAAATATACATTGAAGCTATGACAAACGGAGGGACTCGAAAGAGAGGGGTACTCATAGCTCCCAGGGGCGTCATCCAAGGAAACAGCGTCTGTGAATCCCGAATATCCGTCTACCACAGGAACATGATCGGAAGGTTGGTTGAAGTTGCTCCGGGCAACACGGTCGACCTCGGAGAGGTCAAAGTCAGGGCTGTGCCCGCCAAGCATGAGGATCCCGATGCCTTGGGCTTCAGAGTCAGTCTACCATTGTGTGAGCTCGGCTACACATCCGATACGGAATACTTCGATGGTATATGTGAGCAGTATAGAGGCGTCAAGTTGCTTGTGATGTGTGTGCTTCGTCCAAGAGGGGCTCCCATAAAGGGGCACCTATGCACAGATGACGCCATCAAGATCCTCAAGGAAGTCAAGCCTGAGGTCTGCATCATCACAGGTTTCGGTATGAGGATGATATATTCAAATCCTGATCAGGAGGCAAGATTCATAGAGGAATCATCCAAAGTCAAGACTCTGGCCGCCCGGGACAACATGAGGCTAGATCTGGGAGAGATAATCACTGGGCATAGGCAGAGAGAAACGCTCGGAAAATATCTCAACTAACAAATCTATCGTGAGGAAAAGGACTATTGGAAATGTTTTTGAACTAACTCCAGTAAGTTGGGGCGTCAAACCCAGCTTGCAGTAACAAGTGGCGTTGGTGTGGATGTTTGGGTACTCGCCCGAGCTTTGAACTCTCAAAGACCTATAATCCAGTGGAGAACGAGGCGAAGTGGCAGCAGCGATGGAGCGACTGGAAACTGTACTCCTTCGACCGCCAAGACAAGATACGACCAACCTACAGTATTGACACACCACCTCCTTACCCGAGCGGCGAGTTCCATATGGGAAACGCCCTAAACTGGTGCTACTTCGATTTTGTCGCCAGATACAAGAAGCTGAGGGGCTTCAACGTTCATTTCCCCCAAGGCTGGGACTGCCACGGCCTTCCCACAGAGGTCAGGGCAGAGAAGGCCTACAAGATAAGGAAACGTGATGTCTCAGTCCAGAAGTTCAAGGATCTCTGCGTTCAGCTCACCGACGAGTACATAGAGAAGATGAAGAGGGCTATGAAGGCCATGGGTTATTCCATGGACTGGAGCCTCGAGTACAAGACTATGGATCCAGCTTACATTCGAGCCACTCAACTCTCATTCCTGATACTCTACGACAAAGACTACATCTACAGGGGGGAGCACCCGGTGAACTGGTGCCCCAGATGCGAGACCGCGATAGCTGAGGCTGAAGTCACCTACTCGGAGCGTGAGAGTGAACTTGCATACGTAACCTTCGGCAGTGGGGAGAACCGCCTGCTCATCGCGACCACACGCCCGGAACTTCTTCCAGCATGCGTTGCTGTAGCGGTAAACCCAGAGGATGAAAGGCACAAGTCACGCATAGGAACTGAGATAGAGGTTCCGCTCGTTGGGCGCAAGGTCAAGATGCTTGCTGACGGAGATGTTGACCCAGACTTTGGGACAGGGGTCGTCATGGTATGCACCTTCGGAGACAAAACCGACGTGAGATGGCAGAAGAAGTACAGTCTCCTGGTAGTTCCTCTGGTGACTGAGGACGGCCACATCAGCAATGCTGGTGGAAAATATGAAGGACTGAGCATAGGTGAAGCAAAGAAAGCCGTAGTTGCAGACCTGAAGGCAAACAACCTAGTGGCCAGGACTGAGGGGATAAAACAGAATACGGGAGCCTGTTGGCGCTGCGACACCCCGGTGGAGATAATCTCAAGGATGCAGTGGTTCATGAAGACCAGAGACATGACTGAAGATGTCCTAGAGTGGACGAACAGGGTGGAGTGGGTTCCAGACTTCGCAAAATATCGGATGATCGATTGGGCGAAGTCCCTCGACTGGGATTGGGTCATCTCAAGACAGAGGATCTTTGCAACCCCAATCCCCATATGGTATTGTAAAAGCTGCAGCCAAATACTCGTTGCCAGTGCTGAATGGCTTCCAGTCGACCCAAGGTTTGACGCGCCAAAGGACGCTAAATGCTCAAGATGCGGCTCGAATGAGTTCATCGGGGAGAACGATGTCCTGGATACTTGGATGGACTCATCGATCACTTGCGCCTTCCATGCTGGCTGGCCTGGCGACGAATCGATGAATAGACTCTTCCCAGCGAGTCTTCAAGCAAATGGCCTAGACATAATCAGAACCTGGGATTACTACCTTATGGTTAAGAGTCTGGCCCTCTTTGGGAAGGCACCTTACAAGACGGTTCTGATAAACGGCATGGTCAGGGGTGCTGATGGTAGGATGATGCACAAGTCTTTCGGGAATTATGTGGAGGCGTACGAGGCGATAGGTAAGTACGGTGCTGATCCCTTGAGACAGTGGGCTGCTGCAGGCGGCGCCACTGGCTACGACCTGCCGTTCAACTGGGCCGAGGTTGAGTACGGCAAGAAGTTCCTGACGAAGCTCTGGAACGCAGCCAGATTCGCACTAACGAACTTGAAGGACTTTGGAGGGGAGCAGGGCGAGCTTGAACTCATCGATCGTTGGCTTCTGAGCAAACTGGAGAGGCTCACGGAATCCGTCACTAATTCCTACGAGACCTTCCAGTTCAACGCCGCACTTGAGAGTGTTCGAAACTTCACTTGGCATTTGTTCTGTGATCAGTATCTTGAGGCAGTCAAGCATCGACTCTACAGTACGGATGTGTCTGCAGTCAAGAGAGGCAAGTCTGCACAGTACACTCTTCACCATTGCCTGCTGAGGATTCTCCAATTGCTGGCTCCAATCTGCCCTCACGTATCTGAGGAGATCTACCAGAATATGCCCGGCCTAAAAAGCAAGCCGGAAAGCATCCACCTCACATCCTGGCCTCAGCCTGATTTCAGATTGATTGATGAGAAGGTGGAAGGCAGCGGTGATGCTGTCATGGCTTTAGTCTCGGAAATAAGGCGTGTAAAGTCTGAGCAGCAAGTATCCCTTAGGGCACCCATCAAGAGCATCCAAATCTACACTGGCCAGGAATACTTCGACTCAATAATGGCTTCAAGAGATGATATAGCCAAGATCATGCACGCCAACACAATCGAGGTTAAGCCTCTAACTGAAGGTAGCCTTGGTAGGGAGCTCCAGAACTACCCGACAATAAAAGTCGATGTCAACATCTGAGTGCAAAGGCGTTCCAGCAAGTTTTTAATACTCTTGAACGGCTGTAAGAAGTCTTAAGTTAGGAATTGCTGGATGAAAAGATCTAGATCAATATTCCGCTTTGATGCCACTGCTCAAGCGGGCTTTCTTTTCATCTTTGCCAAAACTTCCTAGCTTGTAGAGTATAGGAGGAAGATGCATTGAGTGAGGAAGGAGCGGCTGAAGGTTCCATGCAAAGACTTGGCAGAGGGCCAAGGAGAGGCCAAGGAAAACTCGGCCAACCAATACCGGTCAAGGAAGGCGAGGAGTATGAAGTCACAATCGAGACCGTCGGCAGAAAAGGTGACGGGATAGCAAAGATCCAAGACTTTGTGGTCTTTGTACCTAATGCGAAAGCTGGAGACAAAGTCAAGATAAAGATAACGGGTATCGGTGGGTCGTTCGCTACTGGAACCGTTGTTCAGTAGGAGAAAACGCAGTAATGAAGATTAATGAACTCAGACCTGGTATGAAGCGGGTTGAGTTAGAAGGGAGGATCGCGGATATCGGCGAGGCCAGGGATGTGATGACCAAGTTCGGTGAGCCCGGCCGTGTCGCAACCGCAGTTCTGGAGGATGACTCAGGCACGATCAAGCTATCATTGTGGAATGAGACGATTGACACTGTGACCGTGAATGATAACGTCAAGATTGAGAACGGTTACGTCACCGCCTTCAGAGGGGAGCCTCAGCTTAACGTAGGAAGATACGGAAAACTGACGGTTGTGAAATAGAAAAGTCTTCCACCTCACAGTGGGCGTCATCTTTTCTGGAAAACTCTTAAGAGTGAATCTTTCAAAGTTGATTATTAAGCTTCAAGAAGAGAGATTGAAGAAGCGCTATTGATGATGTACTGAGTTTATGGACGAAAGAACATGCCAAAGCGAGTAAGAACTGTTCACGGGATGTTTCTTCCAAGAGCCCATTTTGTTACCAGCGGCGAAGGGATCAGCACTGAGTCTCACCTAAACGCTTTCGATGACGCTTTGAGTGAAGCTGGGATTGACGAGTGTAATATCGTATATGTCTCGTCAATAATCCCGGCTGATGCGATCGAGGTCAGGCGCACCCGCATAACTCCTGGAACCATCACGTTTGCCGTCGTCGCCCGAATGGACGGTGATGAAGGAGAAGTAATTGGTGCAGGCATTGGGTACACGAAATGTCGGGACAGGAAGGGTGCAACTTACGGCTTCGTTGCGGAGAACCACGGCTACAAAGATGAGGATACGATTACTTCTGAACTCTTCAAGAGAATGAAGAGGATGGCGTCTGACAGGAATATGACCTTGGTTGATCCGAAGGTTCATGTTAGAAGCATGCGTGTTCCCAAGGACCGTTACGGCTGCATAGTTGTAGCGCTGGTGTACCTACCCTTCACGGCTGAGATAGGTGAAAGGACTCAGGAATAGGGGAAGGCTGACAGAGAGAAGGAAGCTTTCTCAGAGATCTTTCACGGCATTCTTCACTCTGAGCCGGGATCTGATCCTACGCAAAGACATGGCACCCGATCTGAGTTGCCTACGGTGAGCTGAACTAGTGCCTTGAGAGGTTAGATGTCAAAGTTGAAGGAATACTTCAGGAGATTCAGATTTTACCTGAGGCTTACTGGAGTCGCACCAATATCGCGCAGATATTTCGTAATGAACCTCTTTGACGGCGCGATGGCTGCTCTCGGGGTAATAATCGGTGCCTGGACCTCAGGACCGGTTCAGCCAAGGATCATCATTGGAGCAGGCTTGGGGATGAGCTTGGCCATGGGTATCTCAGGTTTCTCTGGGACATACCTAGTGGAGAGGGCTGAACGCCTCAGGAGGCTCCGGGAGATTGAGAAGTCGCTGCTGATGGGTTTGGAGGATTCAATCCATGGAAAGGCCATGAGAATAGCGACGGTCTGGGCTGCAACTGTTGATGCATTGTCACCGGCACTTGCTGCGTTGGCCAGCATATCCCCCTTCGTCCTAGCCTACCGGAACCTCATATCCGTGGATCAAGCTGCAGCGTTCTCCGTCGTGATCATACTCGCCATACTCTTCTCTCTTGGTGTATTCACTGGAAAAATCTCTAGAGAGAGAGTGTTTGTATCTGGGATTCGTATGCTGGTTGTCGGTGCGATTACCGCTATTCTCCTGCTTATTATAGGCAGAATGTGATCAAGCCCACAATTAAAATACAACATGCCCAACAAGTAATCGTAAATCACGCAGCACTCAGGAATGTTGTTTAGTTGGTTCACGATCCTACTGTGAAGAAGATTGTTTTGGATGTTTTGAAGCCACATCAACCATCACTCCCTGAACTTGCCTCCAGAATTGTTGCATGCCACGGGGTAGACCACGTCAACATCACGCTTGCCGAGATCGACCAGAATACCGAGAGCATCAAGGTGCAGGTTGAAGGTAGCGACGTGAAGATCGATGGCCTGAGGAGGTGTATTGAAGATCTAGGGGCTACGATCCACAGTATTGACGAGGTTGAAGTTGTAAAGAAGACCATGCAAAAGTGATTCCAAAACTTCACGGCTTCAAGCGGACTTTTGGCAACCGTCGCTCTTGCGTTATCTTGGCGCCGGGAGAGGGATTCGAACCCTCGCGGCCCGTAAGGGCCACAGGCTCACCTGGGATCACTCAAGGCTTGCGCAAAGACGTTTTCTGCGCCTCTTGACCCTCACAGTTGTGAGGTTGATCCGCTCGGCCATCCCGGCTAACTCTGGGATGCGGATGCTTTGCTATAAAATTGTTTAGTTGAGTGATTAAGCGATTCAAGTCTCTCATGGTTAGATCGTTACGCACTTCTCGAGGAATCCGGCTGTCTTCATTCTCTCTATGATATCTTTGTATTTTTGGTTGTCTTTGAGCATCTCATTCAGCATTCTTTCTTGGTTGTGGGTGCCGGATTTGAGCGTGACCTCGACTTCTTTGCCAGCCTTTTTCTCCAGTGCATACTTGATGAGTGCGCCGATCATGCCTCCCATGGGGCAGAACGGTGAGGTGGGTGTGAAGAGGACTTTGATCTTTTCACCCTCGATCGTGATATCGTCCTCGTTGACGATCTTGAGGTCTATCACGGAAAGGGGAAACTCTGGGTCATACACTTTCTTGAGGACTTCAACCAGCTCGCTCTTATCCAATATCGATGCCTCGAAAATGCTGAATTCAGGGAGGTCCTCTTTGTGAGCTACTCAATATATACATATTGAATGAGACTGGGCCTCCTCACTACAATAGATTTTTCAGGAAACCCTAGAACTGTCTATCTGATGAACGCTTGGCAAACGAGAATCCCCAAAGAGGCTTCAGGTTTCTTGAGTACATAGGAGACGAATACATAGAGGCCTACGGCTCAAGCCTTGAAGAGGCCTACTCTAACGCCGCTCTGGCCATGTTTGAGACAATGACAGACACATCAAAGGTTGAGCCGAAGGTCGAAGAGACCATCGAAGTTGAGGATCACGATCTGAAGTCCCTACTCTACTCCTGGCTTGAGGCCCTGCTTGTTAGGAATGGAACTGAAAACAAGCTCTACTCAAAATTCATTGTTGAAAAAATCACATGCGACAAAGACTCCTACAAGCTCAAGGCTAAAGTCTTCGGGGAATATTTCGATCAGAACAAGCACCCTTCAAAAACAGAGGTGAAGGCAGTAACCTACCACCTGATGGAAATAGAACGCTCAGCAACTGGTTACCGCATCAGATTCCTCCTCGATCTCTAAATGCAGAACAACATCACAAGTTGTCTCATATTCGATGAGAACGTCCCATGGAACCATTTCTGTAATTCCGATGGAACCGTTCCAGCAGCATTGGCGGTCACTCGATCTTCTTGAAACAACTTAAATCTATGTGTCCCCATCAATACCCAAAATCCACAAGTGAAGTGTTGTTAGTTGGGCGAACCAGAACCCAGACCACCGAGCAGACCCGTAGAGCTGAAAAGGATTAGCGAGAACATTTGGGAGATTCCCCAATCCTTCCAGAGGGGTATGAGGGTTCCTGGAAGAGTCTACGCTGATGATCTGCTGCTGGAGAAGATGAAGCTTGACAGGACACTGGCTCAGTGCGCCAACGTCGCGCACCTTCCAGGAATCTATAGCTGGTCGATAACGTTGCCAGACGGCCATGAGGGATACGGCTTCCCAATAGGCGGGGTGGCTGCCACAGACTACGAGGAGGGTGTGATAAGTCCTGGAGGAGTGGGGTACGACATAAATTGCGGAACCAGGCTATTGAGAACAAACATGGTCGAGTCTGAGATAAGGCCGGTACTTCCCAGACTCCTCGATACACTCTTCAACTACATACCCTCAGGATTGGGCAGCAGGGGCCAGATCAAAGTAAGCCAGGTTGAACTTGAGAAGGTCCTCTCAGATGGGGTCGAGTGGGCGATCGATAGGGGCTACGGATGGTCTGAGGACGCGGCGAGATGTGAAGAGGAGGGTTGCATGGAGACCGCAGACCCATCCAAAGTCTCACCGACAGCGAAATCCAGAGGCTCACCCCAGCTGGGCAGCCTCGGCAGCGGAAACCATTTTCTGGAGATCGAGAAGGTCGATGGTATCTTCAACGAGAAGGCCGCAAAGATCTTCGGAATAGACAAGGTCGGCCAGATACTCGTCTTCATTCATACTGGCAGCAGAGGACTGGGACACCAGGTCTGCAGCGACTACCTCCGAGTCATGGACAGAGCAGTGAGCAAGTACAGGATTGAACTCCCGGATCGTGAACTTGCCTGCGCACCAGGAAAGAGTCGTGAGGCAGAGGACTACATACAAGCAATGGGCTCAGCCTGCAACTTCGCTTGGGCAAACAGGCAGATGATCACGCACTGGACACGCGAAGCATTCGAGAAAGCCTTCAATAAAACAGCTGAGAGCCTTGGCCTCAAACTCATCTACGATGTGGCCCATAACATAGCCAAGATAGAAGAGCATCAGATAGAAGGGAAGGGAGTCAAAGTATATGTACACCGCAAGGGCGCTACGAGGGCTTTCCCGCCAAGCCACAGATCTATACCAGCAGCGTATAGTGAAGTAGGCCAGCCTGTACTCATCCCAGGCAGCATGGGAACGGCTTCGTGGGTCCTTATTGGGACGCCAAAGTCGATGGAGCTGAGTTTCGGCTCAACAGCACACGGAGCAGGAAGGGCCCTCAGCAGGGCCGCGGCCAAACGGCGCTACTGGGGTGAGGACGTCAAGAGGAGCTTGGAGAATCAAGGGATACTCGTCAAGGCTGCGAGCATAGCCGTAGTCAGCGAGGAGGCGCCGGGTGCATACAAGGATGTTGACCGCGTCGCAGAGGTAAGCCACAAACTCGGCATAGCCACAAAGGTTGCAAGGCTCGTGCCGATAGGTGTGAGTAAGGGCTAGCCAATAAGCGCCTTCTTTATTCTTTCTTTTTCGCCAGTTCGTTGCTCGACCTTTTTCTTCAACTGCTCAATGGCCGGGATTGGTGTTGGGTCGAGGCCCTTCGCCAGAGCTAGATAGACTGAGATAAAGTCGCCGAGATAGATGGGTAGGAGGATCCTGCCAAGATCTGTCTTTGCCTCGGCTTTGATTTCATGGATACACTCGATCCCAGCCAGCCTTAGCTGTTCCTTTGACAGCTCCAGTCTTGATGCCTCATCAGGAGTCTCTTTGCTGTCTCTGATGATTATCACAGGGAATCGGTTGCCATGCTGCCCGGATAGCCAAGTTGGTGACCACCCTTGAATCTCGTTGTGACAGGCTTCTGGAAGAAGGTCAAATTTCGCGGGCACCTTACTGTTTTCGTTTAGCTGGTTCTTGAGCCTCCTAGCTACTGAACTCATCCGTTCAAGTGAATAAATGATTGGCATCGAATCCACGAGTTCCAGCGCCAACTTCTTGGATGGATTCGAGCTGGAGTTGACTGAAGGTCCCAGCTTGATGACGTGTGCTTTCAGTTCCCCTATCGCCTGAACAATCTCCCCTCGCACATCTCCTACTATGTTGAAAGTCAAGAATACCAAGACTAATGCTGATAGTAGGAGTGGGAGGGCAGCCCTAGGCGGAAGTCCACCCTTTACTCTAACAATCGGAAGATTGAGCTTGCTGCAGATCTCACTCATTGTGCCCCCTGAAGTGACTATAGACAGTCGGCAGCCTGCCTTGATCGCTGCCTCAAGCATCTTCAATGACTCTTCTGTTTCGCCAGAGTAGCTCACGCATATCACAAGTGTCTCTCTGCCAGCATAGGTTGGGAATTCAAGATCTCTGCAGACCTCGATGGGCACCGTAGCTCTCTTTGAAAGCCAATTCCTGAGTATGTCACCTGATATGGCCGAACCTCCATATCCGGTGATGATCACGTTTGAGGGCTTTTCTCTCGGGCCCTTCGGCTGGATCTCCCAGCGGCACTCCAAACCCTCGGCTAGCATGTCGGGGAAGCTCTCGACGAACCTTAACATTCCTGATTTGTCCCGGGATTCCAGAAGTCTGAGATCATCGAGGATCTGCATGTTGATCAACCAGAGACCATTTACTGGAGAAGTTTGTGAGGAAACCTTTCATTATTGCTATGTTTACTTTCTTGTTACCATTTGAACTATGTAAGTTTTACATGGACAGAGGTGGGTAGCTTTCTGATCCAGCTGTTGTGAAGTGGATCAGCTGTTATGATGATGAGGTTAGGGCGGCCCGCCTTAATCTGTTTGTTGGTTGGATGTTTTGGCTACGTGGGTGTGAAGGGTTCAGGGATGTTACACCGTCGGGGCCACTTGAGTTTCCGCGTGAAGCGAAGAAGAATATCCGGAAGTTTGCGCTTCTGGATCTCCTGCAGGAGTATAACAGATCATCATCTGGAACTTGTCGGTGTCTATCCTTGCAGCACAGTGCTGTGAAGAGCTTCTTCATGCGGAACCGAGACCGGTTCTCTCAAAATCCTCAGGCCTACCC
>CAZVKZ010000032.1:0-929 GCA_964627775.1 uncultured Candidatus Bathyarchaeia archaeon | reverse complement strand
CCCTTATGCTTCCTCCAGGTCCTTAGAACCCATGATCCCACGACTGTAATCATTCAACACTCTCACTCTCCCGGGGCATCTCGAAAGTGCTGACTCTCACCATGAGCTTAACCCCTCCTTCTCCGGGCCGCCGCTCAATCCAATCATCAAGAGACCTATCCACCCAAACCACCGCAGAGGGGATCTTTGTGCGAACTTATGAATGAGAGAGCAAGATGGAGCTGAGAGAGACCTAACTGAAACCACAAGAGAGAGCACAGAAACTACCCACCCCCACCTAGAGACAAAGATACAAATCATTCGAAAACAGCAGAACTATAACGCTGAGTCTTGAAGTTTCTAGTTGAAAAGCATTGAGCCCTTCCGAGACGTCACCCATTCCACCAAAGCGACAGCAGAACCTCTGCATGGCCATTCCCGCCTCACTCACAGAAGACACTCCGCACCTTAGGGAGAAGACTTATAAGGTCGGGCTCGTCGGCAGAGCAGCCTCAACGTTCCGGGTCGAAGAGGTCATGATATACTTTGACAAGCCACGCCAGAACCAGAATCAAGATGCAGAGTTCACAGCATCCATTCTAAGGTATATGGACACCCCGCAGTATTTGCGCAAAGCTCTTGTGAAGGTTGAACCTAGGCTTCGATTCGTTGGAATACTACCGCCACTGAGGGCACCTCATCACCAAGTCTCAGGAAAGCTTGGCAACCTCAAGCCCGGCACGTTCCGCCAAGGAGTTGTCACAGAGGTCAGAGGCAGGACTTCACTAGTCGATATAGGTGTAGGCGAAACCGCATTTGTTCAAGGCAACTTCCCCAAAGGACATAGGATCACAGTGAAGCTCACAAAGATCAAAGATGAGATCGAGGCTGTGAGACTCGATGATGCTGAGATAAGAATATATTGGGGGTTCAATGTTACTGTCCCGAAA
>CAZVKZ010000031.1:0-11109 GCA_964627775.1 uncultured Candidatus Bathyarchaeia archaeon | reverse complement strand
AAGCAAGGCAGAAGCTAGATCGGCGTACCCCTTTACTTAACCACCTTTGACTGCACCGTGCCCTGCGTCAGTTTTCCAAGCTTCTCTATGAATGGACCGTAGAGTCCAGCGGGCATCTCTAGGGTGCCCGTCCATGAACCGTCAGATTGCCACTCCTCCCGACTTATCGCACCGTAGTTCTTCAAGGCACCGTAGGCTCTTGCAGCATACTCTGCAGGTATCCTGACTGCGATGCGCATCTGCTCCATCTTGATGGGAAGCAGCGGCCTGAGCATCTCAATGACTTCCTTTGATTGCTCCTCAGCGCTCTTGAAGGCGTCGATCGAGATTCTGATCTGGGAAAGGGCCTGCTCGATTCTAAGTGGCGGGTGGGGGGCTCCTGTTCTTGGGTCTATGCAGTTCTTTGAGATGAACGCAATTATCGCCTTTCTCTTGTCGTCTACCAGCTGCCTTCTCTGGTCAGTAGTCAGCTGAAGCTCACCGCGTTTCATTATCTCTTCGGCAATCTTGACAGGCTCTGTCGTTCCGAAGACCTTCTGGAGCTTCTCGGCTGAGGCCCTAGTTCCCTTGCTCGCGTCAGAATAAACTTCCTCTATGGCCAGTATCTGGGTTACAGGGACGACTTTACCCATCTTGTAGTCGAGGGCCAGGCTTGGCTTCACAAGTATCTCGAAACGTTCGCCGCCTGCGGTTATGCGTGCTGTCGTGAATTTGCCACTCATTTCTGAGGAGCCTTTTTGGACGGCTCAAGTTTCTTCAGATACTTCTCGATCTCCTCATTTGAGATCTTCCTGAACTTCTTTGTGTCTGCAGGTATTGCGGCCATCCTAATCTTCTGAGGAACCGCCTTCCCCTCAAGAACTTTGGACATGCATTTCAGAGCAAGAACTATCGAGTCTTCAAGTGTGAGGTCGTCGTTGTATTCTGCCTCAAGGACCTCGTTTGCAGCGTCGCCTCCAGCACCGATCGACCACGCCTTGTATGCTAGGTAGGCTCCGCTTGGGTCTGTCCAGAAGACCCTGCCGCCCTTCCTGTCAACCCCAGCGAATATCATCGATAGACCGAATGGCCGAACCCCACCATGCTGGGTATAGAGCTGCTCAATCTCACCAATCCTTCTAGTCAACATCTCAACGTCGATGGGCTCATCGTACATTAGTCTATTGCTCTGCGCGTAGATCCTTGCTTGGTCCACGAGGGTATGTGCGTCACAGCTTAGTCCAGCCACCGCAACCCCTATGTGCTCATCTATCTGGAATATCTTCCACATGAATGAGGGATCCTGCAGTCTTGAGGCTGCCCTCTCTTCAGCAGCCAAGACCACGCCTTCCTTGCAGGCGATTCCAAGGACTGTTGCTCCCCTTTTCACCGTCTCTGATGCATACTCCACCTGAAATAGTCTGCCATCTGGTGAGAAGACCGTTATCGCGCGGTCATAGGCTCCCGGGGCTGCAAACATCGACAAACCTTACACCTGACACAGAAATCTTTCCATCGAAATATGCTCTCCTTCACTAAAAACCTTTTGTAAAGACCCAGTGACACTAACGAGTCAATCGATGCTGTAACAGTCAATTTCTTCTCCCCACTTCTTTGCATGCAGAAGCTTCTGATACTCTTGCGTTGAACATATTTGTCTTATAGGAGAATGGACGTTAGATCTAGTTGGAAAAGCAGAAGCTGATATTACCTTGAACAGACAATTAGGAATCAACTCTGAAAGCCAAGTAAGATCACCTCACCGAATCACTTTAAACGGTCATCCTGAGATAGACTATGCCTTCAAGAGCGCGACCTCTAGATCGAGAGAAATGACCATGCAGGAGGGTAGTTAAGAATGAGAGCAGCCCCAACCTTCGCGGGAATCGCGATACTAATAGTAGGCTTGCTTATGATAAACTTCGGAGCATACACATATACTGTTCAGGTGCCGAAGACCGAAACACGGACTATCATTGACAAAGAAAGGATCCCATCAATCGGGGACTTCGCAGTTAAAGAGGTCAATCTCCAGAAGAACTGGATCGTGAATCTCGAGGCAAGAGTCAGAGTTCCGGAGACGAACAGTAGCGGCGAGATCAACCTCTATGTGATGAATGCTCGCGAGTATCAGAGATGGAGAGCGGGAGAGAAGAACGTTGACTATATCATCCGATTGGAAAAAGTCGAGAGGTTCAACGAGACATTCGTTTCAGCCGAGAACGGAACAACATACATACTGTTTGACAATAGATTCGATCCGAAGTACAAGAAGGAAGTCACTTTTTCTGCTAGGTATACGTTCGAGACGAAGATCCCGGAGACCAGAGAGGAACGCATACTAACCCAAGCCGGCTACCCACTTGTAGTCTTGGGAGTAATCAGCTTGGCATACGGACTTGTCAGGAAGCCAGTTGTACGGTGGGAGTAAAGCCTTGATCGGCCGTCGAGACACCCAACTAAAGGATTGACATCTGACGACTGGTCGATCGTCCCATTAATGTCCTAATGGTTCCTGACGAGCGAACCACAAAGGCGGCAGCTGGTCTGCCTGCAATACTGCCCAGCAACACTATCGCGGCTCTGAACTCGTCGACAGATTCAACTCGACATCTTATGATAGCCTCCCCACTCGATGAGAAGAATCTGACGATCCTGGGCGATGTGTACTGAAGGCCAACCATACCAAAGAGCCTTCTAGTCGCATCTGTCAGAGCTGACATGAGATCTGCTTCTGAGAAACTGCTTTCACTGACTATTTTGAGGAGGAGATATCTCCACCGAACCATCTTCATCTCTCTTTTGACCTCGCTAGGGTTACCCCATAGCCAACAGACCCGCCGGATAACCTATCCCGGTTTCTCCTGACCATGTTCAGTGGAATCTTGGAAACGGAGTCGAGAGACGACTCTTTGGGGAGGCCGAAAGCCGTTGCAAGTGAAGCTAAGTCCCTTGGAGCGCGCAAGCCAAGTGGGCTGGCTGCTCCGCTGGAGATGACAACATTCACACGATGCTTTTCTGCCAGCTCGATCTCTTGGCAAAAGGTCTTGAGTTGCTCGCTGGAAAGCTGGCTGGGTGGCCGAATAATCCTTGATAGTTCAAGCTCCAAGTATGACTCGCAGGTTTTCAGAATAGACTGTTTGGTTCGAAATGACTTCTGGAGCTCAAGCGATATCAGATCAACCCTGCTATCATGTGCCGCGACCGCAGCAGTTCTCGTGTCCGGCGACTTGACAGCAACAATGTCAAAGCTGTTTCTGAGGGTCTTGAGCAGATCGAGAAGCTGCTTCCTTGATTTTGGAGAGATATCTATTCCAACTGCCACGTCAAGACCTGCGTCTCGGAAAATTCGCTCAGATGACTCTATCTCACCGGAGGATGTCCCTGATGTGAAACGAAGACAGACTAGGGACAAGCCTACTCGATATGCCAAAGCCGCCATTCTCTCTTGAGCACTGACTTCTCCGATTGGGGGCCTGATTGCCATGTCTGCAAAGGTTCTCATTCTCTCATACCCAAGTTCCTGAAAATATCTCTCCCATCCTGCGCTCCCCGCTGCCATGTCCTTATCTTGATCTTGGCTCTGATTGGGGCGCCCTGCGCCAGTCTGATCCTGCCTCGAAACGCCTCCTGCTTATCCAACCTTATATAGAAATTCTTTTCTTCATCAATGAAACTCTCAAATTCCCGATCCAATTGACCCCTCTCGGTTTGACTCATCATTTTGAAGAGATATTCAAGAGTCATCCTAGCAGCTTTCTCGGACCCGATTCTCATTGCCAAAGTCACTATCGGGTTCTGGTAGTGACCTTTCAGATACTGTCGGGAAATAGATGCGGAATCGCGAAGCGCCTGTGGGAGGACATTCAACATAGCCATTTCTACCTTTGCGAGATCCTCTGTCGCATGGGCTATCGTACTGAACTCAATGGAGACTACCTTAGCCGGCAATCCATGCGGATCCATTGTTCAACATCATCCGTGGAACGGAGTCTGTCTGTGGTTGTCAGGGTTGTCTTAGAACAAAGTTCGATATACTGTTTTCCACGCCGATGATTGTTACTACATCCACTGAGGTGTGATGAGGGATCTTCAAAGTAGCGCTGGCTCCAGAAGGAGACCACTAGATTAGACATTGAGCATATGCATTATGCATCATCTGACAAGATTTATTGGAGGTGTTGATGAAGATAATCGTCCGTGAATACCATGCGCGACCTGATCTGGGGTTGTGAAGGAGCATAATGAAAGAAGTGGCTTACAGGATAGTTCAGATATCAGACACCCACATCTCCGGGTATGGGCATTTCTTGGAAGAAAGATTCGACGAAGCGGCTAGGACAATTGGCAGGCTCGACCCTAGTCCCAATATTGTTGTGCATACAGGCGATCTTACTGACAACGGCGTACTGGCGGATTACGAGTTTGCGTTAGAGAAACTGAAGGCTATCTATTGCAAGACGATCATAGCACCGGGTAATCACGATGAAAGGAACTTTGGTCAATCTCTTTTCAGGGAAATGATTAGCCCATTGGAATATGAATTCGACGACGGCAGATGCAGATTCTATGTTATGAATAGTCCCGAACCAGACAGAGATGAAGGGAGGCTTGGAAGAAGAAGACAGACCTACCTAGAAGAGAACCTACAAATCTCACCAAAAGATACTATCAAGATCATTGTGTTTCACCATCATCTAGTTCCTGTTCCCCATTCAGGTCGAGAGATGAACGTCCTCGAGGATGCAGGAGACATTCTTGACCTTGTTCTAAGGCACAATGTTAACCTTGTGCTAATGGGTCATAGGCATGTCAGAAGAGTTCTGCGGATCAATGACACTGTCCTCGTCAACGCAGGAACTACATCCAGCATAAGAACTAGGGGAAGATTTGGGCACTCACTGAATATCATCGATATTGACCATCAAGGAAGAATAGAGGTTAGCGAGCTTCGGTTGGGTGAAGGCATCTAGTTGGATCGGACTTCTGAGTGCTCAGGCATCAGGTATAAGCTGGCGGTTGTGGTCAGGCAAGATCTCAAAATGGGAAAAGGCAAGATTGCTGCGCAAGTGGGCCACGCGTCGGTCGAAGCCTCCGAGGTCGCCAGGAAGACACACCGAGATTGGTGGAAACTCTGGCTTGAAGAAGGCCAATGTAAAGTCGTCCTGAAGACTAACTCTCAAGGTGAATTCCAAGAGTTGGAACTCAAGGCGATAAAGCTAGGCTTGCCAGCTACTATGATTCGAGATAGGGGGCTGACGCAGCTCAAACCCGACACTGTGACCTGCATCGCCATAGGTCCTGGTCCGAGTAAGCTTGTCGATGAGGTTACAGGACACCTTCGCCTTCTCTAATGGAGAAGGCTATTCTTTGCAGCCAACCGGTCTCCATGGCGCCGATTGCTTTCGCTGCTTGCCTTGATACTCTTGCCCCACTGAACCCTTCAAAATGCTAGTCTCAAGACTTCTAATACAGGCGAGCTGCGACAAAGTCGGCCAGTTCTACGAGGGCTTGTTTAGATGGTGTTTCCGACAGTATCGCTAGGCTTTTCTTGGCATCGTCCACGAGTTCCTTTGCGAGCTTTAGAACCTTCATTCTCGCTCCGGTCGATTCTAGGAGCTTCATTGCCTGCTTGAGTTGGGCTTGACCTATCTCCTTTGTTCGTAGTATCCTTACAAGTTGTGATCTTTCTTGAGGGCTCATTTCCTGCAGAGCATAGACGATGACGGCATTGTTTAGTTTGTGTTCAATTATGTCCTTGCCCCTCTGTTTGCCAGTCTTCTCACCAAATATGTCGAGGAAATCATCTATCACTTGGAAGGCTAGGCCAACTTTCTCTCCATATCTCGAGATGGCTTCCTGTTGAGGCTCTGTCGCATCAGCGGCGATCGCACCGGCGAGGCAAGCTGCTTTGATGAGTTCGGCAGTCTTCTTCTTGATTATTCTGAAGTAGAGTTTGGGTGAGACACTGGTGTAACGGTGCGTGATCATGTATTGGTCTTCTCTCCCGCTCTGCTCACACAAGATATCCAGCCTCTCTCCTTCTATCGTCTCCTTGATTGCGTTCACAAGGAGGGCATACATCTCTCTCGTCTTAGAAGAATCGTAGGCTATCTCACCGATAACCTCTCTGTGAAACATCCCAGCCAGTAGTGCCTGGGCATCACCGTACTTCGCTCTGACTGTTGGTAGGCCCCGTCGTAACTCGCCATGGTCGATTATGTCATCCATTATGAGGGAGTAATTGTGGATGAGTTCTATCATTGCGGCAGGCAAGAGTGCATCCTCAAGTTTACCCCCGCAGGCTTGACAGCTGAGCAGGGCTAGGGTAGATCTAACCCTCTTTCCTCCGGTTCGGACTTGGTAGCTCACGATCGGAATGAAGCTTTTCTCTGACCCTCTCTTGAGGTATCTTAGTATAACGGGGTTTACAGCCTTTGCCATCTCCCTCAAAACTTCAATTGTCAATTTCTCACCTCAACAAAATCGACTCTTGATTCAATCATACATGTTTTCGTGATGGACACTGCTCTGGACACTATCTCTAGAAAGCGAATTATCGTTTCTGAGAATCTGGAATAAACCGTGTACATGGAATATCTTCACCTCTAAGGAATCTGGTCAGGTTCTGTGGCTTTCTAAGGTTGAGTATAACCACCTCCCCTCCACGAGACACCAGCGGCGCAGATTCCTTGATCTTACCCAGCATGCCTTTTGTAACATCAGTAGCTGTCGACTCACCAAGGATACTCATCTTTTTCCTGAGAGTCTTCGGCGTCATTACCCTGATCAGACTGGCAATAGGATTCTTCTTGGGGTCAGAGTCAAATACGCCGTCAACATCGCATCCGAATATTACCATCTTGGCTTTCAGTTTCTTGGCCAGGTGCACAGCTATTTGGTCACCGGAGACTATGCAAAACCCCATCTTCAAATCAGCCACAACGTCTCCACTGCACAAGGGCACCAGACCGAGGTTGAGCATCATCCTGAATGGGCCAATATCTACCTTTGCGAGTCTGCCTGCTTTGGCTATCATGCAACTTGACGAGAGGAAAGGAAC
Organism: uncultured Candidatus Bathyarchaeia archaeon; assembly: GCA_964627775.1. Classification (GTDB taxonomy): domain Archaea; phylum Thermoproteota; class Bathyarchaeia; order 40CM-2-53-6; family RBG-13-38-9; genus CAZVKZ01. Next base: position 4,067 of record CAZVKZ010000031.1, on the reverse strand, counting down.
TACTGGGACGTTACGTTCAGCCAGTAATTCTGTAATCATCATCGTCAGCGATAGCATTGAACGTTTTGTTTCAGTAACGCCTCTCAACTGATTCAGGTCTCTGTATCCTTGATGAATTTGGTACTCCTTTGCGATCGGGTGCCCGAAGCTTCCTGCACCGTGAACCAATATCAGCTTGCTCTTTATTCCCGAAAGCTCCTGGGCGATCTCTTCCAGAAGAGGTCTGTTAAACCTGGAGTGTGCATCTTTCTCGGTTATTACTGAGCCGCCCAGTTTAAGAATGATAAGTCTTTTGGACTCATCTCGACTGTCTCGTTTGCCAGCTTCCAAAGGGGTCATCCCGATGATACCAGCTAGTCAAATATTGGATCGGCCTTGGCTTTAGGATTTGTCAGCAGATCGTCGCAGTTTCACTTTCTCTGTCGATAAGCGTGAGTACCTCTTAGTCCTCTTGACCTGAGAAGACCTCGCATTCTCCTGCCGAGGATGTCAGCCCTCCATAGGTTCTTCCCGTGCGTGACCGTCCCTTGAACCTACGTAGAGCGAGGAAGGTGTGGCTTTTTGTTCCGTGTTTCGCTTCCTGCTATGTTCCGCCATTGACGAAGTGCCTCAGCATTCTCCTGGTACCGGTTTTCCATTGATTATCTGTCTGTATTCCAAATCTTCTAGCCCATAGATCGATACCCAAACTTCTTTGAGTTCAGATTCTGGGAAGCCTCTACCTTTTCGCGTAGTCTGCTTTGGGTCCATTCGGCGCTTGACTCTTGACAGGAATTCCATCAAAATATGTTAACCACCTAGCTACAAGACTTGATCCATTTGGCGCCGGTATCGCTTGCTATAGATGGGTGGTTTGGGTCAACCAGAAGGACCTCTGCCCAGTAATATCGCCCATCAGCCCAGAGGAAGTAAGAGTTTAGAACTTCCATATTTGGATACTTCCCGGCCACCCTTTCTTCCGCTATCTGCTTCATACCCTTGGCCCACTTGATCTTGCTCACACCCATTGCCTTCTGTCTGCGACCGGAGACTGGCCTTGTTTTTCTTGCTCCACCCCTTCTTATCCTAGCTCGAACTACAACGAAGCCCTGCTTGGCTCTATAGCCGAGCCTTCTTGCTCGATCTAGTCGCGTTGGATTCTCAATTCGCAGAATCGCCGGGTCTCTTCGCCACTTCACCGCAAGCTGACGCATTATCTGCTCTTTGTATTGCCTGCGACCGCGCCATGCCTTGCTCATGAGATCATAAGAGGAGCTCAACTTTCCTTACCTTGCAAATCTGCAATGTCTGCGTTGTCTCTAATGAGGATGCTGGCCTACTTCTACGAAGATCTCTTGATAAACCTTCCTAGATTTCCGATCAGGTGTTTAGAGATATTGTTGCCTTCATGTTCTGATTGTTAAGCCCTCTATATCATTCCAGCTTCTCGCAGGTAGAACCCGTCCTCTTTCTTTGATCCGAAGATTCTGAGACCTTTCTCTCTCAGCCGCTTACGGAGTTCCTCGGCATATTGAATTTCTATTTCGCCTTTTGCCAGAAGGTAGGAGATGACTCTTTCTGCTTCTTCGTCTGTGTCACATCTCCTGAGGTAATCTATGGCAGTAGGCGTATATCCTTTGAACTTGTCATTCTGGGTTTTGACGATGTCTTTGAGCTGCATTGCAGAGACTTTCCCCTCGAGTTCTTGCCATAGGTTTGGAAATTTCTTCCTGAAGTCATCCTTGTCAAGCTCAACCAATTTCCTGCACCCGTTTGAACTGACGATTTCTCCTCTTTCTCACGATCTTTTGTTTCAGCAGAATCCTGACATTAGGAGGAATATCATTGGTTACTGTGACGCCTGGACCTATGAATGCTCCTGAACCAACTTTTACTCCGGGCATGAAGTTGACGTTTACGCCAGTGCTGACTTCGTCTCCGATTATCGCTCCAAGCTTGGTTCTTCCGCTATCGACGGTCTTTCCCTTGATTCTCATGCGGATGGTTTTCCTGTCTAGGCGCAAATTTCCTGTTATGGTCCCCGCTCCAAAGTTGCATCCTTCGCCTATGATGCTGTCTCCGAAATAGCTTTGGTGGGGAATCTTTGTGTGATTCATTATTATGCAATTCTTTATCTCGCATCCATTTCCTACCCTAACGTACTGGCCGATGCTTGTATACGGCCTTATGTAGCAGTTCGGACCGACTACGGACCCTTCACCAACATATGTTGGCCCCTCAACGCGGGAACCCGAGAGAATCTTTGCGCTAGATCTTACTGTTACAGGGCCCATGAGGACGGCGGTGCTCTCAACTTCGCCCTCAACTTTCGGTTGAAGGGCTCCCAGGGCCCTCTCATTTGTCGCAAGGAGATCCCACGGACGACCCACATCAACCCAGTCTTCCCTGGTGATCAAGACAGGTTTGACTTTGAAGCCCTGTCCTGCTAAATTCCCTATTGAGTCTGTTAGTTCAAGCTCTCCTCTCGATGATCTTCTTGTTCTTTTGACAGCATCGAATATGTTCTTGTCAAGAGCATATATCCCTGCGTTTGCCAGTCCGCTAGAAGACCCCTTTTCAGGTTTCTCAACGATGTTTTTGACATATCCATCTTCGATCATGACCAACCCATATTGAGACTGATCTTCCACCTTCACAACCGCGACTGCAGCATCAATCTCACTTTCATTGAGGGCCTTCACAATTTCTCGAACAGCATTCGGAGTGACATAGACGTCACCGTACTGTAGAAGGAAGCGCGGCTCTTCGAATCGGTTCTGAAGCTTTGCGACTGCATCGGCAGTGCCCATTGGTTTAGGCTGGTAAACATAGTCTATCTCAACTCCCAAAGCCCGGCCATCGGAGAGATGAGTCTCAATCGTCTCCCTCTTATACCCCAAGACTATCGTGAATTTGGCGACTCCATTGTCCCTGAAAGCCTCAACAATATGTTCAATGAGCGGTCGACCTGCCATAGCGATCATATGCTTAGGCCTCCTATCTGTTAGAGGCCTGAGCCGTGTTCCCTCACCTGCGGCAAGAATGACGGCTCTCATTTCCAGATCCTGCCAAATGGTTGATTTGGCACTTGACTCTCACCATTCAGTTACATATCTTGGTCAATCAGATTCATTTGGAGAAGCGTTTGATAATGCTTTGCATCAACGTGGTAGCTGTGCTCATCAGCGATTCGGCTCTCTTGTGATCTTTTGCTTCGACAGTTATCCTGAGTAACGGTTCTGTTCCGCTTGGACGTATCAATATCCACTCCTCCTGCGAGGATAGCCTTATGCCGTCAACGCACAGGATCTCACTTTTGCCTTGCACAATCTTAGGCAGCTCCGGCTGCATCATGTCCATGACTCTGACTTTAACCTCCTCAGGACAAGCGATTCTACTTCTCAGTATTGGATATCTCGGGACTCCACTAACAAATTTGGATATGGAATTGCCTTGCTCGCTTGATGCCATGGCTATCAAGAGCATGCTCGAGAGGATTCCATCCGGACACATATTGTGGTCAGGGTTTATCCAAGCACCGCTTGCCTCTGCCCCCAATGCGGCTTTGTAACGCATCACAGCTTCAGCAACGTTCACATCGCCAACGGCTGTCCTAATGACTTTACCCCCGATTTCTTCAACGCTTTCTTCTATACACATGGATGCGTCTACTGGAACGACTATTATTCTATTACTCTCTTGTGACACTAGACGTGCGCCATAGGCAGCAATCAGTTGATCCATAGGTACGATCGCCCCGTTTTCGTCTACAATGGCCATCCTGTCGGCGTCACCGTCGTAAGCTACTCCGGCGTTTGCTCCGGTCTCTTTGACCGCCGTGGCGAGTACTCTTAGCGATTCAGCTGTTGGTTCTGGGGCTCGTCCTGGAAAAGAACCATCAGGTTGAGCGTTGATAGCCAGAACTCTACATCCTTGTTCACGAAAGAGGCGCGGGCCTAATGAGCATGCGGCCCCGCATCCTGGGTCCACAATTAACCGCCATTCTCCTCGTATTGTGACGGAGTCTCTCACCATCTCAATATATCGATCGATAAAATCGACCGACTCTGCAATAGGAAGGAAATTCC
>CAZVKZ010000030.1:0-11240 GCA_964627775.1 uncultured Candidatus Bathyarchaeia archaeon | reverse complement strand
TTGCTCGTGTAAGGGAGATAGCGGGAAAAAGTGAAGAAGTATTCGATATACCCAGCAACACGACTGTTCAGGCTTTTCTCGCTATAGTTTCGCAGAAATACGGGGAGCCTTTAAGAGATTACATTTTCAGCAAGGACAGTAATGAACCGTCACCGAATCTGAATTTCCTCCTAGATGGGAGGAATGTCAGCACGATGAAAGGCATGAAGACTGTTCTGTATGAAGGCTGTGCCTTTGCGATTATACCGCCGGTCGGTGGGGGATAGGGAAAAGACTCGCATCCTAGGACGATCGTCCGTGTGGGAGCCCATTTGAGAAGGCCCCCGGAAGCTGCATCCGAGACGGATGAGGAACCTCCCAGCAGCGGCGGGAATAGCCTTGGACAAAGGACAGTCTACTACGAGAACTACGGATGCGCCTCAAACAAAAGCGATATCGAGATAATGCTTGCAGTCCTGGACGGCGCAGGTTATCGAGAAGTCGACGATCCAACACACGCCTCAGTAGTCCTCGTGAATACGTGTGCCGTCAAGAAGACCACTGAGGATAGGATGCTTGAGAGACTAGAAAGACTCGGGAACAAAGGAAAACCAGTGATCGTGACAGGATGTCTGCCACGGATAGATCTACCCAGCATCAAAAAGGCCCTTCCAGATTACGCAGCGCTAATTGACCCAGCCTCCGTATGCAGAATAGCGGAGGTAGCAGAAAGAAGTACACGCGGAGAACGCTGCGATGTTGAATTCTCAGACCAGCCCCAGGATAAGTCATTCCTCCCCAGAAAGAGACTGAATAGATTCATCGAGATCGTACCCATCTCAGAAGGGTGTTCCGGAACCTGCGCCTATTGCTGCACAAGATTTGCCCGTGGCCGACTATTCCCATTTTCGCCAAGAGGCATCGTTGAGCATGCCAAGAGAGCCATCTCTGAGGGCGTCGTGGAGATCCAGATAACAGCCCAAGACACTGCAAGTTATGATGTTGACGGCCTCAATCTCGGAGATCTCCTTCAAGAAGTCACAGAGATTGATGGAGAATTCAGAGCTCGAGTGGGAATGATGAATCCAGATATGGCCTCTCAGATAGTGGATGATCTAGCTGATGCCTACGAGAGCCCGAAGATCTACAAGTTCCTACACCTTCCAGTACAGTCAGGCTCGGACAGGATCTTGGAGTTGATGAATCGCAGATACAAGGTGGAAGACTTTGAATCGATTATCAAGGTGTTCCGTTCAAGATTCCCGACGATCTCTGTGGCCACAGACTTAATTGTTGGATTTCCCAGTGAGAATGAGGAGGACTTCAAAGAGACACAAGATCTGATCCAGAAAACTAGACCTGACGTAATCAACATTTCGAAATACGCGCCGAGACCTAGAACATCAGCTTCAAAGATGAAGCAGCTGGATAGCAAGGTCATCACCGAAAGGTCGCGCAGCCTAGCCAAAATAGCCTCAAGGATTATCCTCGAGCAGAACATGAGAATGGTTGGTTCATGTGAAGAGGTCTACCCAATAGAAAGGAGCAGGTATGGAAGCGTCTTCGGGAGGACACATAACTACAAGAAGACCCTAACAGGACAGAGAGAGGCCGCCCCAAAGAGATTGAAGGTCAAGATATCGGGGGCACACCTCCGATATCTCGACTGTGAAGTCTTGGATTCAAGTGCTCAGAGTTTGCTCAGCACGTCCAGAGTCTGCGACTGACCGCGACCCCAACACGACGAAGCTGATTCATGTTACCCGATGGTCCACCCTTCGCCGCGACCTTGCCCTCCCTAAGAGCATCAATGATGTCTTCAATGGACTTCGAGCGCGATTCTATCATGGTATAAGCATCACCTATCGTTTCAGGAATGTGTGAGTCACTTCCCCCAAAGGTCGGGATTCCCAATCTTCTCGAAGCTTTCTCGGCAAGGTATTTCGATAGGCGGTATGGCCGTGCTTTCGAGTTGATGGATTCTATACCATCGAGCCGCTCAGTAACAAGCGCTGGCCTTATGCCTCCTCGAATCATGTCGTAAGGATGTGCGAGTATGGCAAGTCCACCTCGTTTGTGTACTATTCGGATTGTCTCATCAACGGATAGTCCTAGGCTAATCTCTCCCACATCACCTAGACCCAAGAGATGCCCCTCTCGAGTGCTCACCTCGATTCCGGGAATGATGATGATTCCCTCGTCGGTTCCTTTGAAGAACCTATCGTGGTCTGTTACTGCAACCCCATCAAGCCCTCTCTGTTTCAGGATCGTCGGCAACTGCTCAATCCTGACAGTGCTGTCCAGGGACATTGTTGTGTGAATGTGGATGTCTATCTTGAGCATCAATTTCTTCTCATCTTGTGGCTAGGCAGCCTTCATCCACGTCTCTGCTATCTTCTCACCGTTGACTTTCTGGAAGAGGGGTTGAGGCTCGCCTATCTGGTGGTCAGGATTTAGAGCCATTCTTCCCGCATCTTCCCAACTCTGTTCATCAACCTTGCCTTCAGCACCGAGCTGTTTCCACATCGCGTTAGCAGTCTGAGGCATAAATGGGTAAAGTAACACTGCGAGAGAACGGTTCAATTGACAGCAAATGCTGATGACATTGGCGGCCTCTTGCTTGTTGGTCTTGATCATGTGCCATGGTTCGCTCTCACTTAGATACTCGTTGCCTACTCTAGCCAGCTCAATAACCGTAGCCAAGGCGTCTCTAAGCTTGAGCAGTTCCATCAATCTCCCAACAGTCGAGGGAGCATTGCTTATCTTCTCAATCAGATTCTTGTCGAGGTCGGAGAGGCCTTCCGCTGGCGGAACTCGGCCATTGAAGTTGGACTTCACGAACGTGAGCGTCCTGTGGATGAAGTTTCCGAGAATGTCATTGAGCTCGGTGTTTATCCTTCTCTCAAACTCTTTCCATGTGAAATTGGCATCCTTGGTTTCGGGCCTGATAGAGATCAGAAGATACCTCCAGTACTCTGGCTGAGCGATCTTGAGAGCTTCATCCATCCAAACCCCTATCCTTCGGCTCTTGGAGAACTTCCCCCGCCCCTCATACAGAATAAACTCCGTCGAGGATACCTGCCACGGCAGGACATAGCCTTCATCTGCCGCGATCAGGAGCGCGGGGAATATGATAGTGTGGAATGGAATGTTGTCTTTGCCGATGAAGTGAACATTCCTTGTTTCTCTGTCGAACCAGTACCTCCTCCAAAGATCGGGGTCACCTACCCTTTCACCTAACTCGACTGAGGCTGAGAGGTACCCTAAGACAGCCTCCATCCAGACATAGATCGTCTTTCCTTCTGAGCCTGGAAAAGGTGATGGAACACCCCACTTGTTATCACGCGTGAGCGCCCTGGGCTTCAGGCCTTCATCAAGCCATCTCAGCGAGAAGTTCCTAGCATTGTCGGGGAGTTGCTTGTTCTCGCCAAGATACTTCCTGACGCCACTTTCTAATCTCGGTAAGTCGAAGAACCAATGTGTGGAAGATCTTATTGCAGGTGTTGAACCGCAGAATACACATCGGGAGCCTACAAGTTCGGTGGGATCAAGGACTCTTCCGCAGCTCTCACATTGATCTCCTCGCGCCCTGTCAAAACCGCAGTACGGGCATCTCCCTTCTACGAACCTGTCTGGCAGAAACCTGTCACATTTCTGGCAGTGAGGAAGCTCGACATCTTGCTTGAAGACATAGCCTTTCTCGTACAGGTCGAGGTAGAATGATTGTGTGAATCTGATATGGATTTGGGATTCTGTCCTTGTGTAGTTGTCGAGAGATATCGAGTACTTCTCAAGAAGATCACATATCAGGTTATGATATCTATCAGTGAGCTGTTTTGGCTCTATGCCTTGTTTGAGGGCCTCCACTTCTATTGGAGTCCCATGCTCATCTGAACCCGTGACTGCTATCACATCTTCACCTCTGAGGCGAAGATATCTAGTGAACACGTCTGCAGAGAGCAGATGGATGAATGTCCCCAGATGGGGCACAGAGTTGACATATGGCCACGCTGCGTTTACCACCCATCTGCCCACTACATCACCACCACCTATCTCGACTGAGACGATGACCCTTAAGGAGAGAACACATATTGATTAAAAGATTGCCCGAGATCATAGCTGCTTTTGGTGTCATCAATTTGAGATTCCAGCTTAAATAGTCCGTCCCCGTCATTTCTTGTAGACTTCAACGTAGGTCCATCATATGTCTGAGAAGTACCTGAAGGCGCTTGACAAAGCATTAGAGAAGATCCCCAAGAGAACAATCAGTGGAGAACGTTTCGAGGAACCCAAAGCCGAGATTATGGTCTTTGGGAAGACAAAGACTATGATACAGAACTTCGCTGACATAGCCAGAATACTGAACAGGGCCCCCCACCACATCCTCAAGTTCCTATCTAAAGAGATGGCAACTGCAGGAACCTATGATGGCCAAAGGGTCTACTTTCAGGGCAGTTTCAAACGAGACTCAATAGCGCAACTGCTGCACATCTATGTCACAAAATACGTAGTCTGCCCAATCTGCAAACGCCCAGACACCAAAATAGAAAAGTCTGGAAGATTCACAATCTTAACCTGCGAGGCGTGCGGCGCCAAGTCACCTGTAAGACCAGTGTAGAGCGTTTACTCTTGGGAAAGGTTTACGTGAAGACCTACATCAAAGGCAGCCAGACACTCGTCACAGTCTGCGACACGAACCTCATAGGCAAGACGCTGCGCGAAGGCAGAGTAAAACTCGAGGTGACGAGTAAATTCTATGGTGAGCAACTGGCAACCACAGAAGAGACTGTTGAGGCTCTACTAAAAGCGGATACGGGAAATATTGTCGGCAAGAACGCTGTTAAAGTAGCTGTTGAGAACAAGCTCGTAGATCCCGCTGCCGTTATCTACATAGCCGGAGTACCGCATGTTCAGTTTGTTAGACTCTAACTGCGAATAAACTCTCTGAGAAGTGCTTGATTCCTAGCTGGCCCAATGGCCAAACCTTTATCTGCTCTACCTAAATCAAGGGTAGCCAACTTTGACCTACGTCTTGATGAGACGGAGCCCCAGAATCGCCGATGGGAAAGAAGAAAGTACTCAGCGAAGAAGAACTAAGAGACATTGTATATCCTGGCCCACGCCAGGTAGTGGGATTTGTCTCACAACTACTTGGCTATGATAGGGTCAGAGTGAAGTGTGCCGATGGCCTCGAAAGGCTCTGCAGAATCAGAGGAAAGATGAAGCGTAGGGTCTGGGTGAGGATAGGCGACGCGGTCCTTGTTGAACCTTGGGATTTCCAGTATAATGAACGCGGAGACATTCTCTGGCGCTACACCAAGAGTCAAGTTGATACCCTCAGACAACGCGGACATCTTCCTACGTGACAGGGAGACATTTTGAAAAGAATCGTTGAGGACAAGGTACGAGAGAGACTGAGACTTCGAGAGAGAAAACAAGACTTCGAGAGACGAATACGCAGGAAACGAAGCGAAGAGATGGACGTTCTCGAGGAGGTATTCGATAAACCCACTCTAATGACGATTTACAGCCTTCTCAACAGAGGTTTTCTCACCGACATCTTTGGTGTCCTAAGGTCAGGAAAGGAATCAAGGATCTACCTGGGAAAAGGCCCTGGTGGCGCTGACATCGCCATCAAGATATACCTGACAACCTCAGCCGAATTCAGACAGGGCATGCAAAAATACATCGAAGGGGACCCTAGGTTCAAACGTGTCAGCAAAGACACCAAATCTCTAGTATATCTCTGGGCCCGCAAAGAATTTGACAACCTAGGAGCTGCTGCGCATGCGGGCGTAAGAGTACCAAAGAGAGTCGTGGTAGAAAAGAACATCGTCTTGATGGAATTCATCGGAGAGAACGGCATCCCAGCCCCTCTCCTCAGGGAAGTCCCACTTACAGAACCTAGAAAGACCTTTCAGAAAATAGTTGACAGCATCTCCAGGCTTTACCGGAAAGCCAGACTTGTTCATGGAGACCTCAGCGAATACAATATAATGATTTGGAAAGACGACCCAGTCATCTTCGATCTCGCCCAAGCAGTCAAACCCGACCATCCTATGGCCGACACCTTCCTGAAAAGAGACATAGATAACCTCATCAAGTACTTCTCAAGGGTTGGTGTAGAAACTCCAAGCGTAGATGAATTGCACAGACAGGTTGTTGGTGAGGGTGGAGAGCAAGCTTAGTGTGACTATCCCACAGGAGCGCGTGGGAGTTCTCATAGGCGAAAACGGTGAAGTCAGACGAAGAGTGGAGGAGACTTTCAGAGTCACATTGAAAATCGACAGCGAAACTGGAAATGTTGACGTAGCCCAGCAATCTCAAGTGGGAGACGCATTCTCCCTTCTGAAGGCTCGTGACGTGGTGACAGCGATCGGGAGAGGTTTCTCGCCTCAGAGGGCAATCGCATTGCGAGACGAGGATGCAATACTAGATGTGATAGATCTGAGAGAGGTATTTGGGAGGAACGACAGCGACATAGCAAGAATCAAAGGAAGAGTAATTGGCAGGCAAGGCAAGACAAGAAATATGCTGGAAGAACTCACGAAGACATATGTCTCAGTCTATGGTCACACGATATCGACAATAGGGGATTACGAGTCTGCCTCAACGGCTAGAGAGGCGATAATGATGCTGATAGAAGGCAAGCAACACTCAACTATCTACAAGTTCCTAAGACAAAAGAGACGAAAGGAGAAGGTAAGGAAGATAACTGAATTATGGGAGCCGCCACAAAGATGAGACCAAAACAGGGTTTCACAATAGTCTGCAGGGAATGAACAGGTGTTGGGTTTGATGGCTGAAAGCTTCCAAGAGATCAGCCCCGCCGATTTTTTCTACCGCAACAGGGACATAGCAGGGTTCACAAACCCCTCCAGAGCGATATACTCTACCGTAAGGGAGTTGGTTGAGAATTCTCTGGATGCGTGCGAGATCCATGAAATCCTTCCAGACATCTACATTAGAATCTCGCCAGAGACAGAGCCGGTCTCAGACCCTGGCATCTACAGACTCAGAGTTGAGGACAACGGTTCAGGCCTGCCACCAGAGGTGATTCCGTCTGCATTCGGTCAGGTCCTCTTTGGGTCAAAATACAAGCTTAGGCAAACCCGCGGAACATTCGGGCTGGGCGGTAAGATGGCTGTGCTCTATGGGCAGATAACAACCCACGGAAAGACGACTATCATCTCGAGCACAGGCACGTCGAAGATGTACGAGTATGTCTTGATGATGGACATTCAGAAGAACAGGCCAATAGTGGTCAAGCACAAGACTCACAGGAACCAGAATAGGTGGCATGGGACTATTGTGGAGTTTAGCACCGAGGCAGACTATTCAAGAGCCATGGCCAAGATACTTGACTATCTGAAGCAGACAGCAATAGTCGTTCCATACGCGAACCTGACCTTTGTTGATCCACGGGGCAGGTTCTACAAGTTTGATAGAGCAACAACTCTGATGCCTAAGCCTCCTACCGAGACATCGCCTCACCCTCACGGGATAGATGTTGAGACGCTGAAGCGTATGATTGAGGCAACAAGCTCAAGAACGATGAAGGATTTCATGAAGCGCCACTTCCAGAGAGTTGGCGACGCGACAGCGAAGAGATTTCTCGAATTCGCAAGTATAGGACCGAGCAAGAAGCCGAAGAAGCTCACACAGGACGAGGTAGTAAAGCTACTCAACGCAACCAAAAACTATGACGGTTTCCTTTCGCCAGATGCAAGCTGCCTCTCTCCTTTGGGAAATGATCTTCTCAAAACCGGGATCAAAAAGGAGTTGAACCCTGAATTCGTGGCTGTCCATCAAAGAAAGCCAGCGGCCTATTCGGGCTTCCCCTTCATAGTTGAGGCAGGGGTGGCTTACGGAGGCGGCATACCCTTGGCAGACGGAATTCTCCTTTACCGCTTTGCAAACAGGATACCGCTTCTATTTGATGAGGCCAGTGATGTCTCCTACAAGGTGGCAAACGACATCATGAACTGGAGACACTACAAGGTCATCCCGGGGACCCCGCTTGCAGTATTCGTACACATCTGCAGCCTCAAGATCCCCTACAAGACCGTTGGGAAGGAGTTTATAGCGGACAGACCTGAGGTTGAACATGAGATCCTGAATGCGCTGAGGGAGGTTGCAAGACACCTAGCGCTCTTTTTATCAAGGAAGCATCACATGGAGAGGGAAAGGAAGCGACTTGATGTATTCTCGAAATATCTACCGAAGATCGCCTCCTTCTCGGCAAAACTTGCCAAGAAGGAGAAAGTTCCAGACATCAAGAAGCTCTTAAGGAGTGCTGCAAAGTATGTCGAAGAAGAAGGGACGGAAGGAGAAGAGACCGAAGAAGGAGCCTAAGGGAGCTATTAGAGAGAGAAAAGGGAAGGTCCTCTCAGCGCTCCAGGAATTTGGAAGCAGGATCTACGGCCAGATAAGTTCTGGAGAGTTCCCATGGACTAAAATGCCAAGTAGATCCATCAACAACATCTTCTACGACCAAAAGATACGGCAATATGTCCTAGGAGATAAGTCCGTGAAACGCAGCGCAAGAAATGTCAGACATATAAGGCCTCTGACTCAACTTTGCTGGACAGGGATGTTTGCGGACGAGCTGACCAGACTGAGCAAGACCAGTACTCTGCGAGACGTATTCTACTCAGCCCAAGCCTATGAGATGAGCTTCACAGATCAGCAGGAGAGCGACAACCTCATCACAGACCTAGAGACTGTGATCGGGTACTCAAGAGAGGACTTCAACGTCTTTCCTGAAGAGCGGAGCGCAATCTTCGGTGATTTGACAGTAGAGTATACGCTCCCTGGATATGAGGGGAGGAGGCTTAACCTGACATCTCATCCTGACGGCATGATGATAGGTCCAGCCCTTACCAGCGCAGAATTCGTCGGCTGCAAGGCCGACAAAGTCATAGCTATAGAGAAAGGCGGACTCTTCACCAGATTCATTGAGGAGAAAGTTCACACCAAACACAAGGCTCTACTGATACACACGGCAGGCCAAGCCCCTAGAGCAACACGAGGATTCCTAAGAAGACTGAATCAAGAACTTGACCTACCCGTCTACCTGTTCACTGACGGCGACCCCTGGGGAATGCACATCGCGATGGTGATAATATCGGGCTCAGCCAACGCTGCTCACCTGCGAGACCTGAACACGCCGGATGCAAAGTGGTTCGGGGTTTGGGCAACAGATATTGTGGATTACAAACTTCCAAGTGACAAATTAACAGAGCTCGACGTAAAGAGGCTTTACGAGCTGAAAAAGGATCCCAGATACGAGGGTAAACTCTGGAATAGGGAGATTGAGACCTTCATGAAGATCAAGAAGAAGGCCGAACAGGAAGCCTTCAGCAGATATGGCCTTACATACATAGTTGATGAGTACCTGCCTGCCAAACTGGAAATGGTCGAAAAGAACTAGAGAACCTTCCAGATCAAAATTGTGGAGCTCTGGGTCGACAGGTTGGGTTTTTGGCGGGGTGGAATTCGGTCTAGCCGAATGAGTACTTAAAGCGCCAGTGTGGGGCATATCTACCCTCCACAACTGCGGCAGTATCTTCAGCAAAGACAGCCTCCTCATTCGTAGGAATGACGTAGACCTTAACTTGCGAGGAGTCGCTGCTTATCTCACATTCTAAATCCCCCAATGCTTCTTCGTTTCTCTCACTGTCGAACTCGACGCCAATCTGTTCGAGGCCTGAACAGATCGCTTCTCTGTAACGCGGCGACCTTTCACCTACTCCAGCTGTGAAAGCTATGGCGTCTAGGCGGCCTAGAGCTGCGGCATAGGCACCCACGTATTTCTTTAGCTTGTAACATTCTAGCTCAAAGGCGAGCTTACAGTCTTGATCGCCTGAGTCGACCCCTTTGAGAATGTCTCTTCTGTCCGCGTATCGTGCCGTAATTCCAAGGAGTCCGCTCTTGCGGTTGAGCGCATCCTCCATCTGTTGTGGCGTTAGATTGAGTCTACGCATCAGAAATAGGGGTATTGCTGGGTCAATGTCACCGCAACGTGTCCCCATGACGGCGCCCTCTAGAGGGGTTAAGCCCATACTGTGGTCATAGGCCAGACCGCCCCTTACGGCGGTTACGCTGACACCATTCCCAATATGCACGCTAATCAGATTCACCTTGTCAGGGCTCTTTCCCAGATGGATGGCGGTCCTTCTGCTAACATAAAGGTGAGAAGTCCCGTGAAAACCGTAGCGCCGAATCCCAAACTGCTTCGCCCATTCCTTGGGTATCGCATACGTGTGGGCGTGTGGGGGGATGGTAGAGAGAAAAGTTGTGTCAAAGACAGCCACATGGGGAATGTCAGGTAGAAGCTTCATTGCAGCCTCTATTCCCAAGAGGTTTGGAGGGTTGTGCAGCGGAGCAAACTCACTCCACCGCGCAATCTCTTCTTTTACATTCGGACCAATCAATGTTGATGCAACAAGCTTGTTGCCCCCATGTACGACCCTGTGGCCGACTGCATCTATTTCGGTGGTAGCGCTCAAGGGATTGGAGCAGGATTTGGTCAATGTTTCGAGGGCTAGGTTGATTGCAGCCGTGTGATCCGCGACCGCCTTTTCCAGCCGCAGACTAGAGCCGCCCACGATCGCGTGTTCAATGAAGGATCTTTCAAGGCCGATCCTTTCAACTATCCCACTGGAGATCTTGTTAGGCATGTCCCAAAGCGAGTACTTGACTGAGGAGCTTCCGCAGTTGAGAGTTAGTATCTTCAACATCAATCGATCAGAGTTACTCATGCTCTACATAGTCAAAGTTTGCGGCCGAGCCAATAATGAATACTTGAATAATTCTGTAAAGGAAATCGAGCATAAGGAAAAAGAAAAGGGTATTGGAAGGCACAGCTAGATGCCGGGCAGCCTTCCTTTCCAGATATACAATAGTGCTATTCTTCGAGGACAGCTGCGGCTCGTATTGGAGAACCAGTTCCACCGCGAATTTTCAGAGGGAGACCTACGTATGTGAAGCGTTTTCCCGCAACTTTTTCTAGGTTACATAGGTTCTCAGTGTTCATCATTTGGTATTCACAGCAGACTTCATGTGCCGGGAAGAATCCTGAGGCGGTGTTGCCGCAAGAGTCTATCGTGGTAGAATCTATCCCTATGTTTACCACTCCACGCTTGGCGAGCCAGGCAGCTCCGTCATAGTCCAGACCTGCATTCTCTGTGAGATACTCTGGTCTTGGATAGGTCTTGTTGTAGTGTCCTGTATAAAGAAGTACGGTATCTCCTTTCCTG
>CAZVKZ010000029.1:0-11414 GCA_964627775.1 uncultured Candidatus Bathyarchaeia archaeon | reverse complement strand
ACATAGGGGCTGATGTTGAGGACCGCTTGTGCTGCCTGGTTAGCCAAGTCAACGACCGGGCCAGGGTAGACTCCTATCACAATACAGAGTATGGCAAGCACCGCCATCGAGAATAACATAGGCATAGGCGCTTCTCTAGCTTTGGATGCGAGTGCAGTTGGTTCTCTGAGTATTACGATCTGGACGATGCGAAGGTAGTAGCCTACTGAAAACAGGATGTTAAGGACCATTATAGCCGATAGCCAGTACCATACCCCTTCAGATGCCCCTTTCTGTATTCCAGCAAGTATTATCATGAACTCGCTTTGGAACCCATTCAGGGGCGGAACGCCGGCGAGCGCGAGTGAGCCGACTATGAAAGCCAGCCCGGTAAATTTCATCTTCCTTCCTATGCCGGCCAGGTCTTCGAGGTTCCTGCTCTCAACCGCGTATAGGAAGGCGCCTGAGCAGAGGAAGAGGAGTGCCTTGGCTATGGCATGGTTTACGATATGGAAGAGGCCGCCGGTAAGTCCGTATAGAGAGGCGACTGATAGTCCGAAAATGATGTAGCCTATCTGGCCGATGCTGCTGAATGCGAGTAGCCTTTTTAGATCGGATTGGAGAAGGGCCATCAGGTTTCCAGATGTCATTGTCAGTACAGCAAAGACCGCAAGGACGATCTGCCAGTTGTACTCCCCAGGAGCAAAGACCAGCATCATCGTTCGTATGAGGCCGTATACGCCGGCCTTTATGACAACTCCAGAGAGCATCGCACTTATCGAACTTGGGGCAGCTGGATGCGCATCGGGCAGCCAAGTGTGAAAGGGCACCATTGCAGCCTTGACCCCGAAGCCGACGACTATCATCGCGAGCGCGAGCATCGACCATGGCGTGGCTGTTTTGGATAGGGTGTTGCTCAGGTAGGCGAAGTTCAGGGAGCCTGTGATGCCGTATAGGATGGACATGGCGAAGAGCACTGTGGCGCTTCCCGCTGAACTCATGACCAAGTACTTGAACCCAGCCTCAATAGGCTCCCATGTTTCTTTCCTGAAGGCGACCAGGACATAGGAGGTTATGCACATTACCTCCCAGAACAGGAAGAATGTGAAAAAGTCACCAGCGAAAGCCACACCGACCATACCGGCGACCATCAGGAGGAGTAAGCTGTAATATTCAGCCTGGCCTGTGTCATGCTCCATATACCTTGTGGAATACACCGCTGTCAGCAGACCGATGAAGATGAATACACCTGCCATGAATATGCTGAGCATGTCTATTTCCAGTAGCGCTACTCCTCGAAGTTGCTGGCCGGCCCAGTAGTGCATCACTATCTTGCCAGAGGATACGCTTGAGTATAGACTATAGAGGGCAATAATGGAGAGAATGAAGCCGATGACTGCCCATACGCCCGCGATCCTTCCGGCCTTGACTTTTAGACCTGCTAAGTAGACCGCTGGTGTTGATATCGCAAAGGCTATGAGGAGATCAATCGGCCAAGTCAGTATCATCGTGAAACCCCCACAAAGACTTTGGCAACCGCCTCTGCCGCCGGGTACACTACCTGAAGCGGTGCAAAGGCGAATATTCCAAAAGCCACTGTCAGGAAGGTCAGGATTGACATGGGTAACAGCATGCTCATTGGCGCCTCCTTTGTGTTTGCGAGATTGCCTGGACACTCCCCAAAGAAGACACGTTTGATCATCCTCAAGTAGTATCCAGCCGTGACTATCGTCGCCGCGACCGCTAGGGCCGCCAGTGCGGTGTGGCCGGCGGCAAAGCCTCCTGCGAAGATCATCCATTCGCTCGCAAACCCGCCGAAGGGTGGGGTTCCCGCGATGGAGAGTGCACCACAGAGCATCGCAACCGCTGTGACAGGCATCTTCCCTGCCAAACCTCCGAGCCTGTTGATGTCTCGAATCCCGGTTGCATATATTATCGCGCCGGCGCACATGAAGAGGAGCCCCTTAGCGACACCATGTGTTATCACATTGAATAGGCCTCCGCCAAGTCCAAGGGCTGTCAAGCTCATTATGCCGAAGAGTATGTAGCCTACTTGACTCACACTGCTGTATGCAAGCATTCTCTTGATGTCTGTCTGGGCAAAGGCCATAACACCCCCCCAGAACATTGTTATGACAGCCAATATGCTCAGCCCATAGGCTACCTTCACCAGCTCTGAAGGGAACATGGTCAAAGTCATTCTGATGATTGCGTAGGCACCGGTTTTGATCATCACACCACTCAGCAGGACACTGATAGGTGTTGGTGCCTCAGCATGAGCATCGGGAAGCCATGTATGGACTGGGAAGACGGCAAGCTTGACTGCGAATCCGATGAACATTAGTATCATAATAGTTCTCAGCATGCCAGGATCTACACGCGCCAGCAGTGCAGGCAGATCCGTTAGGTTGAAGGTTCCTGTAACCGAGAAGGTCAGAAGGATGCCGAATATGAGAGAGGCTGCTCCCGCATGAGTGAACAGGAAGTATTTGAAGCCGACTATACGCGGTTTCCCGCTCCCCCAATACGCTATCAGAAAGTACGATGGTATCAGCATGAGTTCCCAGAACAAGTAGAAGAGTATTAGATTCGCGGAGAGCACAACCCCGATCATACCTGATACGAACAGCAGTAGTGCGGCGAAGTACATCTCTTGGTTGTGTTCATGGCTCATGTAGGCTATGGAATAGATCGCTGCAAGGGTTGAGACGCCTGCGATCAGTAGAGATATTGTCAGGCTTAGGTAGTCCTGGATGAAGACTACGTCAAGCTTGAAGAGGCCTATCCAGATGCCATAACTCTCAGCGACCGTCTCCTTTGAGAGAACCGCGTTCCAGGAGGCAGCGAGTAAACCTGTGGATAGCGCTAGTGCTGCTGTCGCGAGGATACCGTTCCCAACTCTTCCGAGCTTTCTCCCTGCAATGAAACATACTGGCGCAATCAGGGGAGGTATAAGAACTGCAAGTAACATGTCAGAACCTGTTATTCCAATCATTCTTCTCACCATCCTACTAGGAATAATGCGAGTATGAAGAAGCCAAGAAGACCGATGAGGACCGCAGACATATTGTTGTTGAGGTTACCGGTGTGTGATGGCCTGAAGCTCTGGCTCAGCCACTGGGCGCTTGCCGAGATCGCATAGTTCAATTGATCTATGATTGCGGTCTCGATCCATGTATAGATCCAGCCGCAGAGTCTTGGGAAGCCGTTGAGGAAGAGGGCGTAGTACATTCGGTCAAAGTAGTATCCCTCCGAGAGCAACCTATGAATGGGTGCCATAGCTCCGCTTGTCAGCCTAGCTGGTGACACGCTCTTCTTGAAATATACAAAGTATGCAGGAGCCACTCCTAGCACCAAGGCCGTCATAGAGAGGCCTACGGGGATGATCTGTAGTTCAGGCTCATGTTCGAGGCCGAGGAACTCGAAGAAAGATCCTTCGAGGAAGCCGGAGACTACTGCAGCGATAGCAAGAATGACAAGAGGGATCGTCATCACGTAGGGTGACTCGTGTAGATGGTGCCCCTCCTTGTGTTCTGACTCCTTGCCAAAGAATACGAGGTATAGCCATCTGAAACTGTAAGCTGCCGTGCACAGGCTTGCGAGAAAGATTAGGATCAATGGTATGTAGAGATGTTCTTCGAAGACAGCGGCGACAATGAGGTCTTTGCTCCAGAAGCCGTTGAAGGGAGGAACGCCTGAGAGTGAGAAGATCCCCACCATGCTTGTTATGAATGTTATCGGCATGTACTTTCTCAAACCACCCATTTCTCTCATATCGGTCGTGCCGACTGCATGCATCACCGAACCAGCGCAAAGGAAGAGCAGGGCCTTAAACAACGCATGGCTCATGACGTGAAACTGGCTTGCGAACCATCCTGTCTCAGTTCCTACTCCCAGAGCCGTGATCATGAGCGCTAGCTGGCTTATTGTTGAGTAGGCGAGGACACGTTTTATATCAACTGCCACTATGGCTAT
Organism: uncultured Candidatus Bathyarchaeia archaeon; assembly: GCA_964627775.1. Taxonomy (GTDB): domain Archaea; phylum Thermoproteota; class Bathyarchaeia; order 40CM-2-53-6; family RBG-13-38-9; genus CAZVKZ01. Next base: position 7,460 of record CAZVKZ010000029.1, on the reverse strand, counting down.
CGTGGCGGTCAGAAGAGCAGTTATCGCCCCGATATAGATTACCACTGAGAGCCATTCATGCACGCCTACAAAAATGCTGAAGGTTCTTGCAGTGAGGTAGACCCCCGCCTTGACCATGGTGGCAGCGTGTATGAGTGCACTAACCGTTGTTGGGCCCTCCATGGCATCTGGCAACCAAGTCTGAAGTGGGAACTGTGCGGACTTCCCTATTGCGCCTCCGAAGACCAGGATTGAGGCTGCGAGCAAGATCGAGAATGCTATCCTTCCTGTTTCAACTGCTGACTTCGAATCTAGGAAGCTAAAGGAACCGGTTTGAGTGAATATTATGAATATTCCCACAAGCATCATTATGTCGCCAGCCTTTGTCACTATGAATGCCTTTATTCCAGCTCTGGATGCGCTTTCCTTCTTGTACCAGAATCCTATGAGCGCATACGAGCAGAGGCCGACTATCTCCCAGAATATGAATAGCTGGAGGAAGTTGTCGGCCATAACGAGGCCGTTCATGCCGCCAATGAAGAAGAGCATGAAGAAGTAGTACCGGGTCAAGCCTTCCTCGTGAGCCATGTAACCTATCGAGTATAGCACTATCAATGCGCCTATGCATGAGGCCACATTCACCATGAAGACACTTAATGGATCTAGTAGAACACCTGCCTTCAACCCTATTTGTGGGATCCAAGGGACAATTAGATCTTTTGCTTTGCCATGCAGAGCGAGAACCTGGGGGATCATTGATATGGCATAGGCAGCGCCCACGAAAGAAACTGCTACCGCGAACCAGTTTCTCAATCTTCTATTTACAGCGCCGACGACCGGAACTAGGACAGAGCCAACGAGAGGTATCAGCCACACTAACCACGGTGCGTACTGATCGTAGGGAAGCATCTTACCACCTCAACCTCCTCAGTTCTCTAACATCAAGTGTCTTGTAGTGTCTGTAGGCGTGGACCGCTAAGGTCAGGGCGACGGCGACAACACATGCACCGACAACTACCGACATTATCACAAAAGTGTGACCGAGGGGATCAACCTCCCCAGGCCTCCCGTAGGCCGACAGCGCGATGAAATTCAGATTTGCAGCGTTTGTCAGTATCTCTATTCCAATTATCAACTTAATCATGTTGCGCTTCACTGCAAGACAGTACATTCCCACTACGTACAGGATCAGTGCGGTTGACAGGTAGTAGCCTAGCGGAATCATGCTTTGTGACGCTCCTTAGCTGGCCTCAACATCGCGATGCAACCAGCTGCCGCTCCAAAGACCAATATGGCTTGAATGATAACATCCAATGTTCGATTACTCCAGAGATACTTTGAGGTCGATACGTCAACGTTCGGCGCAGCTCTGGCAAAGTCTTGGCTGAATTTCTCAAGATTCGTGAGTTCGAAGGTGCTTCCAGAACTGATCCAGAGAAGCATAACAAGGATCAGAATTGAGATCAACAATCCTGCCAGACTGATCTTGTCCGAGTAACCTTCCCTGAACGACAAGACTATTTCCTCCTCGTCAGCATAACAGCTGCGATGAAGAGAACGATAACCGCACCCGCATAGATGAGTATCTGGAAGACAGCGACATATGGTGCGTTTAGAATCCAGAAGAGTACGCCCAGCGAGACCGCCATACCTGCCAGAGAGATGACTGAATGGAGCAAATCTCTGAACTCCACAGTCAGTATGGCGAAGATGCATGTCGCTATCAGGAAAAGGATCTGGAGGGCATCTTCAAACAAGTCATGCTACCTCTTAGGAAGACTTTACACGTCTGTACTCTATGACGAGGGAGGACTTGTCGTCACTAGCTAGGTCATATTCTGTCAGTTGTGTTATTGCAGATCTCGGGCAGACATCGACGCATTGACCACAGAAGACACACCTCGTAGCGTACCATATCATGTCGCAGGTGATGCCTTTGCCCACCATCTCTATAGCAAATGCTGGGCAATCTCGTATGCAGAGGCCGCAGCCTATGCACTTGGTCATATCGAAGACTACCTTGCCTCTCGAGCCTGGTATGGATTCGTACTTCTCGAAAGGATAGAGGAGAGTCGATGGTTTCCGCGCCAGACTTTTTGCCAACTCGTTCTGCATTGCCAATTCATCTTCACCTCAATAGAAGCTCAAGGATTACTATCTGTAATATTGAGAGCGGCACCAGATACTTCCAGGATCCGCTGACCATCTGGTCTATTCTGAATCTGGCGAATAACGCCCTCAGATTTGAAAATATCAAGACGACGATCAATGTCTTGATTATGAACCAGACGATGCCGGGTATGTATGGTATTGGGCCTGTTGGGCCTCCAAGAAAGAGGGCAACTGTCAAGCCTGATGCGAGAACCAGCTCCAAGTCGAAGGCGAGCCTGATAAGAGCCAGCTTCCTTCCGCTGAATTCAGTCTGCCACCCGGCTACGATCTCGGTCTCGGCCTCGGGTATGTCGAAAGGTATCCGTTCAAGCTCTGCCAGAAAGGCTGTGATCACTATTCCGAACCCGAGAGGATTGAGTAGGATCGCCCAGTATCCGGATGGTGAGGACTGCCACTGGACTATTCTACTTACTGAGAGTGAGCCTGCCATGATGGCCGGTCCTATGAATGATATGGCCATTGGGACCTCGTATCCTAGAGATTGAAGAGCTGCTCTCATTCCGCCAATAGTGCTGAACATGTTGGTAGATCCCCAGCCTCCCAAAAATGCGAGGATCGCGACCAGAGACATGATGAATATTAGGAAGATTAGGTCTCCCTCGAAGGAGACGAGTGCAATAGTTCCTGTTACTGGTACTATGAAGAGAGCGGTTAGAGCGAGTGTGAGCAGCAGTACTGGCACTGCTCTGAAGAGTGGTCTGTCTACGGCAGAGGGTTCAATATCCTCTTTCGCTAATAGTTTTATCAGGTCCGCCAGCGGTTGGAGCATTCCTTTTGGCCCGGTGTAGAGCGGTCCATACCTATTCTGTAATTTGGCGAAGAACCTTCTGTCCACCCACTGATAGAAGAGCGAGATCACTATGAGGAAGACTATCCCAGGGTATACTAGCACGCTGAATAGGGTGTATAGTGCTATTTCCCACGCCACTTGGCTGAGTGCCTCCTCAGCTCTTCGATCGTCCAATACCACTTCTTGTTCGTGCTCACATCTGTGAATGCCATTCTGTCTGTGCAGCTCATGCAGGGATCGATTGCAGCCAGCACTATCGGAATGTCAGCCACGTAACCCCCTCTCAGCATCGTCGCCATCGACGCCCAGTTGGCAAGTGTTGGAGCTCTTACTTTGTATCGTTCTGGCTTGTCAGTTCCATTCGATTTGCAGTAGTGAATATCTTCTCCCCTTGGGGCTTCAACGATGCTGACGTTCTCGCCTGCTGGCACGTTTATTGGAACTTTGACACGGATTGGGCCTGAAGGCAGATGTTCCAACGCGTGGTCTACTATCTTTATTGACTCGAAAAGTTCACCCACCCTTACTAGGACTCTTGAGGCTACATCACATCCGTCGTGCGTAATCACATCGAACGGAGTCTCATCATACGCTGAGTAGGGATCGTCTCTTCGCACATCTCGCTTGATCCCGCTGGCTCTCAGGGTTGGCCCTACGGCGCAGAGATCGATGGCATCTTGGGGTTTTAGTATGCCAACCCCAACTGCCCGCTTCATAATCGTCTTCTCCTTGGGGATCATTGTGGCATAGTACTTCACACGTTCTTCTAGGTGTTTCATGCCCTTGGATATCTTGCTGATCATCTCCGGTGTCAGGTCACGCTTGACACCTCCAATAGCGTTGGTCGCATGAAGGACCCTGTTGCCTGTTGCAAGCTCCATGAGATCGAGTACAACTTCACGATCGCGCCACGTATACATGAATAGGGTGTCCCATCCTATCTCGTGACCAGCAACTCCTACCCATAGTAGGTGGCTGTGTATTCGCTCAAGCTCGGCGACTACTGTTCTGATGTAATCGGCTCGTCTGGGAACCGTGATGCTGTGAAGCGCTTCTATGTTGTTTGCGTAGCAGAGTTGATGTGCCATGGCGCAGATGCCGCAGATCCTTTCAACAAGGTAGAGGCCTTGGTTGTAGTTTCTGACCTCGAAAGCCTTTTCGCCACCTCTATGGACGTAACCGAGTCGTATCTTTACGTCAACGACTCGTTCCCCATCAACGGAGAACGTGAAATTCTCAGGTTCTTTGAGCGCTGGATGCTGGGGACCGACAGGTACGGTGAATGTTGCCTCGCTCATTTAGCTCCACCTTGTGCCTTGTTTATTTCTCCTTTTATGAAGTCGATTGTGCACTCTTTTCTAAGAGGATACAGGTTTGCAGGCCAGCCGTCGGGGATAATAAGTGGCGACAGGTCGGGATGACCTTCAAAGATCACACCGAACATGTCGTGTACTTCCCTTTCATACAATGCTGCGCCTGGAATAATTGTCGTCATAGATGGGAGCCTCGGTTCAGTTTTGGAGGTTGTCGCTTTCAGCGAAAGAACTATCTCATGCGAGTCGGCTTTCTGTCTAGCTCCCATGAGGTGAAAATAGACACCTATCTCATTTCCTTGGTCAACGCCAGTTATGGTTGAAACATGTTTTATATCGAAATTGTCTTTCAGAAACTGAACCGTGCTTGGCAAAGCTGAAGATGTGACGGTAGCGAAAACACGGCGGGGTTTTTGGATCTTAGCTTCAATGAGATCATTGCCAAGCCTTGCTCTGAGGGACTCTACGATCTCATTCTCTCTTGCCGTTTCCACCATGATAAGATCAGCTCTTTGAGAGTTTCCCGAGAAGCTTGACAGCCCCATCAATTATCGCTTGAGGTCTGGGGGGGCATCCTGGAACATACATATCCACAGGCACCACTTTGTCAACTCCTTCGTGCACGTTGTAGCATTTCTGAAATACGCCACCAGTACAAGCACAGTTACCAAAGGCCATCACAAATTTTGGCTCTGGAACCTGATCATATATTCTCTTAAGCCTGTCGCGGACTTGGCGCGTCACTGTGCCCGTACAAAGTAGCACATCCGCATGCCGTGGACTCCCTCGCAAGATCATCCCAAACCTTTCTATATCGTAGCGCGGATTCAGGGCTGCCAGGATCTCAATGTCACAACCATTGCAGCCTCCAGCGTTGAAGTGGAAGACCCATGGCGATTTGATTCTTGACCACTTGACGAGATTCATCTAGATTCAACTCATGCGGATTCTCAACATTGGAAGAAGGAGAACTACTGCCAAGAGTGTGATCACTGCATAAAGGGCCGGCATGAATCCTGGGCTACTCAAGCTTGTAGCTAACATGAATGCCAGTATGTCAAAGACGAGGAAGAAGACTGCGTATATGAAGAAGCGCTCTACATTGACCTGAAGCTTTTCGGCAGGCACTTCCTCACCGCACGCGTATTGAGTGAATTTTCCTGGGACTTTTGATCCTTTTGGTGAGATTCTGCCTCCGTACCAATAGAGCAAGAGCGCGGTTGCGAGTGAAACTAGGAATGCGAACGGGAGTGAGGTGAAGATTTCCTGCCACACCTTCTGTATCCCTTACTTTTTGGCTGGGAATGTTGGCATCTGAGGTACTGGAACTGATATTTAATTTCTTCCTTGAGAAGGCTTTTGGTTGGGATTGACCCGAAGTAATACTTTGTCAGTGATCGCTAGTTATTCCCGTATTCGAACGCGGAAGAATCCAAGGAATCCTAGGGCAAGGCTCCAAGCTCACGATTCACAATGGTAGAGACTAGGACGGTCAGGGAGCTGCTTTAGAACCCAACTATACAGAAGTGTTGAAGTCTTGAAGATGCAGCTGATCAGGCTAGTCTGAGATAGACTTGACCCTGAACTGTTCAGGAAGGAATACGTCTGAGATTGCGGAGTCGAACTCGCTTCAGGTTTAGTGTATATCGTAACGTCGTAATTGCTTGAATTCCGGACAGTGCAATTTCTCCTTCAGTTGTTGGGGCTTCCTTGCCTCTATTCTCCCGCATCGTGGCTATGCCTATGATCATGAAGACAACGACATCCACAATCAACGGAACGATCGTTTTTTAGAAATTCGATGCGACTAGCCGGATGCATAACTACCATCATCATCCGCGATGTTTCAAAAAAAGCAATCGCGGCAAGACTGAGAGGGATCAAACCGATCTAAAGGTCAACTCCTTCCCCATCCACGCTCACTTCGCTTATCTAGGTAACTCTCCTCTGTTGGTGCAGGTTCTGATGCCCCTACTTGATACGTTTCATAAACTCGTCTACAAGGTCCTTATTGAAGGAATAGACCTCTCCAAACATTTTTCTCACATTTTCTGGCTTGGAGAGCTTACGAGATGAGTTCCGAAGGTCTTCATCTGTCAATACCCCCTTCGTCTTCAAAGCATCGAATAGAATCTCGATATGTATTATCCCTAGCATGATGTTTAGCATTTGCTCTGAGAAGAAATTCTCCAGTTTATTTTCACTCAATCCAGATCACCTCCTTCGTCACTCGGACTCCTCTGGCGGTGCGAGTTTGACTCCAAGGTCTTTAACCAAGATCTCGAGCAACTCTCTCTTGGACTCTTTTCCAGAGCGATATGTCTCCCGATCTCCTTCGGATCTTGCTGCGAGATCGGATGAACACTATTCAGGACTCCAACCTGGCAAAATGTTCAATTTCCCTGAATAGGTAGCCCTGCTCTCTGAGTCTCAGGGCTATAACACTCACACCTATATGACTCCAGGCATCCTTGAGGCCAACCCAAGATGAATAGCGTAGAGCGATAACACCTCTACCGAAATAGAAACATCAATGCAACTATTCCCACTCTATGGTAGCTGGTGGTTTATGGGTTATGTCGTAGACTACGCGTACTATTTGGGGTACCTCGTTTGTCAATCTCGATGAGATCTGCTCCAGGAGCTGGTGTGGAAGCTTTGCGAAGCTTGCGGTCATTCCATCTATGCTTTCGACCGCCCTTATTGCTACCGTGAATCCATAAGCTCTTGCATCGCCCTTGACTCCTGTGCTTTTTGTATCTGTCAGGATTGCAAAGTATTGCCAAAGTCTGCCCACAAGATCAGCTTTCTGCATCTCCTCGGTCACAATGTGATCGGCTCTTTTGAGGATCTCCAGTTTCTCTGAGCTGACTTCGCCGATTATTCTGACGGCGAGCCCTGGACCCGGGAAAGGTTGTCTTCCCCATATTTCCTTTGGCAGTCCCAGTTTTCGAGCTATTAGTCTAACTTCATCTTTGTAGAGGTCCCTTATCGGTTCAACGATCGCCTTGAAGTCTGTGACATCGGGCAAACCTGCCACATTGTGGTGAGTCTTTATCTTTTCTGAGTGTTTCTTGAATCCAGATTCGATTCTGTCAGGGTATATTGTACCTTGGATAAGGTAATCGGCATTCAGTTCTTTTGCGACACGCTCGAACGAGCGTATGAACTCCTCGCCAATAATCTTTCGCTTCTCCTCAGGATCT
>CAZVKZ010000028.1:0-11548 GCA_964627775.1 uncultured Candidatus Bathyarchaeia archaeon | reverse complement strand
GAAGCTCGATGAACCTCGGCAAGGGCAGTTGTCCCTTATTCACCTGGTCTAAGAGAAGGGGGGCCGTTGTTTCCAGACCTGGGATGCCTGGCCTTATTTCCCTGACATCCTTGGAGCTTTTCTCAGCCAGGCTGTGCGGTGCGTGATCGCTTGCAATGATCAAGAAGTCAAGAACAGGGAGGCCCTTCCAGAGATCTCGTACATCCCGAATATCTCTCAGGGGCGGGTCCGCAAGGGCCCAGCCACCGAGCATCTCCATATCTTTCCTTGAAAGGAGCAGATGGTGAGGGGTCACCTCACAAGTGATTCTTGCTCCGCGATTCCTCGCTTCCTCAAGAGTGCTTAGGCTTGAGCCGGAGCTAATATGACATAGGTGCAGATGTGCTCCTGAACTGGCTCCTAGCTCGAGAATTCTTTTGATAGCCATCAATTCAACACTCGGGCTGTGGACATTTGTGTAGCCGTCAAATCCTAGTGGTTTGCCCTCAAAGCCTTTCAGCCTCCTCTCAATGCTGGTCCTATCCTCTGCGTGGACTGTGACTGGAACATCTATGGAGGCGCAGTTTGAGAGGGCACTGAGGATGACTGAGTCGTCATCGATATTCATTGAGGGCTTGGGATCGTTGAGGTAGAGTTTGAAGGAGCAGACACCCATAGCGCGCATCCTCCTAGCTTCCTCTTGATCGTCCAGTAATGCTCCGTGGAACCCGACATTCACAACTATCTTGCTAATGGCTGCGTCGCGGCGCAGCCGGAGGTTTCCTGCAGAGTTTGTTGGTGGAATATTGTTGGGCATATCAAGAACAGTCGTGAAGCCCCCGGCAGCGGCGGCGCATGTGCCGGTGAAGAAGTCCTCTTTATAGGACAATTGCAGGTCTCTCAGATGAACGTGCGCGTCGATCAGTCCTGGGCTGGCAAGAAGGCCTTTGACATCGTGAGTCTGCTCAGCCTTTGGTAGGCTCGGTTCCTTTCCGATCTTAAGGATCTTCCCCTCCTCCAGACTGATGCCTGCTTCAACAAGCTCATTGCCAACAAGAAGCTTGGCTCCAACGATATTTGTGTCGGCTTCAAACATCCAAGTTACCTTTGCAGATTGCTGACTATTCTATTCTTAGCCTTGGTCTTAATCTTCTCGACGATCCCAGCTGAGAGGTGACATCTACGAAGGTGGAGATTCTGGATGTGTTTGGCTAATGTGCCTTGGTCTCTTCCTCTATATCGGAGAGACAGTCCTCGCAGTAGAATTCTCCATCACGCTGGGCGAGTCTGTCAGACCAGATGCCGCACTTGTCACAGTACCCCGCCAGCCTGTTGGCAGCCCTAACTGGTTCAGGAGCTAATAATCTAGACTTCTCAGAAAGTATGTCGATCAAGGCGGGCGTTATTCTCAGGAGGTCTTTGCTTGTGACAATCCCCAGAAGCTCGCCCTTGCTTACGACCGCGAGTCGGCGGATCTCAAGTTTGCTCATCTTCCTGGCGACCTCCCTTATGTTGGCATCCCCGTCTATGGTGGCGAGTGGCCTGCTCATTATCTTTGAGACAGTTATCTTGTTGGGTTGGAGATCCTTGGCAACGACTCTTATCGCAAGGTCCCGCTCAGTTATTATTCCTAGCGGTTTCCCTTCTCTATTCACGACTATTACTCCACCGACGTTGCTCCTCTGCATCATCTGAGCTGCCTTGACAACACTCTCAGTTTCCTTAACTGTGATCACCGGTTTGGACATGACATCTTTTGCGGCGACGACGGTCTCGTCTCTGTCGGCTGCCATGATCTCTCGCTCACTCTGAAGATACGGTTGATGCGATGTTTATAGTGTTTGTGTTGCCCTTCCTTTGCTAATGATCTCTCCTCTGCCAGCTGGGACCAGCCTTGCTACCTCATCCAATAGAGCTTGACTGATTTTCTCTCTCAGCTGCTCCGGGCTTGTTGATTTGAGAACCTCTATGATCTTCTTCGCCAACTTTCCTGAGGAGACCTTTCCAGGAACTAACTCCACATAAGCTTCCGCTTGCTTCTTTATTGCGGCAGGTGGACCGGCGATAAATCGAACTTCGTCATTTCCTCGCTGGATTCCGATGGCCACCTTCAACTCGACTCCTCTGACGTAGTTTCTCTTGCCCGTGATCATGAATTGGCCTTTGCCCATGTACTCGCCGCTTGGGGCTTTCATACTCACTTGCTCAGTGTTTACCCAGTAGACATCGAGCGAGGCGAGACCCAGAGACCATGCTTTGCTTCGTGAGGCAGCGGCTTGGGCAGCCTCCAGTAACGTTGTCTCTGAGACCTTTCTGCCATCGGTCTTAATCACAGTGAAAGGTGCACCATGCACCTCTGCATGAAAGACAATATCAGGGATCTCGAGGTGCCTTTTTATCAGCAGGTCATTTGTCGAGGCATCTTTTCCTGATACTACGAGGAAATCGTCGGAGCTTCTGAACCAGTGGAACTTCTCGTACCAAGCCTTCTCCCTCATGCGCCTTGGAATCTTGAACTCAGCCGTTTCATCAGCCGCCTTCGTTGGGAGATTCCTGAGCTTGACCTCGGTCTCTTTGAGAGATTCCTCCAGTCCTTGAAGCTTCTGTGCGGCCTTTTTGGCTGCTGCGTAGTATTCCTGTGCGACTTGTTGTGGGCTCTTGTCATGGCGAATGTGAACGACCTTGCCTGAGATGTCGAAGTTCAAACCTTCTGGGAGACTCTCCACTTTCACTTCTGGTTTCACGTTCGCCATCCTCTGCTTTGCAAGTTGTTCAAGATCCTGCGGGCTTGCTCCTTTCTCCTTCTCTCTTCGAAGAGCCTCCGCTATTTCCGTCAGTGTGTGTAGGTTGAGGTAGATCTGGTCTCCTACCTCTCGGCTTGAGATAACTGTCTTCTTCAAGAGCTCTCTCTGTTCTGACTGCTCCCTGAGGATCCTTTGGAGTCTAGCCTCTTCTTGAGCTTGGGATTCTTTCGCCCTCTCGATCAGATGAGTAGCTGCTTGAGCTGAGTAGTACTCATCTGCAGCCTCATTATACGTCTCGAATCTCTTTGCGGGTTTACCTTCGTAGACTTTGAGGGGGAAGGGCGTGACGTCTAGGAATGCGCCCGCTTCGTCGAATACGATGACTGGGTCAATCCTTCTTTTGATTATTCTTATCTTAAGTTCAGATATGGAATCAAGTATGGCTTGGAATTGAGTTTCGACGAGCCCTTTTGCGGGTGTTTCAGTGTCAATCCCTGAGCGAAGCAGTATCTCTCTGCAGTAAAGAGGACCTGTAGAGAGCAGGGATGTCAGGGCTTTCAGGACTGTGACGTCTCCAAGTTCCTTCATGGCTTGGAGCCTATCAATGTCTGCGCTCAAAGGATTGAGGCCGCTCAGCGGCGCTGGTTGGTATGGCTCCCTTCTGATAACGTTCCTGTCGCGCATCCTAGCGTATCTCAGACTCGAATGCACCTTGTTCTCAGGATCAACGATGATGAGGTTTCCTCTTCTGAAGAGTTCAGCAACTAGGGTGAAGGCCCCATCGGATGTCGATATCTTCAGGTTAACTATCCTTTCGAACTCATATTGCTCGACCGACTCAAGAACTCCCCCGACTAGCTTCTTTCTTAGGCCCATGCAGAAGTTGCTTGGCTTCTGAGGGGTGGGATAGTTGAATTGTGTGAGGTGCATTCTCCGTTCGATCTCAATCAGAAGCCTGAGTCCGCTCGGCCGCAGGCGAATGATGAAGGTCTTGGGCAGGATGTGGTAAATGTTATCTATTCGTTGCTTGACTATTCTGTCCGCCAACTCAAGGGTAAGAACAGCGATGTCCACACTAGACATGATATCCTTCATTTCGCAGTCGACCAAGAAGACTCCAAAGCCTCAGCGATACGGACCCTCAACTATAATCTACTGGTCCAGGTTCGCTCTGGGCGCTATTGCTGCATTATTGTGCTATCTACTTCAGCTTAAAGGTTCAATCGGCATAGCCCTCGCGGCGCTCCTCTATCTCCTCTCCATAACAGTAGTCCGCCGCCGCTACTATGATCAAGCGGAACTACAGACTGGACATAAGATGGTGATGTTGGGAGTTGGAACTTTCATTTTCGCTTGGGCCGCGCTCTGGATCATCCTTTATACGCTTAATCCGTACTAGCCGCCTCTCCCCCTGAGGAACCTCCGGCTTCAGCCTGCACTTCTTCGGCCTCGATTTTCCGGGCCCATGGCTTCACGCGGTCGAGGACCAAGGCATAATCGGTGAGGGCTGCAAAGTAGCCTCGGTCGTAGTCGCCGTGAAGCTCACTCGCTGAATGCTTCTTGAATTCTTCCTTCAGCTTCTTGACTGATTTCTCCTCCACCTCAATCCTCTGCAGGTAGAGGTACCTGCTATCGTTTGACCTTAAGGTCAAGAGCAGCCCTTCGAGGGCTTTCAGGTAGCCTTTATTCCATTCAGAATTGCCTATGCCAGTTCTTATCTGCTCGAACTCATTCTCGCTGTCTTTGAGTCTGCGCTCGGCGACGGCTTCAAGATATTTGGCTGCAAGGTCTGAGTTTGCGGATTTCACTTCCTGCCGACTTCCTCTTCTTCAACGTCTTCTATTCCGTTCTCGGTGATCTTAAAGAGCCGTTCGCCCTCTGGCAGGTATGTGCTTGAGACGAGTCTTGCTATGCGGACTGGGCCGCTTGCTGTCCGACGTATGAATACTCGGGTATGGCTGGTATGTGCAACTATGTGGCCTCCTGCAGCCTCCACGGCCATCGTGAAGAACGCGTCAGGCCTTGACATCACCTGGTTGGTCACCACAGCTACGGTATTGAATACTCTGGCCAATCTTGTGAGTCTATGCAGGTGCTTGTTGAGCTTCTGCTGCCTCTCAGCCAGCATCTCCCTTCCAAGGTACTCGCTCCTGAAATGGGCTGTGAGGGAGTCGACGACTATCAGGTGGACGTTATTCTCCTTTATTATCTGGTCGGCTTTGTCTAGAAGAAGTATCTGGTGGTCGCTATTGTAGGCTTCAGAGTAGATTATGTTTCGAGCTACGCTGTCGGGGTCCATGCCGAGGTGCTTGGACATCCTGACGATCCACTCGGGCCTGAAGGTCTGCTCAGTATCGATGTAGAGCGCCCCACCATTCAGACCGCCTTGATCAACTGGCTTTTGGACGTTGACGCAGAGCTGGTGGCAGAGTATCGATTTGCCAACACCGTATTGACCGTAGAACTCAGTTATAGTCTGGGTTTCCAGACCTCCGCCCAGAAGCTCATCGATCGTCTTGCTTCCTGAGCTGAGCCGCAGTACGCTCTCTCTCATCTTTATGAGTTCGTTCGCGGGGATGAAGGATATGGAGATACTATCACGTGCTTGACCTATTATCTTCGCAGCCTGCTTGTCGCTTATCCCTGCTGGTACAAGCTCCTTTACCGCAGCCGTCGCCAGGGACTCTACCGTGTGGAATCCTAGCTCTCTGAGTTTCTCTGCTGTGGCGGGCCCGACTCCGGCTACATCTTCTATGGAGTCTAGCTTCTTCTTGGGCTCTTCCGCGGCTTCGCCTCCGCTTTTCCTAGTCGGCAGTGCATCGTCACCTTAACAAGTTGGTGTTGAGTCTACCCAGAAGTTGGGAGGCTCAACTCTACCTCTGAGCTGTGAGTAATCGGATATAAGAAGATGAGTACTGTGAAAGTGCTGCCTCACGCTCTGATGCTTGAATGGTAGAGATCGGGTCATTCTTTCTAGACTATTAGCTTCTCAGTCTTGCCGTCAAGTATGTGAATGCTATCCGTATGAAAGCCCAGCCAGACCTTCTCTCCATATATCGTCTCGAAGGTTGGTGGAACGATAGCCTTCAGCAATGTCCCGTCGACATTCACGTGCAGGATCGATTCAGATCCAAGCGCCTCCTCTAGGACAACGGTGCCTTCGACGGAGTCTGGTGAGAGCTTCTTATGATCGACTTTGATGTGCTCTGGTCTTATTCCGAAGATGAGTTCTGAGCTGGATGATCCCTTATCTATTACTGGCTTGAACTTTGTCAGGTTGACCTTGAATGCTGCGCATTTTAGCATGGCTTCTGAGCCAGCCACCTCGTAGGTTCCTGGGACGAAGTTCATCGATGGGCTGCCTATCATGCCTGCCACAAGGCGGTTGACTGGGTGGTTGTAGAGATCCTCTGGTGAGCCTATCTGCTGAATGACTCCCTGATGCATCACGGCTATGTGGTCGCCCATGCTCATAGCCTCAAGCTGGTCAGGGGTTGTGTATATTATCGCCTGATTAAGCTCAGTTTTGAGCCTCTTCAGTTCTGTCCTCATGTTCAGCCTCAGCAGGGCGTCTAGGGGACCGAGCGGTTCATCCATCAGGAAGACGCTTGGGCGTCTGACGAGCGCTCTGCCTATGGCTACACGTTGCCTCTCCCCTCCACTTAGCGTAGCCGGGGTTCTATCCAGGAGATAATCTATCTTGAGGGTCTTGACGACTTCATTGACTCTCTGATCGATCTCCTCTTTTGGAACCTTGTGTATCTTGAGTGTGAAGGCCATGTTGTCGAATACTGTCCAGGCGGGATATAGGGCTAGGTTCTGGAAGATCATTGCTATGTTTCTTTCACTGGGCAGTACATCGTTGACAAGTTGGTCTCTGATGTAGATATTTCCTTCGTCAGGCTTCTCTAGCCCAGCAATAGTCCTGAGAGTTGTTGTCTTGCCTGCGCCGGGTCGACCTAGTATAACGAAGAATTCACCTTCGCCAACCTCGAAGTTGATGTGATCGACGGCGGTATTCTCATTAAACCTTTTGGTGAGGTTTTCAACCTTGATGGCTGGCATGATTGATGACTTATCCTAGAAGATTGCCTTCTCTGTCTTCTTATCGAAGACGTGGAGCTTCTGCATATCAAAGTTCATGTGAAGCTTGTCGCCTATCTCAGCCTTGAACCTGCCTGGGGCTATTGATCTTATCAGGCTACGTCCAATAGAGACTGTGACTATGGTCTTCGGCCCGATCGGCTCAGTTATGAATACTTCACACTCAGTTGAGCTCGCGCTCTTTGCCTGACTCAGACTGACGTTCTCAGGCCTGATTCCCATGATGAGCTCTGAGCCAACCGCTTCTTTCTTGATTGTGTCGGCGAATTGTGTTGCGTCTATCCTGAAGTCTGAGGCGTCAAGGTATGCCTTATTGTCCTTCTCGACCAGCGTGCAGTCTGTGAAGTTCATGGTGGGGCTTCCGATGAAGGTAGCGACGAACCGGTTCGCCGGGTGGCTGTAGAGCGCGTCTCTTGAACCGTACTGCTGGAGGACTCCGTGATCCATTACAGCTATGCGGTCGGCCATCGACATGGCCTCGACTTGGTCGTGGGTGACGTACAGTATTGTCTGTTCCAGCTCTCTCTGGATTCTCTTCAGCTCTACTCTCATAGTTGATCTTAGACCTGCGTCGAGGTTGCTGAGTGGCTCGTCAAGGAGGAAGAATGCTGGCCTCGTGATCATTGAGCGGCCGAGTGCTGTTCTCTGCATCTCATCGAGCCTCAGTTTACCTGCCTTCACTCCAAGTATGTCGGTCAGCTCAAGTGTCTCTGCTGTCTTGAGGACTTCGGATCTGATCTCGTCTGCGGGCATCTTTCTGACTTTCAGGCCGAAGGCGAGGTTGTCACGTACTGTCATGTGGCTGAAGACAGCGTAGTTCTGGAAGACCAGTCCGACGTTCCTCTCTATTGGAGAGAGGTCTGTTATGTCAGTGTCACCTACGTATATCCTGCCACTTGTCGGCCTAAGTAGTCCAGCGATCATGTTCAGCGTGGTTGATTTGCCGCATCCTGATGGGCCCAGTAGACTGACAAATTCGCCGCTCTTGACCTCCAAGCTTACATCGTTGACGGCTACGAGGCTGCCAAACTCCTTTCGGAGATTGTCCAAACGTAGGCTCTTGCCGAATTTCTGCATATCGTTAAATCATCTCGCACAATCTTGATGATGCCTAACCGCCCACATTCGCGCAGACACTTTATTTAAGCTTATTCTTCGCCAGGCTGAAGCTTCTCTCAGTAGGCTACTGCTATGTTACCCCAGCCGCGCGTGCCCTAGCGCATTCCTCTGCCGCCGCCGACCGTGACTATCTCCCCGGTGATGAAGTCCGACTCGTCTGATGCCAAAAAGAGGGCGGCTTTTGCCACATCTTCTGGTTTGCCTATTCTCTTCAGAAGGGTCTCTTCCACTATCATCTTCTTCCTCTCAGGAGTGAAAAAGGCGACCATATCTGTGTCGATTACGCCTGGGCAGATCGCGTTGACATTGATGGTTGGGCCCAAGTTCACCGCCAGTGAACGGGTCAAACCTATCACACCAGCCTTCGAGACAGCATATGGAGTATTTCCGAGAGCAGATTTCTGCGCCAGTCCGCATACTGAGGAGATGTTGACTATCTTGCCTTTCTTCTGGTTCAACATGATTGGTGCAACTTCTTTAGAGCAGAGATATGCGCCTTTCAGGTTGACATCAATTGTTTTGTCCCACATCTCCTCTGTGGAGTCCATGAAGGCTGCTGGAAATAGCATCCCAGCGTTGTTGACAAGTATGTCTATTCGACCAAACTTCGCGATTGCTTTCTGAACCATATTCTTGACATCGTCTGTTTTTGAGACGTCGGCTTTCATGAGGAGCACTTCACCGCCTTTCCTCCGAATGTCATCGGCCAGGCTGGACGCCTCTTTCTCAGACCTGTTGTAGTTCAGCACTACCTTGGCTCCTTCTTGTGCGAAAATTTGTGCGATCGCATTTCCTATTCCGCGGCCTGCGCCTGTAACGATTGCCACTTTCCCTTTCAACCTCATTAATGACACCTTGTTGTACCTTGAGCAGAGACGATGACAGGGACGGGGCTTAAAGATTTCTAGAGGTGACTGTCAGCTAGGCTTCCGGTGAATCAGCTAGGTTCAGCCTAGACTTTGTTCTGGACCGCTTCTGACAGCAATCGTTTGTCTGCAGGGGGCCTTCTGAACTAGTCTGAACAGATGAGGAAATGCAAAAGTAGCCTTAGAATAGCGAGATCTGCTCAGCGTGGATGCAATAGATTGGATACTGCGAGGGGAACAAGCAATGAGCCGAGAGCCATAGTTGATAGGACCAAAGTTGAGGATGACAACATTACCAGCGGAGACACGAATGAGATGAGACCTATCGACAACAATAGCATTGACAAAGCGCAAGCGAGAGCCACCCAAATGAGCAGTCTGAGATGACTTCTGCGTGTGGTTTTTCTCCGTGCGATCGTGAGAATCGGGCCGAGGTAGACCATGCCGACAAGTGAACTTGCAACTAATCCTGCGACGGTGATTGCGACCTCAGGCGCAAAACTCAGAGTTGAGTAAGAGATCTCTGATAGATGCAGAATTCCAAGCAGTGGTGCAAGAAGTACCTTGACTACCTCTCTCATCGATGAGCTTGTAGAGAGCCAGCTCGCTATTTGTGGGCTGAAGGAGTAGTACCACGCGTCAAAGGCTTTCATGAACTCCTTGCCTGCCGTCGTTGAGAGCACACGCCCATCCCTGAATTCCCTCAGGAACTGGACCTCTGGAGACAATTCCGAGCCGTATGTGGCCGTCGCGACTATGCATTTTCCCAGCGATGTTCCATTGACAATCTGAAGAGCCAAGCTGGCAGTGCGGGTCTTGCTGCCAGTCGAACCCCTCAAGGTTAGCGCGTAGCTTCCAGTCTTGGCGGAACTGCTTGTTTGGAGGGTCAGCTTAGTATAGACATATCCGCCTGGTAAGGGAGCTACTGTGGGGTTTGCGATCGCATGACTGACCCCCATCGGCACATCATGCAGCGTAAGCGTTACTGACCCATCGAAGCTATTGATCGAGACCACTTGTATAGTGGCGAAGCCTGAGTTGTTCCGGATTATAGATAGTGAGGTAGGCACTATGTAAACTGCGAAGTCGGGCTCAGTGAATGAACTCACAGTAAGGGTTGCCGGCACAGAATGTGGCGAGAATCCCGTGCTACTCCCAGTTACAGTAATCGTGTATGTACCGTAGGCTGGTGTAGGAGTAGTCGAGACATTAAGCGTGGACTGAAAGGTTCCGTCTGGGGGCGGTGTTACAGCAGATGGTATGAAGACTCCAAATGTGCCAACCGGCAGACCAGACAGAGACAACGACACCAGTTGGTTGAACCCATTGATTGATCTAACTGTCACTGTAAATGTTGTAGAACTGTCACGTAAGACAGTTCTATCAGGAGGCTGTATGGACACGCTGAAGCGTGGCGCTGTTGATGGGGTTACAGTGATCGACGCAGGTACACAATGGCTCTTGACTGGGGTGCCGCCACGGCCACATACGCTGAACACCCTTGTTTCAACAGTGGTACTCAGGTTAGTGTTTATGCTGAATGTTGTCTGAGCGCCTGCCGGGGTGGGAATGATTGGGTTCACACTGAAGCTCGCACTACTCCCTGCAGGTATATTCGAATAGTTCAAAGTCACAGAGGACGAGAAGCCGCCACTAGACTTTGCAGTAACCGTGAATGATGCTGTATTGCCTTGAGATACACTAACAGAAGGTGGCGATATCGTCAGTTCAAAATCCACTGACGGATTAACAGTCAGGATGACGGAAACAGCATGAGAAGCTGTTCCAGACTGCGCGCTAATGACTATTCGGAAAGTGCCTACACCCATCCCCAGAGCTGAGGAAGTTGTTATGTTGAGGATTATTTGACTCGCCTTGCTAGCATTAATTACGGTTGGGGGTGTGAAAGTGGCTGTTGAACCTGGTGGTAGACCAGTTGCTGACAAGGTCAAGGATGATTCGGTAAGTTTCAAGTTTGGGGTACTTCGGATATCATATGTCGTTGAGCTGCCCTGCGTCACAGACTTGGTTAGCGGTGGCACAACTCTCAGGACGAAGTCTGCAACTGGATAGCTCTGGAGTTGAGCGCATTGAGCCGTCAAAATAACTGTAGTTATTCTGGTTGTGTTTAACGCCACTATCTCGAACGTCCCCGTGCCTCCTGCTGTGAGATTCAGTGGATTAGGGTACGTCCAGTCTGCATAAGCGACTACCGAAGTATCAGTGTAGAAAGTTGCAATGACCTGAACAAAAGTCGCATCCGTCCCTATGTTATTTGTTACCGTTCCAAAGATGTGAAGGTGCCCACTGCCATCTGTAGAACTCGAACTCTGCGCAACTGACAACCTATGTGGTACGTTGTTTGTCGGATTGACAGTTACAGCAAAACTGTAGTCTATGTCAAGGGAAGATGACAGGGTTGCATTTGCCAGAACTACGTTGAAAGAAGCGTTCTCTTTACTTTTGACCACATCGAGCATCGTGTAGGCTGTGACGCTTGCGAGGAAGCTGGGGCCCGAGGTGAACGTTGTAGTAACTTGAACGATCGCATTTCCGCCAGTCAAGTTGACCTGACCAACGACATGACGCCACCCATATGCATCAAGCATGGTGGAGGTACGAGTTTTATCTACAGTTGCGTTAATCTGTCCTTCCACTTGATTATGTAATGGAAATAGGCAAGATCCAGCGATCAGAATTAGTAGTATCAGCCTTCTTTGCGGGCTCATGGTTCAC
>CAZVKZ010000027.1:0-11600 GCA_964627775.1 uncultured Candidatus Bathyarchaeia archaeon | reverse complement strand
GACCTCTTGGTCATCTCAGATGAGGTCTATGAGAAGTTCATTTACAATGATTATCCACACATCAGCTTCGCAAGTATTCCCGGCATGGAGAAAAGGACTCTTACTGTGAACTCGTTCTCAAAGACCTACGCCATGACGGGGTGGAGGGTCGGATACGTTGCTGGGGACAGTGAGCTGGTCTCAAAGATCCGTGACATAAGCGAACATTCCGTGTGGTGTCCGAACTCGATAGCGCAGAAAGCCTCGATAGCCGCGCTAAAGGGCCCCCAGGACTGCGTCATCCGGATGGTTGAGGAATTCAGAAGGAGGCGGGACATAATAACCGATGGCCTCAACGAGATCGATGGGTTCTCGTGTAGCTCGCCGAAAGGCGCCTTCTACGCATTCCCCAACATTAGAGAACTTGGACTATCATCAATGGAGACGGCGCAGCTTATACTGAGAAAGGCCAGAGTCGCTATTGTTCCAGGTGTAGCCTTCGGCCCACAAGGCGAAGGTCATGTGAGATTCTCTTTTGCGAATTCGGCAGAGAATATACGTGAAGCTCTTGGACGGATAGAAAAAGCAGTGAAAGAGATCAGTTGAAGGAGCTTACGCCTCCACAGCTTTGCTGTGTTCCATCTTCATCTTCTCAAACATATCCTTGTTGGCGAAGAGATCGATGCAGGTCAATGCCATAGCTTTCGCAGCGATTATCAAAGCTCGATTCCCGCTCTCAGAGATCGTCAGATTCGCAAATTCATGGGAGTGAATAGCCACGCTCTTGGGTCCGACAGAGATCAGAGGATGTATAGCTGGAACAACCCAACTCACATTTCCAATATCTGATGATCCAAGCTGTTCATGATCATCTAGCCCTTCCACGGGCTCCCCGAGTTCACGAAGATTCTTCTCAAAGGTTTCACTGAGGATGCTGTTCGTCAGCATATTCGAAAGACTATACGAGCTCGGTCGAAAGTCCAGGATCGCACCGGCGGCAAGAGCGGCTCCCTCAGCACACCTCCTGACCTTCGTGAGAACCTCATCCAGATACCTCTCGTCTAAGGCTCTCAGGTAGAAGAGAGCCGAGGCTTTCTCGGAGACGATGTTAGGCGCCTCTCCACCCTCAGTTATGATACCGTGAATCCTAACATCACTCCTGAGATACTGTCTTAGCGCGTTTATTCCGTTGTAAGTCTGGATCACCGCGTCAAGGGCGTTCACGCCCTTCTCTGGCGCGGCTGCTGCATGGGCAGGTTTTCCTATGAAGCTGATCTTGACTGGTATCAGTGCAAGAAAACGGGCTGTCATTGTTGTCTTGACGTAGGGGTGAATCTCCATAACTGCGTCAACATCATTAAAGGAGCCAGCCTTAACCATCTCGATCTTTCCTCTGACTTGTGATTCTAGATCGGTCAGCCCTTTCCCTGCGGCGGTTGAACCCTCCTCATTTGGGGTTCCAAAAACAATGATCCTCCCATCGACATTGTTCAGAAGCTCAGACAGGCCCATGGCGGCGCCGACAGCGCTTGCTGCGATGATATTATGTCCACAGGCATGACCTAGCTTAGGCAGTGCATCATACTCGGCGATCAAGCCAATCGCGGGATTCCCAATCTTACCTTTGGAGGCTTTGAAGGCCGTAGGCAGGCCTGCAACATTTCTCTCGATGTGAAAACCACTTTCTGCTAGCTCGGCGGCTAAGAGTTCAGCAGCCTTGAACTCTGAAAGGCCGAGTTCTGGATTGTCGAAGATCTTATGGCTGATCTCTACGATCTTCGGAGTCAGCGAGTCTATTCTATTGCCAACCAACTTCTTTGTTGCCGCAACATCAAATGACATCATTGGAACACCCGATACGGATTGACGTAGCTTTGAGGTAATTATTCTTACTGCCGTCCACTTTGCCGCCACTAAGATTTCAGTTTATCTTTCCAGATGGGTCTGTCATTTTTGACAACATTTAACTTGAACATCTCTAGGCAATAGCAACCTTAAGGGGAGAAAGAATTGGCTAAGAAATACAGGTGCATGCTCTGCGGTTACGTATATGATCCGGCGGTTGGAGATGCAGCTGCAGGAGTTGCGGCGGGAACCTCCTTTGAGGATCTACCGGAAAGCTGGACCTGCCCTCTTTGCGGAGCTCCAAAGGATCAATTTGAACCCACGGATTAATGCTTGAAGATGAGGGTACGCTGAGTAGTCCGACTAAACGAAGCTGAAGATTGTTCTGAGAATCGTACTGAAGAAAGAGAAAAGGGGGACGGTTCTAAGCTTTTCTCTTCTTTGCTACTACAATAGCAGATACGGCTGCCACCAGTCCCGCTAATGCCAGGTAAGGTGTTAGGATCTTCAAGATCAGATGGTTAAGCCGCTAGGAAGAACAGAACCCATAAAAACTAGGCTCCCTATTTAATGGACTTCTCGAAACTACCCTGCCATTTTTTTGTACTTGCGGAGATCTACACTTCAACTCTTGAATACTTCATGAATGTCCATGCATATTATTGTCTCAGTATCAGTCACACCAGGGATATTTCTGATCTTTACGGCTGTCTGGACAGCGGCCGGGAGATCCGGCGCTTCATGAATTACGACGAAATCATGACCGCCAAAGGTCAAATACACTCCCTTTACACCGGGAAGTTTTGATATCTCCGCCACGGAAAGATACGCTTCTTTCTCTCTTGCAGCTTCTATGTCAGCAAAAACGACAAAAATCAATATAGTCACCAGACACAAGTAATGTTTACTGTCAGTCCATTATATATCCTTCGAAGTAAGGTGAGACTCTTGAGCGGCGGAAACTTCGACCAAGTCTACGACGACGATTTCATTGCGGAAACCTATGCTCAGTTGAAGAGGATATTCGAGCCGGAGTCCGTGGCGATAGTAGGTGCCTCAGACAAGATCAACAAGATTGGCGGAGCAATAGCCAGAAGCGCATTGAACAGCGGTTACCAAGGAAAGATCTACCTTGTGAACCCGAAACTCTCCACGATATTCGGGCATAAGACGTACTCAAATGTTGATGAGATACCCGAAGGGTTTGATCTGGCTGAGATAGTGGTCCCATCCAACTTGGTCTCGGAGACCTTGGAACAGGTGGGCAGGAAAGGCGCTACAGGCGCTATAATAATCTCAGCAGGATTCGCTGAGAGCGGAGACAAGGAATCACAGGCCAAACTAGTTGAGGTCGCAAGGAAGAATAATATGAGGCTCCTCGGCCCAAACTGCTTCGGAATAATAAACACTGAGATGAATCTTGATCTCACATTCACGTTCACTGGTGCTTTGAAAGGGCCGATAGCTTTCATATCGCAAAGCGGCGCGATGTGCTGCGGAACGCTAGACTGGGCCTACAATAGAGAGATAGGGTTTTCCAAGTTTGTAAATCTCGGAAATGAATCTGATATCGACGTTTCCGATGTTCTAGCCTACCTGTCATTAGACCCCCAAACCAAAGTCATTGGCGTTTACATCGAGGGCATCAAGGATGGACGAAAACTGGTAGAGATCGGCAGACAAGTCGCAGGAAAGAAACCTATAGTGGTCTTGAAGGCGGGATCATCCGAGGCAGGAGCCAGAGCATCCCTATCACATACAGGATCAATAGCAGGCTCAGACAGCGTCGTCCATGTTGGCCTAAAACAAGCGTGTATGCTCAGGGTCTACGATGTAGAGGAGATATTCGACGCTGCCCTCGCATTGACATACCAGCCCCTACCGAATGGAAAGAACATCGGTATCATCAGCAACGCGGGAGGACTTGGAGTGATGGTTTCGGACTGGTGCAGCAAACTCGGCCTCAAAGTCCCAGTCTTGCCAGCCGAGACCCAGGAGAGGATAAGGAGCAATCTTCTGGCGATAGCCTCGACGTCAAATCCAGTGGATATGACAGGCGCGGCTGACTATGACTGCTACAAGAACGTGCTGGACATCATCTTAAGCGATCCAAGCATCGATTGCGCAATATGCATCTTTGTATCTCAAGGCATAGTGACCGCAGCCCAGCCGGCACGCGCGGTCGCGGAGATCGCGGATAAGCACAGTAAACCTGTGCTCGCATTCTGGATGGGTGAAAGAAGCACGAAGGAGGGAATTGAAGTATTGAGAAGGAAAGGAGTTCCAACATATCCTTCGCCTTCCAGAGCAGCGAAGGCTGCAATGGCACTATCGTCCTACAGTGACATTAAGAAATCACTAGACTCGAATTAAGAGCCGGATGGATTCCTCCCTAATCCTCTCGCAAATTTGAGTATATGCTAAATGATGTAGCAAGCGAATCCGTCGAAAATGTGTTCTCGATCTACACGTAGCCCTTCTGTCGTACGTCACGCAGCATTTGCGGCAAACACACAGAAATAGTAGAACCTGAGGTTCGATCAGTCCATCTCTTCTAATGTGCAAGAAAATCTGGCGCGCGCTGCAAGCCAAAATGTCATAACAAGAGCCTGATAATCTAATTGCTTGTTTCCGGCTCGGGGTGAATTGTGACGCTAGTATTGTCAAATATGCTTTGGAGTTCTTGTTCAATACCTGTAACTATGTTGTGAACTTCTTCAACTGAGAATTTGCTATTGAAGATTAGATCAATGTTGATGTGTCGTTTTTGTCCACTCATATAAGTTGTGATTCCTTTTGATTCAACTAGAGGATATTTCTTCAGAAGCCGTTGCAGAGTTGCCCCTATATTGGCCTCAAAGAGAGCCCTATTCGAAACCTTGAAGCGGTCAAAAGGTTCTATATGAACAGTTATTTTTGATGAACTCTCCACTTCGCTCTGTAACTCCTGTTCTATTTTCTCGGCTAGTTTATGTCCTTCCTCGAGCGAAAGATCACCACCTACTTGCGCGTGTAATGTTATGTGGAGAACTCCGTTGGCGTAGGATGTGCTGATATTGTGGACTCCTTTGATACCTTGAATCTTCGTAGCTATGCTTTCAATTTTGTTCTCCAAGGATGCCTCTTTGTCGCTGGGTTCCATATGGACGATTACGGTTGCATCCTGCAAAAGATTGGTTATGCCTGTTTCTATTCTTGTTGCAATATCATGGGCTTCTTGGAGATCCACGTGTTTCGGAATTACGGCTGTTGCGTCTACATAGTACCTCGTTCCTACCTTTCGAGCTTTGAGACCCTTGTACTCTTGAACTCCAGGTGTGGCTGTAATTTTTTTCCGAATCTCCTTCAATATTTTTCTGGGAATAGCATCGCTAAGCTCCAGCGCGGTAGTTCGAACCAGTCTGATTCCCAGATAGATTAGCATGACGCTCAGGATAAATGAGCCAAGTGCGTCAAGCTGAGATAAACCGAAGATTGCTGCAAAGTAAAAGCCTAGCAATGCTACTATCGTTGAGCCCATATCGCCAAGAGCATGGTATAGATTGGCCTTGATTGTTACGCCTTCATTTTCATTTGTTTTGGTCAGTAGTCCAACTCGAAAGAGATCTATGCATAACGTGTATCCAATCGCGATGAACCCTATGAGTTCAAATCGTGGTTGTGATCCACCGAATATCAGTCTAGTGCTTGACTCTTGCAGCAACAAGACTGCTATAGCAACAAGGGCGACTCCACCCACTAAACCTCCGATGAATTCGACCTTTTCATGCCCATAGGTATGTTCTTCATCTGGAGGCTTCAAAGCCCACCGTGTAGTAGCCAATAATATGAAAGTCGTTAATGCGTCGAAAGATGCATGAGCTGCATCGCTTAGAATGACGAGACTGTTGACCGCGATGCCTGTTAAAGTCTCAAAGAGAACGACTGAGACTATGGCGCTAAGAGAGAGTTGTAGCACCCTTACTTTGAGCAATTCTGTTTCACTCAAACCCTTCTCGGCGTACTAGCTAGGAGAGCGATTTAAGGACTACTCTCACACAAAAAATGTGACCAGAGCTACGTGGGTTTGAGGTCGGTATCTAGGTGAGCGTGCGCTGCTTAGAATTGGCGAGCGAAGCGAGCCATTATTCTTTGTGTGTGTGCTCACCAGCTATGGGGTATATAGGTAAGGGAGGGGTTTTCTGCGGAAGGTGGAAGTTGGAAAATCGGCGTGTAACCTCCATGTGGAAACTGGATTTCAACTAGATATCTGTCTTAACCTTTTTGACTCTTCTTCTGTTTATATAAATCAATGTCCAGAACGGCATGATTACATACGATACTAATGATATGAAAGCTGCAGTCAGGAAGCTAATAACAGATGCAAGTGATGCATCGACCCAAGTGAATATGTCGTAGATCCAAGCCGCCAAATGGATTGTCCCTACGAGTGGTATCAGAATGAATTGGAAGATTGGCTTCATCTGATCGTTTTTCGTAATGAGGTCTGCTACTGGTGGAGACCACGAATAGTAGAAAGCGTTCCATCCGGCAACCAGCATTTCTCCAACTTTGCTTGAACCTATCATTTCATCTCGTACATGGTGCATATAGGCAACTTCAGAAGCCATGCTGCTGCCGTATGCGGCGGTAGCTACGACACAACCAGGACGTTGCGCAACATCTATTGATACGGTCCGCTCGCCGGGTATCGGCGGCGCAGTTCTAACTTGAAGTGACCTCCCTGGCCAAGAGGCCTCACCCTTTCCGGGCGGAATAGTCTGTGGAGAGCATGAGCCAAGCGGGGTCCCCCCTGTACAGGCTAGATTCGTCGAGCCGCCTTTGGCAAGATGAATCGCCCATCTAATGATAAGTGAACCACCCGCAGGCACGGTCCCGCCCAGACGCCACTGAATGGTCCTGACGCCTCCGGGCAGAGAATAGAAACTCACCATCGGCATCTGTTCCGACGAGTCGACCAAAAGTCTCCATAAAGAACCGCTCCCGACCACAGATGGACCAACTGTCGGAGTCCTACCGCTTCCGCAGCCAGCGGACTCCGAGAAACAGGCCGCAAAAGCATCAATACCGTAACTCCCCGCGTTCTCGTGTTCGAGATTTACGGCTGCCTCAGCAACATTATCGCTCCCGTCGGTGTTCGTGATGTTAAGTCGGAATGGTACCCAATCATCTTCGTTCCAGCCTCCCAGTGAGCCGGTCGTCATTACAACCGCCGGCGAACGTGTCAGTCCTTCTAGCCTGAACTGGAGCGGGCCCTCCTGCAAAACACCGGATTCTGCAAGCAACTGTGTTGGGCACAAAAACAAAGTAGCACATATCATTACCACAATCACAGTGAGTGGAGCTCCGAATTTTCGCTGCAATCGTATTCTCCAAGGAATAATTTTACAGCATGTTGGCTATTTAAGAGTAAAGCAAGCAGTAGCCCCGGATGGCGAACATTGATTCACGCGAGCATTAGCAAGCCCATCTTTATGTGCGCGCTCACCATGTTGGAATATACAGCGTGCAGCAACTCAAGTCTCACGTCTGCATTAGTAGCGCGCCCTAACTTCTCTATCAATTATCTATCTAAAAAAAGTCACTGATCTCTGTCATAGTAACTGCTTTCATATCTGCAACAGCATGTCCTTAAGCAACGAAAAATGTATTAAGAAATGGAAACAAGAATGATGCTATTTTCGAATGATATAATAGGGTATTATTAAGGCAATCCATACGAAGATGGGAATAAACCCTGTAGTATGCCACGGCCTAATCCCGATTGTTAATTGGAGGCCTAATAGAAGCGCAAGACCTATGCTAGATACAATTATTCCATTTCTCAGCATATCTTCTGGTCTTAACTCCTTCTTGTTCATCTATGTTGTCCAGATGCCCTTTTAGATAAGTTTCATCTTCCGTTTATGCTCAAGATACGTCGAATATATTCCCGCTGAGATTCCCATAACAATCGCGACAATCGTTATTAATATTGCAAGCTCTGCTACATCCAAAAGATCTCACACCTTCCTGAACAACACTAAACTGTAAGAAAGCCAACGTTTTGCGCGCGCTTTATCGGTTGCGAGTGTAGCAAACAAGGACAATGAATAGGATCTAGCTTTGTTAGATTTCACGTTTTTTCCGAGTATCTAGACTGTTGAGAAGAGCCCAGTCAATCCGGCTAATGCTGGGTAAGATGATAACACGAAAAGTCTGTTTAGCGCGCGCTCCAGTAGGGGTTGTTCACGGAAGGATTTGTTGGATTGTATGCGTACTGAACGTGACGGTTAAGGTCCACTTGAGATCGACTTGTCCATTGTTCGTGTGGTGGGAGGTTGTTGCTGTGATTAGATACCGTGATACTTATAACGATCAGATGCAGGGAAAGCTGCCTTGATCTAAAGATGCCGCCGTGGACAGCTCCAACGCTATTCTACTGGGGTGCACAAGTAATGCGAGGTAGCTCGTACATGGTAGAGCTGCAATTTGACGAGTATCGTATCCCGCCGACGAAGGTCTCAGAACTGCCGCATCACAGATTCGAACCGAATAGTCAGGATGCCGGCACCTTTTACTTTAGTCCACAACAGCTCGGCTTTCCAAACGAACGCAGATACTACAGTGGCATAATGACGATAACCTCGTATGATGAGAAGGGCAAGATTGTGGAGAGTAGAATCAAGAACATCGGGATTGATGTCGAAGAGATTCCCACTCAATCGGTGAGGTGTCCTGAAGGTCAGACGTACGATGTTAGAATCAAGAAGTGTGTTCCGGAAAAGAAAGATTAGGGTGCGGATCGCGTCAGCGGTCATTAGTGTGCGCAAGTCATCGTCTCCTATGAATTGTTGGAACGGTTGTTGAAGGCTTCAGTATGGTGTGCCCCACGCTTTCTTCGTAATTCTTTTCGCTTCCTGTTTCTGGGCGAGCGCAGCGAGCAGTAATAAAAATGCATTTTCACCAAGGGGCCATCATGATTTGAACAGTCATGTTCCGTCTGTGTCTAACATCTGCGGTGAAAGTGTATGCAAAAGGATAAAAACAGGGAGCTACATCAAGAACGAAAAGCTTCCAAGGCGTTGTCAGTCTGATGTACGAAGTTAGGTGGCATGGCAGAGCTGGTCAGGGTGTGATAACGATCAGCCGACTTTTGGGTTTGGCAGCCATGATGGAGGGTAAACACATACAGGCTTTTCCAGAGTTCGGTCCTGAAAGGATAGGCGCTCCGATGACTGGCTTCACGAGGATCTCAAATGAACCGATCGAGATCCACAGTAAGATCTATAATCCAGACGCTGTCATAGTTTTGGATCCGACATTATTCGCTTTCGTGAATGTCAGTGAAGGCTTGAGGCCGGATGGTTGTCTGCTAGTCAACTCAACCAAATCCCCAAACGAGGTGCTAACCCAGCTTGGAGTCAAGGGCCCCTCTTGCTACTGTGTTGATGCGACAGGCATCTCCCTGAATATCTTGAAGAGTTCCAGAGGCTTCAACACGGTGATGCTTGGGGCGTTCACAAAAGCGACAGATGTGGTCTCGATGAACTCGATAAGGGAAGCTCTGAGAACAAGATTCTCAGGAGATCTGCTTGAGAAGAATCTTGAGTTGCTGGATAGCGGAAGCAAGGAGGTTGTGAGCGGATGAGTAAGCAAGAGAGTCTCGCCGAGAAGATGAAGCTCAGCTGGAGGGAGACGCCGATCGCAGGTGTCATGTTTCAGCCAGGGTCATCTGTTGAGTACAGGACGGGTGAATGGCGAATAGACAAGAAACCCTTGATCGACCAGGATAAATGTATCAGGTGTTTTATCTGCTGGATCGTCTGTCCTGATGTCTCCATAACGAGGGAGCCAAAGCCATACAAGAAACACGAAGAGAGCATAAAAGTGGATTATTACCACTGCAAAGGCTGCGGCTTATGTGCTGCCGAGTGCCCGGTCGACGCGATAGAGATGGTGGAGGAATCGAAAGTTGTTCCGTAAGAAAGGAGTATTCACAGGTGAAGGGGTCATCCCCTACACGGGCGAAGGAAGTACTGTAACTGTCGAAGGTGCTGTCTGCACCCAAGTGGGGTGTGCATACACTGGTGATGAAGCGGTAGCCTACGCTGCCAAACAGTGCGCTGTCGATGTTGTTGCAGCCTACCCAATTACGCCCCAGACAATAATAGTGGAGAGGTTCAGCGACTATGTTGCGAACGGCGAGGTTGACGCAAAATTCCTCCATGTAGAGTCAGAGCACTCTGCAATGTCAGCCTGTGTCGGAGCCAGCTTGGCCGGTGGAAGAGTCTTCACCTCAACAGCCAGTCAAGGCTTAGCCCTCATGCACGAGGTCCTCTACCTTGCGTCAAGTTTGAGATGCCCAATAGTGATGGCGGTCGTCAACAGGGCTCTCTCAGCACCGATAAACATACATGGGGATCACAGTGACATGATGGGTTCCCGCGACTGCGGTTGGATCCAGCTTTTTGCAGAAAACGCTCAAGAAGCCTATGATTTGACGATCCAAGCCTTCAAGATCGCTGAGGATCCGAGTGTCAACCTTCCAGTTGCTGTCAACCTTGACGGCTTCACAGTCTCACACGCCACTGAAAGCATGAAATCTATTGCGGATGAGGATGTCGCCAGATTCCTTCCTCCCAGAAAACCTGTCTTCAAACTCGATCCCGCCTCACCGATCTCTGTCGGTGGAATGGCTTTGCCTGAATACTATTACGAGGTCAAGCGCCAACAGGAGGAGGTCCTCCGCCGATCAAAGCACGTTGTCAAGCGGGTAGGGAAAGAGTATGGAGAACTTACAGGAAGGGGGTACGGCTTTGCGGAGACTTACGGCTTGGAGGATGCTGAAGCAGCGATTATCAGTCTGGGAAGCACCTGCGGGACGGTACGTTCGGTGGCAAAGCAGCTGAGAGCCAAGGGCAAGAAAGTCGGTTCGATAAAACTCTGGGTGTACAGGCCTTTCCCGACGGAAGAGCTCCTCCAAACCATAGAGGGTCTCAAGACGCTCGCCGTCATGGATAGAGCGATAAGCTTCGGAGCACCTTACGGTGCTCTATGCAGCGACATCGCCTCAGCACTCCAGAATACAGGGAGTGAACTCAAACTCCTCAATATGGTCTACGGGTTAGGTGGAAGAGACATACCTGCATCAACGATTGAGCAGGTCTTCGAGGAGGCGCTCCAGACATCAAAGACAGGCAAGGTGACTGAGAGAATCAAATTCTTGGATGTGAGAGAATAATGGTAGTTCTGAAAGATCTGCCGAAAGAGGAGTTGTACGCTCCAGGCCACAGGCTATGCGCTGGATGCGGGCCATCAATCTCTGTCAGGATGGCGCTCAAAGCAGCGAGAGGGCCAACGGTTGTTGTCAACTCAACAGGTTGTGTGGAGGTTTCAACCACGATCTACCCGTACACAGCCTGGAGGATACCATGGGTTCACGCCCTCTTCGAGAACACGCCGGCTGTTGCAAGCGGCGTCGAGCTGGCGTATGAGGCCTTGGAGAAGCGTGGCGAGAGGAAAGGGAAGGTTGACATAATCTGCCTTGGAGGTGACGGCGGAACGTTCGACATAGGAATTCAAGCACTCTCAGGTATGCTTGAGAGGGGGCACGATATCGTCTACATATGTTATGACAATGAGGCTTACATGAATACTGGGATACAACGTTCGGGAGCGACGCCGAGAGGGGCTGCGACCACGACGACCCCGGCTGGGAAGGTGATACCGGGCAAGCGAGGGCCTAAGACTGTCTCTTATACACATCTGACGCTGCCGACGAATAGAGAGGTGTA
>CAZVKZ010000026.1:0-11942 GCA_964627775.1 uncultured Candidatus Bathyarchaeia archaeon | reverse complement strand
GGAGTTCCAGTTGTTGTCGGGCCTCACGGATCAAAATATAGACGCATGCTTCTGGGAAGACGAGACAAAGAAGAGGACTGGTACGTTTATGACGCCCGTACAGGAGCTCAGGTATACGCAGGTCCCACACCTGAACATCTCTTCTACACAGCAGAGACCAAAGAGGAGGCCATGGTCATGATGGCCAAGCTGTGTCTGAGACCCAACGATACCACGAAGGGACGCATGATAAAGCTAAGTAACTACATAGACATGCATAGGAAATTCTACGGTAGAATGCCGGACGATCTACATCAGCTTGTGAGAAGAGAGAGCGAGATTCCGATAACGATGAAGGACGAGATATTTGAGATCCTGAAGGAAAACAATTGGCAGGAACGCCTGACACCAGACCCAACCCTGCTGCCAAGGATGATTGGGACGAGGAAAGCTAAATGATAAGGGCTGAACCCTGGCAGACCGCTGAGGTCTCAGGCTCGATGAGAGCCGTTCCTATCACCAGACCCGATGCTATCGTTGCAGCCATTAAGAGGTCCAAGCGCCCCATACTAGTTGTCGGACACGAATCGGTCGAAGACGAGCTGATAGAAGCAAAACCTATCGATTATGCGATACAGATTGCTGAATTGACAAGGGCTCAAGTTGTGGCAACCGCGCACATTGTCAGTGAGTTCATAAATAGAGGAGTTAGAGAAGCATCGACGATGTCTGTACTTGATATTGCAAATAGACTCAAGGATCTTGAGTGGAAGGGTCTGGATGGGAGGGGTCAGTATGACCTCGCACTCTTCATGGGTATTCATTACAATCTGGAATGGGTCGCACTCTCAGGGCTCAAGCACTACGCGCCGCACTTGAAGACCATGTCTCTGGATAGATATCACCAACCCCACGCCACATGGTCATTTCCAAACATGACACCCGAGGATTGGGAGCATCAGCTCAAGACCATTGTGGCGCAACTAAAGAAGGAGAGATAAGAGTCCTAGCGGCAATTCTCAAGGCCAGCTGCGAGAATCCTCTATCGCCTTGCAGCACTGTTAATAGGCCGCCGAATCTCTACTGATCCTAACTGACTAGTCAACTAGGAAGACATTCCCGAAGGACCAAAAAAGGCGCGTCAAACCGTTTCTTTGCGATACAATACGCCATCGCAATGGCACCAGAAATTTAAGTCGAACTGTTCCGAATCCGCACATCTTTAGGGATGACAACGTTGCCAGAGATAGCGGCTAGGTGATCTAGCTTACTTCGATATATTAAGCTAAATTCTGGATGTTAGCCTAGATATTAGGGTGCGATATGTCAGGCGCGTCAACACAGCGTTTCGTTACTCTGGCAATAATAATCACCCTTACCATATCCGTATGGTCAGGTTACCTATACTCTCAAGCCTACAGACTATCTCAGGACTCTAACCTGCGGCTCATTGAAGTGAAGCAAGATATTGAAAGAATGACTGTACTGGTAAATGAGGCGACTTCGAAGTTTGAGGCGGCAAACAAGTTAGTCTCGGAAGCGGATAGGAAACTAGAGGAAGCCGACAGTATTCTGAAAGAGACCAAGGAACTATTGAATGAGATTAGGAATCAAGGAATAGCTAATATAACATCAATTACTGTTGGCCAGACACCCCAAATATACTACTACAGTGGAGAAGCTCTCCTTACAGTCGGGCTTAACTTGAGCGTCTCATCCCCATCAAAATATCCCGCATACTACGAGTCTAATATTGTTGACACTACAAAATCCGTTGTCAACGTAAGTGGGCAAAGTCAAAATTTTGAGGAGTTTGCCAGAATAACCAACGCCCAAACAGAACCGGAAGAGCCAATCTGGATTCAAAGGCCCAATACTTTGGGAACAGACACCAACCCGGTGACCTTCTGGATTGGTCTCAGGGAGTTCGCATTTCAGAGGAGAGGAATACTCCTGACGGCTTCCAGAGAGAATGTGACAATCTGGGTTGACCTGAAGATTCAAGTTGTCCAAGCGCACACGAATCTAGTCATTGACCAAGCGACAGTCCATTTGAAGTTTGAACTAATTTCTGGCGGCAAAGCCTTGGTGACATTGACCAAGGTTGATTCTCGATAATGAACCAAGCCACAAGGATCCTCACTGGTAAGGCATGGACATATAGCCTCAGCTCTCAAGTGTGTGCCATCCGTGACCACACAATATTTATTAGAATGTCCAGTTTTGCTAATAGCAAGCTCCGGTATCAGAGTCCTATAGGGTCATGGTGAGGAGCTTTTTCTCCGACTGGGAGCAGTAGTCCTGATTGAGTAAAGAAATTAAGAAGAAAGACGGCATCCTCGAACACCTCTTCGAACATGAGTTGGTTCCAAAACATTCGATTCTGCCTAAGAAAGATGTGGAGGAACTTCTGAAGAAATATCACATCAAACCTTACCAGCTTCCTTACATACGCGCATCAGATTCGGCTGCACTAGCCATAGGTGCGAAGCCTGGAGATGTGCTGAAGATAGTAAGGATGAGTTCGACAGCC
Organism: uncultured Candidatus Bathyarchaeia archaeon; assembly: GCA_964627775.1. Lineage (GTDB taxonomy): Archaea > Thermoproteota > Bathyarchaeia > 40CM-2-53-6 > RBG-13-38-9 > CAZVKZ01. Next base: position 9,430 of record CAZVKZ010000026.1, on the reverse strand, counting down.
GGAGAAACAGTTGTCTACCGTTATGTTGTTGAAGAGTAGCGACTAGGCAGGTATAATTCTTGCAGAAAATATCTGAACCCCATCTTTGGGACATAATGAAGAGCTTCATCAGAGAGACAGGGTTGGTGAGGCAGCACATAGATTCCTATAATGAATTTATCGAGTCCGGCCTCCAATCGATAATAGATGAGGTCGGGGAGATACCCGTCGAGGTCGAGGAAAACCCCTTCACCATAGAGCTTGGAAAGATCGAGATAGGAACTCCTAGGGTCATGGAGGTAGATGGCTCTGAGAGGCGAATTTACCCAGCAGAGGCACGTATAAGAAACCTGACTTATGCCGCGCCTCTACATCTTGAGGTGACCCCGATCATAGGGGAGAAGGAAGGCGCCGCAGAACTCGTCTACATCGGCGACCTTCCTGTAATGCTAAAGTCAGCGATATGCCCACTCTCAAGACTGGCACCTGAAGAGCTTGTCTCTGTCGGCGAGGATCAACTCGACCCTGGAGGCTACTTCATAATAAACGGGTCAGAAAGAGTCGTAGTGGCTCTTGAGGACTTGGCTCCGAACCGCGTTCTTGTGGATATTGAGAAGGCTGGCCTGAATCCAAACTACAAAGCAAAGATCTTCTCAACCACAGTTGGCTTCAGAGCACGGATAGAGGTCACCATAAAGAGCGACGGCGCCATCTACGTCTCAATGCCCGGGTTGCCAGCGGACATACCGTTCGTTGTCATGATGAAGGCCCTCGGCTCCGAGGCGGACATCAAGATAGCAGAACTGATCTCTGCAGATGAGGAGATCCAGAACGAGCTTGCGGAATCATTCGAGAAGAGCCTCGATGTAATATCCACAAACGATGCCTTCCTATACATCGGTAACAGGCTCGCTCCAGGGCAGATAGCAGAGTACAGGCTCAAGAAGGCTGAGTCTGTCATCGACAGAAACTTCCTCCCACACCTAGGAAGACTACAAGAAGATAGACTCAAGAAATCCTACTTCCTGGCTGAGATAGTAAACAGGCTAGTCGAACTCAAGCTTGGAAGGAGGCCTACCGATGACAAGGATCACTACGCAAACAAGAGACTGAAACTGGCAGGGCCACTGCTTGCGGAACTATTCAGAATAACCTTCCGGAACCTTACAAGAGACCTCAAGTACCAGCTTGAGAGAATAACGATCAGAAGGCCGGTTGAGCTTTCAATAGCCAACGCGGTCAGGCCCGGAATAATCACTGAGAGAATACAGCACGCGATGGCAACCGGGAACTGGGTCAGAGGCAGAATAGGAGTAACGCAGCTCCTTGACAGAACAAACTACTCCTCAACCCTAAGCCATCTGAGAAGACTCCAATCCCCCCTGAGCAGGAGCCAACCGAACCTTGAGGCCAGAGATCTGCATCCAACTCATTGGGGTAGGCTCTGTCCCAACGAGACCCCTGAAGGATCAAACTGCGGCCTTGTCAAGAACCTCGCACTCTCAGCAATAATCTCCGTTGGAACCGACCCCAAAGGCGTTGTGTCAACACTCGCGAAACTGGACCTCATACCTGTGGAGAAAGCCGATCGCAAGCTTAGGAAGAGCGGGGCTAAAGTCTTCGTCGATGGAGCAATAGCCGGCTACGTAATGAACCCCAAAGATTTCGTCGAGAACCTTCGAGATATGAGGAGAAAAGGCGAGATCAGTGCTGAGGTAAATGTCGCTTACATACCGCCCAGACATGAGAAAGCCAACATCGAAGTATACATCAATAGCGACTCTGGAAGGGTTAGGAGACCCCTCGCAACAGTTCATAACGGCAAATCGAAGCTCACAGAGGAGACCGCTGAGAAGATAAAGAGGGGCGAAATGAGCTGGACTGAACTAATCAAAGAAGGAATAGTTGAGTACCTAGACGCAGACGAGGAAGAGGACGCGCTCATAGCACTTGACGAGTCCAAGATCAACAGCAAGACAACCCATCTTGAGCTTGCCCCATACACGATCATGGGCATATGCTCATCACTCATACCCTTCGCGGAGCATAACCAGTCTCCCAGAAACGCGTATGAGTCAGCGATGGCAAAACAGGCCCTAGGAGTCTTCGCCACAAACTACTCCAACAGAGTAGACTCAAGATCACACATTTTGCACTACCCACAGATACCTCTCGTCAAAACAAAACCAATGGAGATCATAAACTTCAACGAGCGACCCTCAGGACAGAACTGCATCGTCGCCATCCTTTCACTCCAAGGCTACAATATGGAGGACGCGATAATCATAAACCGATCATCAATCGACCTTGGCTTGGAGAGATCATCCTTCTTCAGAGTCTACGAGGCTGACAGCCGCCAGTACCTCGGAGGCCTAAGAGACAAATTCGAGATTCCTGAACCAGGAACAAGAGGCTACAGGGGCGACAGGTACTACAGACTCCTGGAGGAGGACGGGATAATCTCAGTGGAAGCCCCAGTCTCAGGAAACATGGTTCTCATCGGCAGGGTCAGCCCGCCCAGATTCCTTGAGGAATACCGAGACTTCGAGGTGAGAGGCCCAACCAAGAGAGACTCATCCGTATGCATCAGACCCTCAGAATCAGGAATCGTAGACCAAGTCTTTCTAACAGAATCAATCGAAGGCAGCAAACTCGTCAAAGTAAAAGTTCGAAACGAGAGGATCCCCGAGCTAGGCGACAAGTTCGCATCAAGACACGGCCAGAAGGGAGTAATAGGACTACTCGTTCCGAAAGAGGATATGCCCTTCTCAGAAAGTGGCATCGTGCCTGACATAGTCATAAACCCACACGCCATACCCTCCAGAATGACAGTCGGCCAGTTCGTTGAATCAATAGCCGGCAAGGTCGCCGCGATGATAGGCCTCCAAATCGACGGAACACCATTTAGCAACGAGGATCCCTCAAGCCTCCAAGAAGCCCTCCTAAAGTCCGGCCTAGAATACACTGGCCGAGAGATCTTTTACAACGGAGTAAGCGGCAAGAAGTTTGAAGCAAACATCTTCACCGGAATCGTCTACTACCAGAAACTGCACCACATGGTCACCGACAAGATGCATGCTAGGGCAAGGGGCCAAGTCCAGATGCTGACTAGGCAACCGACAGAGGGAAGGGCCAGAGGTGGTGGCTTGAGGTTTGGCGAGATGGAGAGGGACTGCCTGATAGGCCACGGTGCCTCCGCACTTCTGAGGGACAGGCTCCTTGAGGAGTCTGACCGCTACACAGCTATGGTATGTGAGAAGTGCGGCTTACTCGCGTATTACGACTCAAGACAGAACAAGTACGTCTGCAGGGTCTGCGGCGAGAAGACAACGATCTCACCTGTAGCAATCTCATACGCTTTCAAACTCCTAACCCAAGAGCTAATGTCCTTGGGGGTGGCTCCAAGACTTCTTGTTGAGGAGCGTGCGTAAGATTGGCTGCCAATGAAGAGTCCTACAAGATCGTCGACAGCATCATGTTCTCCCTTCTCTCACCAAACGAGATAAGGAAGCTCTCAACAGTTGAAATTCAGACAGCAGACACATATGATGAGGACGGTGTTCCGATAGTTGCAGGCCTCATGGACGGCCGACTAGGAACACTGGAGCCGAGACAGAAGTGCAGAACCTGCGGAAACACCGCCGTGGCCTGTCCAGGACACTTCGGTCACATAGAGCTCGCCGAGCCTGTGATTCACGTATCATTCGTGAAGCTGATCCACCGTCTACTAGCGGTGACATGCAGGAACTGCGGAAGGATACTCCTCTCAGACGACAGGATCAAAGAGTATGAAGAGAAGTTCAAGGATGTCCAAAAAAGACTCAACACCATTCCTGAATCGCTCTACAAGAAGATACTCAAACACGCAAAGAAGACGATGGAGTGCCCCCACTGTGGAACTCAACAGTACCCGATTGAGCTCGTAAAACCAACATCATTCCATGAGGCTGTCGAGGGTGGAGCACCCAAGATCCCACCAAGTGCGATAAGGGAGAGACTGGAAAGGATTCCTGACGATGACCTCAAACTACTTGGAATAGACCCCCAAGCCGCAAGACCAGAATGGATGGTCCTCCAAGTCCTACCGGTGCCGCCTGTAACAGTCAGACCATCGATCACACTTGAGTCCGGAATAAGATCCGAGGATGATCTCACACACAAGCTTGTTGACATAATTAGGATAAACCAGAAGCTTGGGGAAGCCCTTGAGTCTGGTGTACCCATAAACATAATCCAAGAACTCCACGATCTCCTCCAGTACCACGTCACAACCTACTTCGATAATGAGGTCTCGGGCCTTCCACCTGCAAGGCACCGTTCAGGAAGGGCCCTCAAGACGATCTGCCAGAGACTCAAGGGCAAGGAGGGAAGATTCAGAGGAAACCTATCAGGAAAACGAGTAGACTTCTCAGCCAGGACCGTCATCTCCCCAGACCTGAATCTGGACATAAACGAGGTCGGGGTCCCAATAAATCTAGCCGCAAGGCTTACGATACCAGAGAAGGTCACCGATTGGAACCTTGAGGAGATGAAGCAACTAATACGGAACGGGCCAGACGAGTACCCTGGATCGCTCTACATAGTCAGAACAGACGGCAGGAGAATCAGGTTAGAGTTCGTCCCTGAGAGGGAGAGCATCGCAGAATCGCTGCAGCCTGGCTTCATTGTTGAGAGGCACATCAGAGATGGAGACATAGTCCTCTTCAACAGGCAACCCTCACTTCACAGAATGTCGATCATGGCTCATTCTGTCAAGGTTCTGCCCTACAAAACTTTCAGACTCAACCCCTGCGTATGCCCACCATACAACGCAGACTTCGATGGGGACGAGATGAACCTTCATGTTCCGCAGGGAGAGGAGGCAAGGACAGAGGCGAGGCTGCTCATGCAAGTCCAAGATCAGATACTCTCACCAAGATACGGAGGGCCAATCATAGGGGCGATAAGGGATCTCCTCAGCTCAGCCTTTCTCCTAACAGCCAAAGGAACATACCTAACAAAGGAGGAGGTCGGCAGGCTCGTGGCTGCAGCAGGCTACACTGGAGCACTTCCACCCCCAGACGCCAAAGGGAACAAATCGATGTGGTCAGGAAAATCGATCTTCAGCCTCTTCATACCCGAAGGCCTAAACCTTACCTCAAAATCAAACCTCTGCAATATCTACAAATGCGCAGAATGCAAGAAGGAGAAGTGCCCTCACGACTCCTACATAGTCATCAAGAACGGTGTCCTAAAGCACGGCGTCATAGATAAGAACTCGATAGGTGCTGAGAGATCCGAGAGCCTCTTCCACAGGATCGTGAAAGACTATGGCTCGACAGCAGCGAGGGAATTCCTCAACTCGATAGCGAGACTCCTTGACAGGTCCATCACACTCAAAGGCTTCACATACGCCCTTGATGAACTCACCATTTCAGATGAGGTGAAAGAGAAGATCAGGAAGGCGACTGAGAAAGCTGAGGATAGAGTCAACAGCCTGATCGAGAGCTACAGGAAGGAAACCCTTGAGAGATTGACGGGACAGACGCTTGAGGAGAGTCTTGAGATATACATAATGGACGAGCTCTCACGGGTCAGAGACGTGGCAGGCGAATACGCTGACAAGTACTTCCCAGAAGACAATGACGGCATAATAATGACAAGGGCAGGGGCAAGAGGATCGATGCTGAACATAGGCCAGATGACCGCCTGCCTTGGACAACAGTCGATCAGAGGCAAAAGGATCCTCAGAGGCTACCGGGATAGAACCCTGCCGTTCTTTGAGCCCAACGACGCCGGCGCAGAGGCCCGCGGCTTCGTATACTCCTCATACAGGGATGGACTGAACCCGATAGAGTTCTTCTTCCACGCCGTAGGTGGAAGGGAGGGCCTCGTTGACACAGCCGTAAGAACACAGCAGAGCGGCTACATGCAAAGGCGCCTCATCAACGCGCTTGAGCATCTTAGGGTTGAGTATGACGGAACGGTCAGGGACTCCAGTGGGAATATAGTCCAGTTCAAGTATGGTGAAGATGGAGTTGATACCGCCAAGAGTGACCACGGGAAGGCTGTGAACACTGAGCGCCTAGTTGACAGGGTCAGACTCTTTGCGGACAAAGGTGAAACGGCTGGCAAGAAGTATATTGAATCAAAGATAGACGCCGTTTCGGATAAGCTTCCACCAAGCCTCGTTGGCGAGTTGAGGAGAAACCTTCACGAATCAAAACTTACACGCAAAGGCGTCGAACAAGTAGTAGACCTCACCATAGAAAGCTACGTTCGATCACTCATCGAGCCGGGAGAGGCCGCCGGCGTAGTCTCGGCCCAATCTATAGGCGAACCAGGAACACAGATGACCCTCCGAACGTTCCACTTTGCAGGGGTCAAAGAACAGAACGTTACACTTGGTCTGCCACGACTTATCGAGATAGTTGACGCCAGAAAGATCCCCTCTACACCAACCATGACGATCTACCTGGAGAAGAAGTACCGCACACGGGAGAAAGCCGAGGATGTGGCAAACGCAGTCACACACACGACGCTGGAGGATATCGCCGAGAGCGTAGTCTCAGACATAGCTAGGATGAAGGTCATGGCAAGACTCAACCCCAACACGATGAAGGCCAGAGGAATAACACTCCAAGAGGTTCGTGAAGCGCTCAAGCCGCCAAACTGCGAGGTCAAGATAGACAGGTTCGACCTCGAGGTAACTCCAAAAGAGATGGAGATACCACAGTTCAGAAGGTTCGCCGCACGCCTGAGACAATTCAGACTGAAAGGGGCACCATCTGTGAGAAGAGCGCTCGTCTTGGAAGATAAGGGCGAATGGATCATAAGGACCGAAGGCTCAGGTCTAGAGTACGCGCTCAAAATACCAGGAGTCGACAAGACCAGAACGATCTCAAACAACGTACACGAGGTCGCAGAGGTCTTGGGCATAGAGGCTGCAAGAAACGTAACAATAAAAGAGGCCATGGGCGTACTGGAGGAGCAAGGTCTGGACGTGGACATCAGACATGTGATGCTGGTCGCTGACATGATGACAAACTCTGGTGCAGTACTTCAGGTTGGCAGACATGGAATCAGTGGAGAGAAAGCCTCAACTCTAGCCAAGGCAGCTTTCGAGATAACGATCCCGACGATAGTCGACGCCTCAATCAGAGGTACAAAAGACATGCTAAGAGGCGTAGCCGAGAATGTGATAGTCGGCCGCCAGATACCGATGGGAACAGGCCTAATTGACGTTTACATGTCCATGCCTGAAAAGGAGGCGGCCAAATGATAGACTTTAACAGACAGATAAATATCGCCATCAAGACCGGCAAGATGGAGTTCGGATGCCGAAGCGCATCAGTAGCGGCGAAACTGGGAAAGGCGAAGCTGATAATCTTGGCCTCAAACTGCCCAGAGAAGTACAAGAGTGAGATACTAAGTGACGCGAAAGGCTCAGGCGTCCCAACGCACATACACAATGGAACAAGCAGGAATCTCGGCAGTGTATGTGGGAAACCATTTATAGTCGCCGCCATAACAGTTAGAGAACCCGGAGACTCAGAGATACTCAGATTGGCTGAAGGAGAATATGCAGTCACAAAGGATTAGGCTCAAAGGCGACGAGATGCGGCTCATAGCTCTCTTCGAGAGCGTGACAGGAGCTACTTCAAAAGACTGCCTCATAGACGAAGAGAGCGGCCGAATAATTCTTGTGACAAAGAAGGGAGAGATGGGCCTAGCCATCGGCAAGGCTGGCAGAAACATAAACACCCTCAGAAAGATGACCGGCAGACAGATAGAGGTTGTAGAGGACGCTGACGAACCCGAACAACTCATAAAGAACTCACTCGCACCAGCCAAGGTCAAGACGATAAGGATAACCGAGAAGCCTAACTCCAAGATCGCCGTCGTCGAGGTTGACTCACGAGACAAGGCGATAGCGATAGGCAAGAACGGCAGAACCATAGACAAGACGAGACTTCTTGCCAAGAGATACTTCCAGATAGACCACGTAATTATAGCGTGAGAATTATTCTCACGTTAAGTATTATATCTGTGCGCCAACCGTAGTCAGAGAAAGAGAAGGGCTAAGGTGGCGCGCCTGAAACTCAATAATGTAGAGATAGAGGATACTTTCGCTGAAGCCTTCCCAATGTACATTGGGAGGTTCATCATCACAGCCTCAACCAGACGCTGGGCACTCGCATCAGCCCAAGAATCGAAAGGGCTAGGTGTCTCGGCAACGCTGGGTCCCGGAGAGGCTGGAATAGAACGGGAAGTGACGACTGAAGAGTCGCCTGACGGCAGATCAGGATACATAGTTGATGTCGGGCATAGAGAGAGGAAGGAGCTAGACCACTGGTTAATAACCCGAATAAGGAAAGGGGTTCTCCCTGTCCCTACAACATCAGCCTTTGATGCCATGCCGAGAGCGATGGTCCAATACTATGTTGAGGTTAAGGATACCCCCATACAACTCTTCGGCGATGGATACGAGGAGATAGTTGAGAGGGAAGAGAGAGCAGTCTATAAAATACCACGGATGGACGGGTTCTTCTACATCGAAACCAAATTTGGAGTTGCACGAGGAATCGCAGGCGGCAACTTCCTAATCCTAGGTGAATCCCAAGCATCCGCTCTTATGTCTGCCGAGGTAGCTGTTGACTCGATAAAGGAGGTTCCGTATGTCTTCAACCCCTGCGCCGGAGGAATAGCATCATCCGGAACAAAGGTTGGAGGACGAAGATACAAGAAAGCCATCGCAACAACCAACGACGCTTACTGTGCCGCAATAAGAGACAGAGTCGAGGCCAGCAAGATCCCCCTAGGGGTCAACTGCGTCTATGAGATCTTCGTTAATGGTCTGGACCTCGCTTCCGTGGAGAGGGCTATGAAGGTTGGGATAGAAGCCGCCACAACCGTAGACGGTGTAAGAAAAATATCAGCAGGCAACTACGGCGGGAACCTCGGCAAGACAATAATCCCACTAAAGAAAGTCCTAGGGCTCCATTGAACACCCAAGATTCCCATTTCACCTAAGATCTGCGGAATCACCAAGGAGAGGCTCCATTAATCTATTGACTATCAGATCCACGGCAGACTCAACCTTTGTGAACGTGTCGTAGCTATCCATCTCTCTCAAGGACCATGAGACCCTGAAGAGTCTTTTGCGTACATCAGCAGGAAAGTACTCCAACTCTTTCCCAGCAGGACTTTCTTCGAGGCTCTCCCACCCCTGCTGACTCGCCGTGGCCGTGAGGCATGCAATGTCTTTGAATCTACCCACCAGACATAGCAGCTCTTTCTTGGGATCCCCCTTTGAGAGACTCCACGCCTCAAGATCTTCTTTGTCTGTCTTGGAGACGTAGAGTGAGTAAGCAGTCTGGTCTTCGACAAATCGATGATCGAGAAGAAGCTTGGTAGCTTCGTAGTCTTTCACTCCTATCGACGTGAGGTACAGAATATTTGTCGCGAAGAT
>CAZVKZ010000025.1:11954-12162 GCA_964627775.1 uncultured Candidatus Bathyarchaeia archaeon | reverse complement strand
CCTCAGGGATTTCTTCAACGCAACGGGAGAGAATTCTGAGTATTACATCCCTGTATTGGCGTTTATCTTCACAGGCGAGTACCAGTTCGGCTTCACCTTCAAAGAAGACCTTGCTCAACCCCCAAGCACAAGCTCAATCTGGGGCGTCGCCCTTGGCGACCTGGTTCTCGTAAGCCATTCCTCAAACGACTTGATCCGCGGAAACTTC
>CAZVKZ010000025.1:0-11944 GCA_964627775.1 uncultured Candidatus Bathyarchaeia archaeon | reverse complement strand
GTGCCAAGCCTGACTAAAACACTGAACTCATCAAGAATAAAGATTGAGCTCGAGAGGCTCCTCCCCTGCGCCGATATCCAAGTCAAGACAAGATTCGCCAACGCCACCTCCATTCCTGACCTCAGCAGCGTGATCACTGAATCAACCTCCCCAAGCAAACACCATAACACAACGATTGTGGACGCCAGACCAGTATATTACTGGCTGAACAGCGAAGGCGGGGATCATCTCAGGGACCTCTTCAACGCAACGGGAGACGATTCTGAGTATTACATCCCTGTATTGGCGTTCGTCTTCACAGGCGAGTACCAGTTAGGCTTCACCTTCAAAGAAGACCTTGCTCAACCCCCCAGCACCAGCTCAATCTGGGGCGTCGCCCTAGGCGACCTAGTTCTCGTAAGCCATTCTTCAAACGACTTGATCCGCGGAAACTTCACAGAGCTCAAACAGCCAAACAAAGGCTTCGGCCTGACGCAGACAATCATCCATGAGATTGGACACATGCTGGGACTCGTCCACCCCTTCAGAGCAGATGAGACACAGAACTTCGTGAGCTCAGTCATGTCCTACTACCCATACGAATACAAATTCAGCCGATTCGAGAGGGACACCCTTCTCAGAGGCCACACTGACAACCTACTCATGAGGACAAGGCTTGAAATTGCAGGCATGAAACCTAACATTTTGAATAATGGGCTCTTAACGTCTATCCAACAACAGCTTGGGGATGCGGAAAGGCACTATGCCAACATGAGCTACAGAGAGTCGCTTTCAATCTCGATAGAGACACTGAAAGCTGCGAGGATAGCCCGAAACATTGACAGCGTCCTCTATGTGGTGATCTATGCTTTGACCACAGTCTTTGCGGCCATTGTTGGTGTCGCACTGGTAGGATTAGGTCTGCACCTCTTCCCAAGATTGAAGCCTTGGAAGCGTCCTGAAAAATCCTGAATGGACGCCATCCACGCAGACACCGCCGCATACTATCTAAAGTAATATAGTGGGTGTCCTGAAGTAATACCCATGCGAAAAAGATACTGCATGACCCTTGACAACGCACTAATGACTAGGATCGATAGACTCGTCGATGGATCAAGATTCAAGAACCGATCCCAGACAACCGAGCATCTGGTCAGACGCGGACTCGACAGCCTCCAACCGGAGAAGTCGGCCATCATACTATGCGGCGGATTGGGGACACGTCTCAGACCCCTAACATACGTGACCCCAAAGCCGATGCTTCCCATCGGCGGACAACCACTTCTTGAGTACCAGATCAATTACCTGAAGAAGTATTCATTCGACAGCGTAGTGCTCGCCACAGGCTACCTCCAGGAGCAGATAGTCCGCTACTTCTCAGAGAGCAACGACATAGACATCAAGATCACATATAGTTTCGAGAAGGAACCACTCGACACAGGAGGGGCTCTAAAGAACGCAGAGCACCTCCTAAGAGGAGACTTCCTAACCCTTAACAGTGATGTAGTATTCGACTCCCTCGACCTTGATAGCCTCTTCCGATTCCACCGGGCAAACCAGGGGCTAGCCACAGTAGTCCTCGCGAAGGTTCGTGAACCCTCAAGATTCGGCATGACCGAGATCAATGAGAGCAATCTCATAACAGACTTCATCGAGAAACCCAAGAGCGTACCCTCAGACTCCACATGGATAAACGCTGGCGTCTACGTTCTCTCACCAAAGATACTCAAACGCATTCGCGCCAACAAAAGAGTCTCCCTTGAGAAGGAGATCTTCCCCAAGCTCGCAAAGGAAAAATCAATCTACGGCTTTAAGTACAGCGGATACTGGTCTGACGTAGGAACACAATCAGACTACATCAAGGTCTGCAGAGACATCCTAACCGGCACCTTGAAGATCCCCATCGCCTGAGCGATGAAAGACTGAAAAATCAGCTAACCCCTATGGGATGGCGGTGGTACTCTAACTCTTTCGTGACACAAATGAGGAGTGCAGCGCACTTTGCGGCACCCATGAATTCCCCCAACTTCAGCTGGATCATCGAGACTCGACGAAGTCAGAACTCCAACCAATCAGCCAAGCAGATCGTGGAGATCTCATAACAGAAAGCGATCAAGTTACCCTTGAAACTACTGAAATGATTTCGACAAAATTGTTCAAAACCTTAAAGCCACCACTCAGAGATCCAGCCTAGTCCTTAATCGTGGAGACACAACTTATGATCAATGAGAACGTCTGCAGCGAATGTGGAAGAAGGTTCACACCATTGCAGCAGGGCCAAATCATCTGCGACGGATGCTCACAGATGGATTCCTACATCATGCTACGAAGCAACAGATTCTGCAGGAACTGCCTCTCCTGAACATCCGATGCAGGACCACTCTCCCGATCTAGCGGAATAGTGGGCTCCTCAGTAGTCTGAATTTCCACCATACTCAAAGAAGATTTCTTGTAGTCATTATCGGGCTCTGTTCTGGTTTCATCGTTCATCACTCACCAATACCAGCTCTCATCATCGCCCATTAACCAATATGCCTACCCCGATATTTACACACTGCTGCCCAACCACGCGGGAACCACCTATTGATCGACTATTCTGGGGATGAATTTATCTCGACTCTAGTCGGACGTGAAATAGGGGAGCCATGTGAGGTTAACCTATCTCAGTCACGCGTGTTTCGAACTCAGAAATGGACAGATCATCCTGATAGATCCGTACTTGTCAGGCAACAAACTCGCACCAAATTACGAGGGTAAACCAGATCTCATACTCGTCACTCACGAACACTCTGACCACGCAGATGCCTCAGGATTTAACGCTATGGTCATAGCCCCCGCAACCTGCAAATTCAGTAAGATGCTGGCGATGAAAGTCGGCGATGTCAAGAACTTCAACGGCATCACAATTCAGATGGTGGGGGCAAGTCACCGTCAAAGCAAGTATGCAACCCGCTACCTAATCACATATGGTGGAAAGAGGTTCTACCATACTGGAGACACGTATCTTGACGGCATCAAGAACTACGGAAATATCGACATAATGTTCGTTCCGATAGGAGGCCACTACACCATGAACATCAATGAAGCCATAAAGTCTTTGGACGTAGTCAAACCCAGAATTGCAACCCCCATGCATTACAACACGTTTTCAGAGATCAAAGCCAACCCCAAAGAGTTCCAAGCCAAGGCGGAAAAACAAGGCTTCAAGATACAACTCATGGAACCCGGCCAATCTATCAATGTTTGAAACAAAAATCCGCCACTATGAGCTGTGCTCGACTCGTCTCATCATAACCCTTAAGTTCATCAACGCGTGATGCCCCAAACGGTCTGTTAGACATTGGTATTGTTGGGAGTAATCGCAGACGATCTGACTGGAGCCAATGACACTGGAGTGCAATTCTCAAAGAATGGACTCAAGACAATAGTCCTTACGCAGATTCGGGACCTCAGGGACATAGCCGACAAGGTCGATGTCATAGTTCTGGATACCGAAAGCAGGACAATACCCAGATCTATTGCCTATGAGAAAGCGAAAGAAGCCGCCAGTAGACTCCGGGAGGCCAAAGTTCCGATAATCTACAAGAAAATAGATTCAACCCTGAAAGGCAATATTGGACCGGAGCTGGACGGCATAATGGACTCCACGGGATTCAAGACAGCCATCGTCGCTCCAGCGTTTCCAGCTAACAAACGAGTCACCGTTGGCGGTTACCAACTGGTAAACCAAGTTCCCCTAGGAAAGACGGAAGCCGCCCAAGACCCCCTTACCCCTGTAAGAGAATCTCATGTACCCACCCTTATCGCAGAACAGACGAAGAGGAGGGTCATGCATGTAGGACTAGCTACTGTAATGGATTTCCCTACACTCAAAAGGGAATTGAAGGAGTGCGCCCAAAGAAGCAGTGGGATAATTGTAGTAGACTCAATAACCCAGAGCGACCTTAAACGCATAGCCAAGGCCGCGGTTGAGCTGGGACTGCACACGCTGACATGCGGCCCTGCCGGCCTCGCTGAGGAGCTTCCGGAAGCGCTAGGCCTAATCCCCGGCAAACCAGTAGTCACGGTCTCAGGCAGCCTAAGCGAAGTCACAATGAGACAGATAACATACGCCGAGAGCTCTGGGTGCATCATTTTGGAACTTAACACGATCGGGGTCCTCGAGGGCGACCGAGAACGAGAAATCAAACGAATTATCGAGGAAACGAGACGTAACATCTCAAAAGGCAATGATGTCATAGTGACCTCGGCGAGATCAAAAGACTCAGTCTCAGAAGACCTCAAGAAGGGGGAAAAGCTCGGCATGTCGGGTGCCGAGGTAAGCAGACTCATCGCTTCGACACTAGGCGAGATTGCAAGCGAAATATCGAAGACGAAGGGAATTGCAGGAATGGTTCTGACGGGGGGAACGACGGCAATGCGGACACTTGAGCTGATGGACTCGTATGGAACACAGGTTGATGATGAGGTGTCCGCAGGCATACCTTCAGCAATCGTCATTGGCGGACAGAGTGCGGGCCTTAGAATAGTCACCAAAGCCGGAGGTTTCGGTGACGATGAGGTCATCACAAGATCCATTAGATACCTAAAAAGAAAAGGCTCAAGGTGAGAATTTGCCGGAAAAAGAGGTAAGACCACTAATCGGCATAACGATGGGAGACGCGGCTGGAATTGGCCCGGAGATAATCGACAAAGCGCTCTCAAAGAAAGAAGTGTATGAGATCGCTCGCCCGATCGTCATAGGAGATGTATCAGTCCTCGAAGATGCTTTGAAGGTTGCAAAAGTCCAAGTCAAGATACAACCGGTAGATAAACCGTCCATGGCCCGGTTTGAACACGGAACCATCGAGGTCGTTGACCTGAGAAACATACGCCTCTCTGAGCTAAAGATGGGGCAAGTTCAGGAGATGGCGGGCAAAGCTTCCGTGGAATATGTTGAGAAAGCCGTCGAGATGGCGCTGAAAGGCGAGATAGATGCCATAGTCACTGCCCCATTGAACAAAGAGGCAATGAACCTAGCGGGATACGATTATGCTGGTCATACTGAGATCCTTGCACACCTTACCAACACCAAGGATTACGCGATGATGCTGCTGGCCGGTAAACTCAGAGTTGTCCACGCCACCACTCATGTTTCGATGCGTCAAGCGTGCTCTTTGATCAGGAAAGAGAGAGTCCTTAAGACCATCAGGCTTGCACACGATTCCATGCTGAAAATGGGATTGCAGAATCCTAAGATCGCCGTTGCTGGCCTGAACCCTCACGCTGGTGAGAGCGGCATGTTCGGGGATGAGGAAATCAGAGAGATCTCCCCCGCGATAGAGGAGGCAAAGAGAGCTGGCATTAATATCATTGGACCCATGCCTCCAGACACGGTCTTCTTGCGTGCAAGCAAGGGCGAGTATGATGCTGTTGTGGCAATGTATCACGATCAAGGTCATATCCCCGTCAAGATGCTGGGCTTCGAATCTGGTGTGAATGTTACAGTGGGCCTGCCTGTTATTCGAACTTCAGTGGATCATGGAACCGCCTACAGAAGGGCTGGATTGAGGCTGGGAACCGGAGATCCAACCAGCCTGGAAGAAGCATTAAGACTTGCGGTCCAAATGGTGAAATTTGATACTTGCACAAGAAACAGGTTGAAATGAAACCCCACTCTAGGAATGAGGTTGTTGGCGCGCCAGATGATTTAGCTCAGCGGGCCACACACATTTATAATAGCTTGGGCAACTAGCAATTGGTGTGATACTGATTTCAGGAGATGTGAAGATTTGAAGGCAGTCATGAAAGTTGATACAAAACCTGGCATCAAGATAATGGACATTGAGAAACCCGGACTTGGACCCAGAGATGTGCTGGTACGTGTTAGAGCAACCGCCTACTGCGGTTCCGACATGCACCTTTACAAATGGGACGCCGCAGCTGTCAAATGGAACCCCCCACTCCCTAAGGTCCTTGGCCACGAGTTTAGCGGAGATGTAGTCGAAGCTGGAAAGAACGTCACCATGGTCAAGGTCGGTGACGTAATCGGCGGTGAGACGCACATCCCATGCGAACAATGCTACATGTGTAGGACGGGAAGGATGCATATCTGCGAGAACATGAAGATCTTTGGAGTCCATGTTCCAGAGGGATCCTTCGCAGAGTACGCAGTGATTCCTGAGACCATAGCGTACAAACTACCTCCCGGCACCCCATACGATGTGGGCGCTATGTACGAGCCCTGCGGCGTCGCGATGCATGCCGTCCAAAGGGCCCAGCCACAACCGGGTGACACAGCCGTTGTTCTAGGGTGCGGACCGATCGGAATCTACGTTCAACAGATAATGAAAGCGCTTGGGTCAGACGTCATAGCTACTGACATAAAGAAATACAGAATAGACCACGCAAAACGAGTTGGAGCCGCCAGAGAGATCGTAGACGCTTCTGAAGGAAATGTCGTAGAAAAGGTCAAGTCTCTGATTGGTCAGCGCGGGGCAGACATAGTCTTTGAGGCTGCCGGTTCTGGAGAGACAATAAAGCAATCCCTAGACATTGTGGCAAAAAACGGTAGAGTCGTGCTCTTCGGAGTCGCGCCAGAGAACCCAACACTTGACACAACTACATACATAGTCTACAAAGAGATAGATGTCGTGGGCCTGACCGGCAGATACATGTACAGCACATGGGACAGAGTTCAGAGACTGGTCACAAGGGGGCTTGTGGATCTCAAATCTGTAATAACACACCGGATGCCGCTTGAAAAAGCTGAGGAGGGTTTCCAACTCCTACAGAAAGGAGAGGCCTCCAAAATCATACTCGCCCCATAGCTCTTGAGGCCAGTAATGTCAGTGGCGAGAACATTGACTCGCTACCTGCACCCCATTTCAAGCACATTCATCTAGAACATCCTGTCCCTCGGAAAACATGAACACCACATTCTCATCGGATAAGAAAACGGATTTAAGCAGAAACCTGTCACGTAAGAGAGATGGACTCCCCCTTTGAGGCAACCCCCCATTGAGCCACGATATCGAGAAGACCTTGAGAGAACGCCTAGTCAAGAGCCACCTGGATCTGATAATCCTGTGGCTTCTGAAGACCAAGCCCAAGTGGGGATACGAGATAAACGCTGAGATTAGAGACAGGTTCAAGGTATACTTGAGCGCAGGTACACTTTACCCGCTTCTGCACAACCTCGAGGACAAAAGGTATCTGAAGGGTGTCTGGGAATCGGAGAAAGGAAGAGGCAGACGTATCTACAAGATTACTGAGGAAGGAAGCCTGTATCTGGCGGCTGGCGAGAAAGCATCACATGAACTCTTGCGAAAGCTCGCCAGTGCCACCGAGCACAAGCGATCTGATATTTAAGAGGTCTTGCAGACAAACCGGAAAGGTGTAGCTTCATTTGACTCAATCTGTCGGATTCGAATACATCAGATCTGCTAGGTATAAAGAGATCGCGAAGATTGCCATTCTTGCTGTTATGGTTATCTCGCTGTCCTACGGAGGGTGGGCAGCTCTCAAGATCGTCTCTGCGACAGAGCATCCGGTTCTGGTGGTCGTTTCAGGGAGCATGATCCCAACATTCAACGTTGGAGACATAATATTCATCAAAGGTGTGCCTGCTGAGAAGATCGATGCGGGCACAATTATTGTCTTTCATAGCCCCAGGGAATACGATACGTTGGTTGTCCATAGGGTAGTTCAAAGGCTCGACAATGATGGAACGCCATATTTCAAGACCAAAGGTGACTTCAATAGGTATGTGGATGACTGGACCGTTCCAAAAGAATACGTTGTAGGTGTTTATTCTGCAAGAATACCGTACATTGGCATCTTAGTCATGAGGTTACGCGAACCTGCCGGGACTGCATTCATCACCGTCCTCATCTTACTGTTGATAGTCTACGAGATTTATAGTTCATCAACCAAGAAGAAAGATGAGTTCAAAGACAAGAATCCGACACAAATCTTGAAGAAAGCATTTTTAGTGAATCCGAATGGGCTAAAAGACGAGCTCACGCCATATCGATCATAAGTGTTTTATAAAGTGATTATGTATACTCGGGCCTAGCTGCATAAGTTCTCAAGAGGCTGGGCCATTTGGATGATAAAAGGACTTTCATAAATATTGAGAATGTTGTCGCCTCAGCCACCCTCAAACAGAACATTGATCTCAATGCCATAGCACGTATCTTTCCTGGAGTAGAGTACAGACCAGAACAGTTTCCAGGACTTGTCTATCGCCTCAAGAAACCCAAGACCGCCACATTGGTCTTCAGTTCAGGCAAGATGGTCTGTACCGGGGCGAAGTCTGAGCATCAGGCGAAGAAGGCGGTAATGAAAGTCATTGAGGAGCTTAAACGTAACGGGATTGTGATCGTGGGCAAACCAGAGATACAAATACAGAACATCGTCGCTTCGGCCGGCCTCGGCGGCTACATCGACCTAGAGAAGTCAACTTATTCGCTCAACAGAACGATGTATGAACCTGAACAGTTCCCCGGCCTGATCTACAGGATGGATGAACCGAAGGTGGTGATTCTTCTGTTTGCGAGCGGAAAGCTGGTGTGCACAGGCGCAAAGAAAGAGAATGAGGTTCATGAGGCTGTAGTGAAGCTCCAGAAAGTTCTTGAGGAGAAGGAATTGATCTACTATGATAAGACTCCTTAGTACCGACGACCGATCATTTCAGATCAATCTATGCAGCCTTGAGCAGCTTATCCTTTAGATCCTCCCAAACATCCATGTTTCTTGAGCAACCGGGATCTGGTCCCAGGTAGTCTGAGAAGTAGCCAAATGAGCGAGCCCGGCACCCGCCACAGAGATATCTACTCTCACATTTGCCACACGTCGGCTTCAAAAGGTCCTTGTTGCGAAGTTCTCTGAGTATCTTGTTGGTATGCCATATCTTGTCAAATCTGGAAGTCCGCAGGTTTCCGACGAAGAGATTAGGCATGAAGACACAGGGTGTGACCAATCCATTGGGTTGGATTGCACAGTAGAGCCTTCCAGCACCGCAGCCGCCAATGAATTGCGCCAATTCCTGAAGACCCCACTTTCCAGCGTTCCCAATGTAGAAGTGTGTGGGTGCGGACGAGCCACCGCAGGATAACTCTGATACTAACCTCCCAAACTGCGGTGCTGTGGAGAGGACCTCAATTCCGGGGGCTTTTGACTCTTCAAAGAGAATCCTTAGTAGCGCCTCACGCTCTGCGGGGCCAATATCGAGCTGGATGTTCTCGTGGCCTCTGCCCGCCGGGATGAAATTGAAGTGGATGAAACGGTTAGCCTTCATTCTGCGGCCTAGATCTATAAGACTTCGAACTTCTTTGAGATTTTTTTTGGTAACAGTAGTAGCTATGCATGTGAATATGCCCTCCTTGACGCAATTTCTTATGCCTTCAATCGAGCGATAGTGCGCGCCAAGAACGCCTCTGAATGTGTCATGGAGATTTGCCGAGGCAGCATCCAGGCTTACCTCCACATAGCAGATATCTATCTTCTTGAGTTGTCTTGCAGTCTCGGGTGTGATTAGAGTGCCATTTGTGGCCAAGGCTACATGCATTCCATGCTCTCTGGCCTCTCTCGCCACCGTGAGGAAATCAGGATTCACCAATGGTTCTCCTCCGGAGAATGCTACCGAGACCACGCCAGCATCAGCGAGTTCTCCGACAACACCGAGTTTCTCCTTCAGAGAGAGCTCATCTGACAATCTTTTCCCAGCACTCTGGTAACAGTGTTTACACTTGAGGTTGCACGCGTTAGTCAAGTTCCAGACAACCAGAAAAGGAGCCTTCAGAAGTTGAGGGCGCGTAACACCGTAGAATGCGATGCTGCCGAGCACTAAAGCAACAGCCCTCCTAACGATGGGATCTCTCAAATATTCCTTGATCAATTCGACCCTAGTGTCAAATGTCCGGCAACCAACATTGAGCACCGTCGTGACTATTAGAGAATAGGCACGATCTATGAAATCCCCAGTGGACTCATTGAATGCAAAGCTCCTCAGCGCCAACTCCAGCCGAGACGATCCGCTATTTCGAGCCATATCCCCGAGCATGACAACAGCTCTTGACGCAGGGTTACCCATTCCAAGCTTGAGGACTTTCAGAGTATCAAGAAGCATCAGGACTGACCCCCAATCTGAAGCCTCTGGGGACGCAGGCTCTGCGTCCCTGACTGGGCAACAGAATCGCCAGGAAGCCGCGACAAGCGATAACGTGCCTCTGAGCTGATAGAAGTATTCGCGGAGAGATTCTAAAATATTCTGGACCAAGAGTATATGCTAGGCCTTGAAGAAAACATTATTACAAGCTACGTTGCTGCGAAAGGCAGATGTCACGCATTGAATACGGTGGTATCACTCTGAATAGCATACTGAGGCATACTCGAAGCATCTGTCCTGAATGCATGAAGGTCCTCGATGCGGACATATTTATTGACCACGATAACAAAGTCAAGATCTCCAAGACCTGCGATATTCATGGCTATTTCGTCGATACATACACATTCTCAAATCCTGAACTTTACGAGTGGGCGCAGAAGTATGCGCAGGACGGCGTCCCCATCGAGAACCCAAGAACAGAAACCAAAGAGGGTTGCCCATTTGACTGCGGCATATGCCCCAACCATAAGTCCCATACTGTTTTGGCCATAATAGATATTACAAATAGATGTAACCTAGAGTGCCCAGTCTGTTTCGCGAATGCCGCGACAGCCGGCTACGTTTATGAGCCTTCCCGAGGGGATATCGAGAAGATTATCGAGAACCTGAGGTCGAGCGTTCCCCTTCCAGCTCCTGCCCTGCAATTCAGTGGTGGAGAACCAACCATAAGGGGGGACCTCCCCCGCCTAGTCGAGTCAGCGAAGAGGCAAGGTTTCCGACATGTCGAGATCAACACTAACGGGCTGAGGCTGGCAAAAGACCTAGAGTTCTTCAAGGAACTTATCGACTCAGGGATGGACACATTATATCTCCAGTTTGATGGCCTCGATGACAGCATCTACGAGAAGACACGTGGGCTTCCACTCCTCGGTACAAAGATGAGTGTCATCGAAAACGCTCGGAAACTAGGTTTCCAGAGCATTGTGTTGGTAGTCACTCTGATTAGAGGAGTAAATGACCATCAGCTTGGCGAGATAGTTCGATTCGCATTCGAGAACTGCGATGTCATAAGGTGCGTGAATGTACAGCCAGTATCTATAACCGGCAGGATAGACGCCAAAGCTAGGGAGGCTATGCGGATAAACACCACAGACTTCATGGAGCTCATTCAAGAACAGACATCAGGCACAATAAAGATCAGCGATTTCTTTCCAGTACCCTCCGTGATCCCGATGGCAAAAGCCGTCGGAAAACTCAAATCGAGAAACTATGTCCTGTTCAGCACTATGCCATGGTGTGGAGTAGCAACCTTCATGGTCAAGGCTAAGGACCAATGGGTTCCAATAACTCGACTGGCCGATGTAGACAAGTTCTTCAAAACAATGGATAAAGTGTATCACGATCTTGCTGAAGGCCACAACATCCGCGCCAAAATACGAACCCTGACCGCTCTAAGACATGTGAAATCCTCATTCATCAAGGAAGTCTTGTGGCCTATCCTTAAGACAGGTAGCTATGACGCACTGGGCAGGTTTATGAGAAGAGTAGTCATGATAGGCTGCATGCACTTCATGGATTCATACAACTTCGATCTCCAACGACTCGAGAGATGCACCATACACTACGGCCTACCCGATGGCACAATAAGGCCATTTTGTTCAGTGAATACACTCCATAGAGCAAAGGTCGAGAAGAAATATTCGGTCCCATATGAGACGTGGAAGGCATCGATCGAGAAGTAGCGGCAAAATTCCATTAACTTCTTTCCTGGGTTCCTACTTTTCCAGTCTTGGAGACTTGAGGGTCAAAATCTTGCTGAAGGTAGTACCCAACCTTGAGGCAAGCAGAGAGACTGGCCCCCGTGGAGAGATCACA
>CAZVKZ010000024.1:0-12365 GCA_964627775.1 uncultured Candidatus Bathyarchaeia archaeon | reverse complement strand
AGACTCTTGGTAGTCTCGGTCAGGATCGTTGCCAGGAAGGATTCTCCGACCTTGCTGCTTGAGGCAATATTCCTGAAGGTCTGGAGGTAGCCTGAGTCAACCAGTTGCTCGGCCAGTTTCTTATTGATCTGGTAGGTTTGAATGAGATCCTTAACGATTGTTTCCGGCATTGGTGGGAGGTTCATTTTGATCGTTGAGAGTCTTTCTTCGGTCACGGCGACTTGTGGTACGTCGGTCTCAGGGTACATTCTTGCGGCGCCTGGTCTCGGCCTCATGTATCTTGTCGTACCATCGTCGTTGGCGGCCCGAGTCTCCTCAGGAACTCCGCGAAGACACTCTCTCGCTCTCTCCACGACAGCTTTCAACGCCTCAGTGGCTCTATCTTTTGAGTCTGCCACAAGAACAACGGCGTCTTCTCCTGCGATACCCAACTGCTTTCTGAGCTCCTGCACCTCCTCCTGTGATATTCCGTAGTTGGGCAGCTCATCTGTGTGAAAGAGCCCGCCGACGCCTCCCCAATATATTGCCCTCTGAGCCATCTCTGTACCCAATCTGACGCCTTTCTGGAGTTCCTTGCCCAGCAGTCCTTCGAACTTCGGAAGTACCGTCGCAAGAACTGCTCCTCCTCTCTTGAGGGTTGAGGAAAGAACCTTGGAAGCGGTCTTGGTGAAGATGGACGAGACTTCGTGAAATTCCTCTTCCAAGTCGTTATCTTTGAGGTTTCTTTTTGCAAGCTCGTCTCTTATCTTCAGAAGATTTAGTTGTCTTGCTACTTCGTTCTCAACAATCTCGGCAATGAGGTCGAGTTTCTGTACACCTTTGATCTCTATCAGAGATCCTTGGCTTGTTGAGATGTTGAGATCCTGTCTTATGGTTCCGAGCCCTCTCTTGACCCTTCCAGTTGCCCTCAGCAACCGTCCAATCTCTAAGGCTACATCTTCAGCCTCTTGTGGTGAGCTGATGGATGGTGCTGTGGCTATCTCTATCAATGGGATTCCGAGCCTGTCTATGCGGTAGTTTGCTATCTGTCCTGACTCGCCCATCTTCCTGGCGGCGTCCTCTTCGACACTGACGTGTTGGATTCCGATCTTCTGATCCTTTCCGACAGCTCCGCCTAGCGAGACTACACATGTTCGCTGGAAGCCGGTTGTGTTTGAGCCGTCAATGACTATCTTTCTCATAACGTGAATCTCGTCTACGGGCGTTGAGTTCATAAGCACAGACATTGTAAGGGCGATGTCAATCGCCTCTTCGTTGATCCTGTGCGGGGGCTCCTCATCCATCTCAACCAAGCATGAGGTGTCGTTGGAGGCTTCGTACTCTATCGTTCTTTCCTTCCTGAATTCGAAGAGCGCTGCTCTGTCTACCTGACCGAGCTCGCTCTGAGTTGGTCTGAGCATTCGGAGAAATCTTATGTTGGCATTCTCTGAGAGTTCAGTTGGGCAACTGCAGAAAAGCTTGTGTTTTGTATTTAGCTGCTGGTGGATCTCAAGCCCAACCTTCAGCCCAATCTCTTGATAGTTGATACTCTCCAACTTCAATCATCTAGGGTAGTTCTTTGGGAAATCTCGCCAGCAACATTTGTCAGAAGGAGTTTCTTGGCCTGTTCCGGTTCTTTAGTTTGGCCGAGTGCCCACATCACCTTGACGAGAGCGGTCTCCGGAAGCATATCCTCCAATGGTATCACGCCTATGGCTAGGAGGTCTCTGCCTGTCGAGTATACGTTCATGTTGACCCTCCCCCAAAGACATTGAGAAGTCATGCCGACGAGCATACCCGTCTCTATCGCTTTCTTGATGGAGTCTCGCAGTCTTATGCTGACGTGCCCGAGGCCTGTACCCTCGACGACCATTCCAGAGTATCCTTCCTTAATGGCCCATTCGAATATGCTGCTACTCATTCCGGGATAGAACTTTGTCAACAAGACTTTCTCATTGAAGTTCGTTTTCGTCTCCAAGGATCTCTTAGGGTCACGTCCATGGAAGTTGGAATCGACTATTTCGAGGTAGGATTTCTCCAGATCGTACTTGGCAAGCGGTGGGGAATTGATAGATTTGAAAGCATATCTCCCACTTGTGTGACACTTCCTCACCTTAGTTCCTCTGTGGACCGTGATCGTCTTGTCTGAGGGACCGTCGTGCATTGCTACAGCTACCTCGGCGAAGGGGGCTTTTGATGAGATAGCTACTGCTCCAAGGAGGTTGGTGGCTGCATCTGAGCTTGGCCTGTCTGATGACCTCTGAGAACCGACGAGGATGACTGGGATCGGAAGGTTTCGTAGCATGAAACTGAGGGCTGCTGAGGTGTATGCCATCGTGTCTGTTCCGTGGCAGATAACTGCGCCATGCGTTCCTGAACTCACAACTTCCTGAATCTTCTCAGCCATTCCGACCCAGTGTTTCGGAGTCATATTCTCGCTCAGTTCGCTGTAGAGGATGTGAGCTCTGATGTCAGCTATTTCGGAGAGTTCAGGAACTGCACTGTAAAGGTCGTCTGCGGAGAGTGCGGGTTGAACTGCTCCCGTCCTGTAGTCGACTCTGCTTGCTATTGTTCCTCCAGTGCTGATTATGTCAACTCGCTCAAGACCACTCTTGCCAGCTGGACGTTCAGGTGCGATGAAGCTTGGTTTCGCCCCAGATCCGATCTTGGCTACCTTTGTGGTGGGAGTTATTTTGACTCCGATATTGTATCCACTTCCAAGCTTGATTACTATATGAAGATCATCTCCCGATTCGGATCTCGGCATGAGACCTCCTTCGTAGGTCTCCCCCTCTCTCTGAATCCTCATCATATCGCCTATCGAGATATTGGTCGCTTTCAGAAGTTCATATGTTCTGCCAGTGTAGCCTTTCAACTCGTCTTTTGCTGGCGGCAATTCCAATCATCACTCAACTGTTGCTGCGACATGGAGTTTGGACGATTCTGTGACTGTTAGATTTTTTGACATGTAAGGGCCTTCCAGAGCGTACCCAAATCTCATAAAGTATTTTCTTGAGCCGAGGGCGCTTGTCACGAGGACCTTTCTGCAGTCGTACTCATTCCTAGCTATCTCTTCGGCCCTGGAGAGTAAGCTTGATCCGAATCCCCTGTGTTGCCACATATCTGGATCTGACTCCCCGATTGGAACCAAGGGGCCTAGGACATGGAGCTCTCTGACTAGACCGGCTCTTTTCCCGGTGATCTCCTTTCTATGAGCCATCTCTGAAGGGATTCGGAGCCTCGCATATCCTACCAGACATCTGGATTCAGGATCTTCCGCTGAGATAAACACCTCAACTCCCTGTGAGGCTTCATAAGTTCGATTCATCAACCTGAAATCATCTGCTTTCGGTATCTTCTCTCCCTTTAGCAGCTTGTGACCTACCTCTCTGCACCTGATGCATCTACACTCAAGGTTCTGTTGTTTCATTCTGTTGAGGACGATCTCGCGCAGGTTTCCCATCTTGACGCCTGCAACTATCAAGTAGGCTGGAATGTCTCTTTGTATTCTCATTATTCTCACCCATGGTGGAATGATCTGCTTGATTCGGCAGAGGAGTTCGACTGTCTGGTCCAGTTCATATGGTCTGTAGGAGCCTTGAAGCCACCAATCGCAGATCTTCGTTCCATTCAGTACCAGACAAGGATAGATCTTGAGCATGTCGGGTCTGAAATCTGGATCGTCGAAGAGCCTCCTGAAAGCATCAAAGTCTCTGTCAGGATTTGAACCTGGGAGCCCAGGCATCATATGCGCAACAATCTTCAGACCTGAGTCCTTGAGCGTCCGGAAAGCTCTTGTAACTTCTTCAACATCGTGTCCTCTTTCGACTAAGTCATAGATGTCGTCATAGAGGTTCTGGACGCCAACCTCGACCCTAGTAACGCCCATAGACAGCATGTTATCGATATCATTTTCTCTGGCAAAGTCAGGCCTTGTCTCAACCGTGATTCCGACGTTCCTATTGTTACTCCATGTAGCCCTCTCCATCGCCTCCTCCAAAGAGTCCGATGGTTCTTCTGTTATGGCGTCGAGACAATCTTTGATGAATGATTTTTGATACTCGATTGGGGAGGCGGGGAAAGTCCCTCCCTGAACTATCAGCTCAACCTTGCTTACGCTGTGACCTATGGCTTTGAGTTGGTCCAGCCTGCTCCTGACTTGGAGAAATGGGTTGAACTTGTTCTGCAGCCCTCTCATCGCAGCGGGTTCTTTTCCCGTGTAACTCAATGGTACGCCCTGCTCGCGTGGGCAATATGCGCACCTGCCGTGGGGGCAGTCACGTGGCTCACTCATCACGGCAATGATGTTCACGCCAGATATGCTTCGCACTCGCTTAAGCTGAAGAGAGGAGAGTAGACTCTTTCTGTTTCTTTCCTGAACCATGGATAGGATCTCGGAGTTCTTTGGCAAGAGCCTTGCATGAAATTGCCTGCCAGATCTCAGTTTCAATTTGTTGATGTTGATTCTCTCGTCTGGATTTTCCATCAGCTTGATCAATATTTCTCTACAGACGTCACTGTTAGCTTCCGAGACTTTCATCTGCTGACTTTGTCACCTATGGCTCTCAGTGGGTTTAATTCGTCCCCGATATTAAACATAAGCGTATAGGCGGAGATTGAAGCTCTTCACTATCCCAATTCAGGGTGTTACAGTGTGAGAAGATCCGGCCTCGCCACACTCAGACTTCACGGCGGGAAAGCGCCGGGCTGGCTTGTCGCTAGAATGACTCGACTGTCATCGGCTCTACTCGAGGCCATGGCCGAAATACACTCCTCAAGGGAGATCTTGAGCAGACTATCTGATCCCTTCTTCTTCCAGGCACTATCGAATGCGCTTGGATTTGACTGGGACAGCAGCGGTTCAACGACTGTCACGTGCGGCGCCCTGAAAGAGGCCCTAGACCGGATCGATATCGGGATTAAGGCGGCTGGCGGAAAGAGGAAGCAGTCGAAGACCCTTTCAGAGATCTCTGACATGAAACTAGTCTTGGACCTATCAGAGGAAGAGGTCTCAAAGGTCCGATATGGCAGTAGGATCTCGGCTAAAGTGGATACTGCAGCCATTCAAGCGGGCTACCCACTCTACCACCATTCAGTATTCGTGGAAAAGAACGGTGGCTGGGTAGTTATTCAACAAGGGATGAAACCGCACGAACGATTGGCCAGGAGGTACCATTGGCTGTCGTTTGAGCTGAAGGACTTCGTTGTTGAGCCGCACAAGGCTATCGTGGGTTTCAAGCATGATACTGTCCTAGATATGACTGCAGTAGATAGTGAAGACTCGAGAAAGGCGTGTGTTGATTTGGCTCATGAAGGGGCAAGGAGGCTGGATCGACTCTTCAAGTCCATCGAAAGAGAGTCTCAACCCTCACTTGACAAGTGGTTTGGCGGAATGAATCATTCTGGATTGAGAGCTTATTCGGTCCCTTCCAGAATGAATTGGGAGGTACTTGAGAAGCTCTACCTGAGTCCACCGTCTGATTTTGAAGGGTTGCTTGCCTTTCCTGGGGTAGGACCATCCACGATTCGAGGCCTCGCTCTTCTTGCGGAGCTTATCTTTGGCCATGAACCGAGCTGGAGAGATCCTGTGAAATACTCATTTGCGTTTGGGGGCAAAGATGGGGTTCCCTACCCGGTTGACAGGAGAGCCATGGATGAAGCCACAGAAGTGATAAGATCATCAGTCGAGACGGCGAAACTTGGAAAACGTGAGAAACTGGATGCTCTTGAAAGGCTTGATGGTTTCTGGGGAAAGGGTAGAGCCTGAGAGAAAGCTTTTATTTTTGCGTGATTGGGCTAGACCTTGTTAAGGTGGCAAGATTGAGAACTAGACTGCTCGTCGGGGCCCTTCTTTTTTTGTTGGGATTCATCGGCTATCAGACTGGTTTCTCTCTTCTTTTCAAAGAAAGCCGCATGGTCTCGGATCTTCTGAAAGATGTCCTAGCCTTTTTCGCCTCGATCGGAATTCCTATCGAGACTTTTGCGCTAATGTTACAGTTCGGCGGCGGGATAGTTGCGATAATCGGCTTCATAGCTTGCTTAAGTTCCTTGTCCGGTCCCGTGGTCAGGATTCAGACTGTCGAGGCTTCACCTGTTACTCCGGCGATTGTAGAGAAGCCACGCTGTAAATTCTGCAGCAGCTTCCTAGAAGAAGATTCCGCGTTCTGCCCTAGCTGTGGGAGATCTCAGATGTAATCTAGAACCTACCTCTCCTTCTCTCGCCAGCCCAGTTCTGTCCAGCCTTTCTCTCCAGAAGGAACCTCTTGGCATGTATCCTTCTGAATCTCACCCTAGGTGGGAGTGAAACGTGTGGTGTTGCCTGAATCTTAGGGGTCTGGCTTCTGACCTTTCCAGCCTTTGTTAGCGAGCCGTGAGTTGGCATATCACTCGACCTTGGGGGTATTGTTTAACAGGCATAATTTAAGGGTGTCTTCTCATAGAGGGACCCGCCTGCCAGAGTGATCTCTCCTGACTGTGCCGAGATCCTCAAGGTTTTTCAAGATTTCCCCGTCGAAGACTGGACCTTCCCTGCAGACTCTGAGGGAGTCTACGATACAGCTCCCGCATATTCCTATGCCGCATTTGATGATCCTCTCAAGGCTCGCTTGGATGGGAATCAAGTGTTGTAGGCTGAGGCTTAGTATTCTCTTTATCATCGGCTCGGGTCCACAAGTGTATATTATGTCATAGTTGTCCTTGCCAAGCTCGACTTCAGCAACCTCCGAAGCAAGACCTTTGACACCGTATCCTCCGTCCTCAGTAGCCGGGATCACTTTACCTCCAACCTTTTGTGCGTTGACTCTATTACGTTCCAGAAAGAGTAGTTCATCTTTGACATGGGCGCCGATTATCGCCGTGAAATTGCGCCCGTTTTCTGCGAGTATGTCTGACAGTGGTCCAAGTGGTGCTCCACCCGCCCCGCCCGCGACAAGCAGTGCTCTCTCTTGCTTGGCTAGGCTGAAGCCTCTGCCGTAAGGCCCTCTCACCCCTATGAATTGCCCTGCGTTTCTGGAAAATAGCGCGTCGGTTGCGGGCCCAACCTTCCTCACCGATACAGCTGTGACTCCGTCCTCTGCAATGTAGGAGATGCTCATCGGGATCTCGTCAACGCCAGGTATCCAGACCATCAGAAACTGGCCGGGCTCAGCCCTAGATGAAGGCTCATCTTTGAAGAAGATCGACTTCATTGTTGGTGTCTCAATCACATCTTTCTCGATCTTGACGATTCTTGGGATGTGAACAATTCTTCTCTTTACATGTGAATTCGACTGTTGTCCTGACATTACGGGTCACGACCGAACATAGATTAGTTCGAGCGACACTCTTTTCGCACTTAACTGCTCTAATCATAATCCTGTAACATACGGTAAATGACTACCACTTTGGCTCGAGTTGATACACTCAAAAACGAACGATCATCCGTTGACGTATTTGACACTATCCTATCGATTGCTTGCTGCACTCTTGTCGATTAAACATAGAACCTGATTAATCTTGGAAAAAGTGCCTGGTCTGGCCCATCGTCTGGACTTCCAGAGGCTTGACATTGACAACTACCGGGAAGCCTTTGACTATGTCGCCGACCACGAGGCAATTGTGAGCTGGAAGGTCTCGAACGATCAACCTTAGACTCTCTGCGTCTATCTTGGCTACTTTTGATACCGCGTCCAGATCGTGTTCGTTTGTGAAGTTGAACATGAATATGTTGTCGGCTTGCCTGTAGACGCTCTCCTGAACCGTGTCCGGCTGATTCGTAACGAACGTTGTGAAAACGCCGAGATGGCGCATTCTAGTCACTATGTCATCCCAATAGGTCTCGCGTAGGTAGAAGTGAGCTTCCTCTGCGAAAAGGAATACCGCCCTAAGTCTCATCTCGGAGAGTAGCTCGGTGAGTTTGCTTATGAACAGCTCAACTATTAGTCTTCGACTGATAGAGTGCTCATCTTTCATATTTAATATGAAAGCGTGGCCCTGATTCATTTTCTCCTCGAAGATTTTGAAGTCGAAGGTTTGAGATGGATCATCTGTGAAGAGCTCTAGATCCATGAGTGTGTTGAATCTTGAGTAGATCGCTTCTCTTACGCTCTCGTGGCAGCTGAACCTTCTGATAGTCTCGTTGAGAGCGTTGAGGTTAAGGTTACCAATTCTCTCAAGTTCATGCCAGATTCTGGAGAAGACCTTGGATGATGTTCTCGGAAGATCGAAGGCGTAGATCATGGTGTCGAGAAACGCCTTAAGGCCGACACTTGCCAAGCCGAATTTCAGGCCTTCGCCCGGCTTCAGGATCGAGATTCTCTCTTGGAGAGTGCTTGGTTCACCGTTCTTCTCGCGACCTATGTTGACATATTCACCGTTAACATCGAGTACCAAGCATGGCGCTCTGTTTTGGATCAGGCTCAGGATAAGCAGTTTCGATAGGTGTGATTTTCCAACTCCTTTCTTTCCAGTGATGATGTTCAGTCTTCCGTCAAGCGTCTTGACGTCTACGGTCAGGAGGTTGGATTTTGTTCTCCCAAGTGTTACTGGTCTCTTTCCATTCTCTGTGGATGCAAGTTTCTCGATTGGATAGGGGACTATTCTTGAGGTGGTTCTTGACGGCAGCCATGATGCTTCGGTCTTGGCTTTTCCGCCCTCGATAGCACCTCTGATCTTGCAGATGAGAAGTTTGGTGTCTTTCAGGACTGCTATTTGGGATGAGATGTTGAATGGGTCGTAGTCGCATCCTTGAACCGTGTCCTCGGTCATAGCGTCCCTGAGTATGTCTTCGAGGATGCCAGGTAGATTCGCGAATTGGATATCTATGACCTGGACTATGAGGCCCTTCTTCATTCTCTTGTCTTCGATGTGGAGGTAGTCGCCTTTCTCGACAGCCTCCTCTGGTGAGCAGATTATTTGTACTGTGTCGCCTTGTTTTTTGTAGATTTTCAGTTAGGATGCCTCCATCGACGTGCCGTAGGGGCCGAAGAGTGATCTTCTGAGGCTCAGCCTTGGCGCCAGATGGAGGCCATACTCTATTGACAGGTGTCTCTGGATCGCTAGGATCTCGTTTGCCGTGAAAGTTGATAGGATGTGGGCTAGACGAAGCGTCTCCGGGTAGCCTTGGTCCAGCAGGTCAGAGTTGACAAGTTGCCCCACAGCTGCCAGAGCTACATCTTCAGATACCTGTCTGTCTATGTCGACCCTGAATGGCAGTCCTCGAGGAGCTAGCTTGGCCACATAGACTCTCCCCATCAGCCTTACCGGCGTCGATGGAAACTGTGGTGCTATCAGTTGGTCGATGTTGAGCAGACAGGGAGGGGTGGCTTTGTCGAGGAGTCTGGTGATCTTCTTCCCCGAGAAGCAGAGTCTTGTATTCTTGGAAAAAGCAATCGTTGTGCTGCGGTTCTCTCGTGATCTGGTAAGAAGTTCATCCAAGTAGACCGCAGGATTATCTGGCGTACCTGCTGTGAGCGAGCCGTCGATGAGGAGTAGCCCTTTCGAAAGCCATGTGCAAGCAAGCCTCTGCATCCATCTCTCGAGTGTATTTCTGAGTCTGGATAGTACGCGCTCTGACATCGGCGACCATGCTGAATATAAAAGCGCCTGGGATGCTCCGGCTCTCTTGTTGAGGAACCTTGCTATCGCATCATTGAGGTGAAACGTCAAGGGTCCGCATCGAGTGAAGTTGTAGCCTGACTCTTCTTTCCATACGATTGCTCCTCTTAGTGAGTAGATTAGGCCCTCTTCAGACTCGCCAACTCGTACACTTGAGACATCCACTGCGACCACTGGGCAACTGTCTTCAGTGCGCGGTACTGGTTTTGGCTCATCGAGGATTGGCTCACGTGAGAAGGCTATTTCAGGCTCTTCCTCATTCTCCTCGTTGAGACTCATCTCAATAGTAGAGACTTCTCTGGGTTCGAAGAGTTCGCCGTTGATTGTCTTCATGGATTCGCTGCTGAGGTCTAGCAGGAAGTGTGGGAGCAGTGATGACCTTGATTCTCTGGAGAGTAATCTACTTATTCTTGTGTTTTCAAATCCTATGTCTTGGGTGCGGTGTGTCGATTTACTTCCCCCCTAGGAGTTCCCCCTCCGAACTCCTGCGGCCGCCGCACCTACTTGCGGTTGCCGCAGTCAACTAATGGCTTTTGAGCCACTTCCAACGCTCTCACTCCCAGCTTCGCCTAGAGTCTTGAGCGTCTCCTGAAACTCTCTTGTTCCAGCTGCGGTCAGTCTGTAGCTGCCCTTAGCCACGCGTTGGACTATCCCGGCTTTGCTCATCTCTGTGAGAGTGTTTTGGATGGTCTTCTGGGCCTTGCCTATTGCCTGAGTGATCTCTTCTGCCTGTGCCTCGTCGCTCGCTCTCTTTCCCAGTTTGAAAGCTATCTGAACTGCCAATAGGATAGCTGCCACAGCTTGGTCTGTTGATAGATCTGTTCGCAGCAGTATGGGCTGGCCATCACTTGTTATGTTGACGAAGCTAGAGATCTCTTCCATGAGCGCCAGATAGTCAGGCGTGTAGACTATTCTGGTAGCGATGTCGTAGGCGGGGTAGATCTTTGTGATATACTGGGCTACTGCTCTCAGGACTTTCTCAGGTTCGCCCTCGAAGGTGTGCTTGAATTCGCCATGTTCAACTTGGACTTTCAATTTTGGTTCTTGACTCATTTCTATCCACTCACGGGGTGAGCTTTGGAAGAAGGTCTTGTATGAAGAAGTTGAGCCCGTACGTAGTTATTCGGTACTCGCCCTTTCCAACCCTCTCAACGAGACCCTCCGCAGACATTTCACTAATTCTGCCAGCCACGGTCCCGGCCGTCTTCTTCGTATGGGTGATCAGATCACCGATTAGGGCCCTGTCCGAATTCAGATTCTTGGTGATATAGCCGAAGTGTACTCGTGCAAGCTGTAAGAGGATTAGCTCTCGGTCAGTCAGGTGCTCGGTCGGGACTATTACAACTACGCCCTCGGGTGTGAGTTTCATTACCTTGGAGCATGACGAGAGTAGTTGCTCTTCATCGATGGTCAATGTAAGTTTGGATACGAAGTCCAGTTTCGGCAGGATCTCTGACATGAAGCTTATCAATTCGCGAATAACTTCGTTTGCATCTCCTTTGATTGTCTTCTCAAGATCTCTGTATTTGATCGAGACTTCGACTTTGCTATCTTCGCTCAACTGTTACTCCTCCTGCTTTCATGGGTTTAACTGTGTTCTCCACCCATGTTTTGCCCGCGACTGTCAGTTTGTACGTGTCGCCTTCTCTGTAGGCTAGGCCTTCCCTTTTGAGCTCGCTGAGTCTGCTTGCGAATCCGACTGAAAGGAAACCGCTTAGGCTCAGTAGGCGGCTTAGTTCTTTCGGTCTTAGTCCTTGAGGGTCCATTGCATAGAGGAGGATGGCTACTGCTTCCCGGTCTGTTAGTCTCTCTCTTGTGACTGTCAGTACTGGGCCTTCTGTGGTTACATGGACGACTCCGGAGAGGATGTCCTTTTCTCCTACGGCGGCTGATTGGGCTGAGATCATGCTGTCTATGACCTCAAGCCACTCAGGGAACTCTTTGAGCCGGTCTATGATCTCATCGAAGGTCTCGCCTTCGATCTCTATATCGCCGTAGCTTCTGTGGAGTACGAGTCTGACCTTCAATACACTTCTGAACGTCTATTTCGACTGGAAAGTATATAAGATTTGCCGTAAAGTATGAAGTATACGTAACGTTTAACATAAACAAGATATTGACAAATTCAATGCCAAAAACCTAGGAGGGTCTTAGCCTCCTTAACACTTCATTCTCCACCCACTGCAACCCAGCCCCTGAGAGGGAGTACCTACCGTTTTCAGCGACCAATCTGCCTTCTCTTCTCAGCTCACTCGCCCTGGCCCTGACTGCTTCGGGTTTCATAGTCTTCCAGCTTGAACTCAAGAGATTGCTCAATTCGTCACACTCAACAGAAGCTGGACGAGCAGCATAAAGCAAGAGAGCTAAAGCCTCTTTCGCCTTCAAGATGTCGACCGGAACGATGAGTCTCGGCCTTCCTTCAGGCGTGAGCTCAACTACCCCTTCAAGAGAAGGCGGCGCTGATGCAGCTGATTCCCCAAACTCCGAGAGCGTCTTCTGGACTGGCTGTTGTTCGTAGTTCGCATGCGGGAGACTCTCAAGGAGAGTCTCGAAACGTTCCTTCACATATGCAAAGTCGCCTTCAAGCTCTACCTCATAATCTCCACGTCTTATCCGAAACCTTAGAGTCTTCTCTTCGACCAAGCGTTTCTTCCCCAGTTGAAGCGTTGTCCTAGTGATTCGATCGTGGATCAGCAATCTAGCTGGTGGGGTACTTTAACCTTGAGAGGCGAGAATTTGATCTCTGGGAAACTCTTTATTTTCACCTTGCATAGAATAACCGGCGTGCGGCC
>CAZVKZ010000023.1:0-12461 GCA_964627775.1 uncultured Candidatus Bathyarchaeia archaeon | reverse complement strand
TACACTATCCTCTTCGTCGGCAGCGTCAGATGTGTATAAGAGACAGCAGTATGCCCACACAGAACGTCCATAATAGCTTTTCGAAAGAGAATTGTTGTTACTTCGAGAGTCTAACATCAATCTTTATATCAAGTATAGCGTTCAGACTAAGCCAAAATCGGTGTCGGGGAAGCCTCGGATCTTGCTCAAGACTCAGTCCATGGTGAAAGCCAGAGCCTACTTTCACGAAAATTATGCCGACAATGTAATAATGAGAATAGCGGAAACTGGGACGCTACATCAGACAGATGTTCTTGAGGGGCTGAGAGAGTTTGAACCTCACGTCAGACCCGTCGAGCCTTCTGAGAGATTATTCCGAACCACATCGATAATCTCGCGCATTCAGACGATGATTGAGGCCCTGAATCTCAATCCTCAAAAACTCGGCAAAGGCGACATTAGGGTGATCTCAGACAAGGAGATTGATGAGATCGACCAAGAACTATCGAGTCTTGAACAGAGGTATTCCAGTATTATCTCAAAATCAACATTACCAAATGAGGAGGAAGCCGCTGTTGCTGAACAAGCTGCTAGTGGCGAGAGACAGCAACAATTGTCTGAAGTTGCCGGTAATTATGAGGAAAGACTTCTTCGATGGAATCGACAGCTTGAGATCGTCAGGCTAGTCGAAGAGGCAAAATCGAGAGGCGCTCGAACCAGCAAGACGTTTGTGGTTGAAGGATGGATCCCCCGAGGAAAAGTAGCCGAATTTGAAGAGGCGGTAAGAGAGGGATCAAAAGACTGCTGCGCGACGCTTTGCGCTTCGCCTCCAATAGAGAAAGGCACGCACTCAGAGCATATTGAAGCCCCGCCCACCATGATCAGGAATCCAAGAATAGCATATGTTTACGAGAAGCTCGTCACAGGGTTCGGTTTGCCAAACTACTTTGAGGTTGATCCGACTGTTTTCATGCTTTTCTCTTTCCCGATAATCTTCGGTCTGATGTTTGCTGATGTTGGCCACGGCCTCATCTTACTAGTGTTGAGTCTCCTATTGGTTGCTGTTAACAGGAGAAGGATCAAAGCGCCTGAGCTCTTTGATTACATGATAAAAGGGTCCCCGCTACTCGTTATGTGCTCAATCTCTGCTGTATTCTTCGGGCTCATAGAGGGCGAACTGTTTGGCTCAGAAGAGTACTATCATGTCATCGATGAATCTTTGCACAAGACCTTCGGTATCAGCATTCTTGAGACAGTGAGATCAACGTCACACAATGTTGAAAGTATTCTCTCAGCTATTGCAGGCTTCTCTATCCCGATCCCATTTCCATTCAGCCCGTTTGAGAAGCCGATGGCGCTTCTTCTGGTCTCCCTGTATGTTGCAATAATCCAGATAACTTTCGGGCTAGTCTTGGGTTTTGTGAATCAATTGAGGCGAAGAAATTACTTGGAAGCCATTGTTGGCCCTGGGCTATGGCTTTGGTTTTACTCAAGTTGCGCCTACCTGTTCCTCAAGTACAAGTCAGGAATACTCTCGATCGTTTTTCAGCGCGGTGACATCCTTGGGCTCTATATAGCGCTTCCAGCAGCGGTCATGATACTGGCAAGAACTGCCGTGCACGGATTGGACGGCTTTGGACATTCCCTTGAATCGCTCATATCATCACTGTCAAATTCAATATCATATGGGAGAATACTTGCGCTAGCGTTAACGCATGGAGCTTTCAGCAGGATCCTTCTGATGTTCCTCGGGCTACAAGGAACTGTCTTTGCAGTTGTCGGTGGCGTAATGTGGGGTGTTCTAACTTTTCTATTGATTCTCTGCTTTGAAGGACTTCTCTCCTTTATACAGACGCTCAGGCTTCACTGGGTTGAATGGTTTCTGAAATTCTATTCAGGCGACGGCTATGAGTACAAACCGCTTAGGTTCTAGATGCTCACAGTCAGTTTTGTGAGTGGGTCCAGTGAGGTAGGATCGAGGGGCATGTCAGTACTTTGATAGTGGTTTACTACAATATTAGGCCATTAGTATCATGAATGCTACTACTAGACCGTAGATTGCGATCGCCTCTATGAAGACTATGTATATCAGCGATTTGCTGAAAGTCTCAGGTTTTTCCGCCATCGCCCCTATGGCTGCTGCACTTGCTGTACCCATGCCTACTCCAGCCCCCAAACCCGCAAAGCCGATAGCTATTCCAGCACCGATCATCTTGAAGCCCGACATTGCTGCAGCCTCATTCTCACTAGCTTGCGCGGCATAAACTAGCCCAGTTGCTGATAGGGCAATCCCAATTGCAACGAAGATTAGGATGAAGATCTTATGCAATCTCAATGGTCGAACCTCAGTGTGGCCTCTAGATTCGAGAGAACCTCTTTAAAAGATTATTGTCTTCATGGCTGGCGTTTCTAGAAACAGGTTCTTCGGTTGACTTTATGAAGAGCGATGTGCAAGGTTGTCTGACTTAGTCGTAAGGCTTTGCGTTCATTATTAGTAGATGTCGCAAGGCTTCTGCCGTCATCTTGTCTCTTTTCCCAAGAAGTAGCGTTCGGATATCCAAGCCTTCAAGGTACTACAAATTAAGAAAAGCCAGAAGTGGAGCAACGCCAAAAGGGAAGCCTATGAAAACTCTTGAACATCTTTCGACAAAGAACTTTTTCATTGCAATCTCAAGGGGCAGAATGGAACGTTTCCGCTCACATTCGGTTGTTACACTAGAGATGATACTCCTGTAGTAACCCGTTGATAGGACACGCATTGCTTCTTCAGCTGTTGCAACTTCAAATGCCAACTCAGCTTCCTGACCTAGTCTGTATCGTATTGGGATGACTAGGTCTTGGAGGGCTGATGCTGACATCCCCAAGTTCTTGCTTCGAAGGATAAGATTCACGTTTGCGGCGTCAACCTCGGTGCCAACGATATCCTGTACAGGTTCTCTGTCCCAGTTGTCGAGCCTGCGAGCCATGTCCCACAGGCAGCTTAAATGAAACTTGTCTACGGCGACCTCAATTGGAAGAGTTGAGTTAGTTTTCTCATATTTCTCAAGATTTTCAATAGCCATCGTTCTTGCCTTCGGATCATCAATATCCTCTAACAGCTGGCGGATGTCTCTGGTCTTCAGGAGTCTCAGGATGCGTTCTGGAGTGTATCTCCCAACTGGTGTGACAAGCTGTGCTAGTTCCTCCGGAATCGTTTCCGCCTTCACAAGACGCATAATGATCTTCAGACAGGAGAATTCTTGTCTGACATAGGTCGTCTCAAGTAGCTGTCTCGTCGCTTCAGTTGTGCGGGTGCGCAAAAGTTCCCCAAGTATGTCATAGTAATCTTCAAAGATGGCTAGGTCAGTCTCAATTGGATCCCATTGTTTCCCCGAGAGCTTTGTGAGTCTCTCTGCGTAGACTGTCTCTGTCAAGTATCGGAGTGCTTCCTGTTCGTCTTTTGCCTTAAGTAATGTCTCATATTGTTCTGGACTCAGTAATCTAGACCTTAATGCGCGAACATACGACACCGCGTAGGCGTAGTTGTCAGCTCTGGGCACAGATTCCACACCACTTCCAGGAAGCTTCCGTCAAATTCCTGCTATGGGGTGAATCAGAGATATGGCCTTTTCTTAAGTCTTACCTGCAACTCAAGAGATGCATACGAAAAACAGAAATGTTGAGTGCCCGATCTAGGATAGACTGCCTCTGGAGGCCGTGATTTGCGTCGACAATCGGACACCGGTAAGGCGTTTTGGTATCTCGGCGTGACCTCCACAATACCGATAATGGCCTTCGCCGGCTACATCATAGGTAGGCAATACCGGCAAGAGATCCTCGGCGCGCTGGTTGGCACTCTCGTCGGGACATTCCTAGTATGGCTTGACATGTTAAAGCTAAGCGGTATCTTGAGAAGAAGAAAGAGGGCATAGGGCAACAGACAGTGATAAGAGGTACTGGCAACTTCGAATATGCCAACGCAATAGTCAGGGGTCAAATAGGAAACCTTCTGACCACTAATGACTACAGGGCAGTTCTCGGATGCAGGAAACCAAGCGATCTCTTCCAAGTCCTCAGCAGGACGCCTTACCGTGATCTCCTTGCAAGATCCAAGCCAAGCTTCACGGGTGTCGATGAAGAGGTAGCATTGGCAGTATCGGAAAGCGCTACAAAGTTTATTGCCGCAAGTCCAGAGTCGTCGAAGAGTGTTCTCGAACAATACAGGCTCCTGCTGGAATCCCAGAGTATCGTCAACTTACTGAAGTCAAAGGTGACACGAGGCAATGTGACTGCCACTAAGACGGCAATACCTTTGGGAGCGATCCCGCGCAGGTATTACAAGTTGTCCGAAGCACCCGAAGAGCAATTCGCGAGCCAGCTAATTGATCCTGAACTGGGCCTCATAGTTCTTGAGTCCCTCCAGATGGCCAGGAAATATGAATGTACGGCGCCATTGCTTAGGATAGTGACCTGCTCAAGCAGAAGGTTCTTGGAGAGAAATGTTGAGACCTCCTTCGAGAGGTGGGCTTCGATGGATAGACTTGTAACTTCCATCATTGATGGAGCCAATATCGAGATGGTGCTGACAGGCTTGGAATGTCGACTGACGCCTCAGACAATTTTCAGTTGGCTCCTGATCCAGAAGGGGACTATAACCGAAGAGTCCTTCAAGGCTGCCTTGGGTCTGAAGGATGCTGAGCAACTGGCGGCGTGGCTTCGAAATAGTCGCTATCGGTTTTGTCTAGAAGCGAAGTCTGGCGAAACCACCGAGGATTTACTGCGCAAGTTGACCTACTGCATCATGCTGCAAGCGTCCAGGTCTGTTCTAGCAGGATACCCCTTCAGAGTCTCCACTGTCGCTGCTGCAATTGTATTGAAACTCCTCGAAGTTCGAAGTCTTCGACTTGCGATTGCAGGAGCTTCAGGGGAGCTAAAAAGGGCTGCCGCCTTCAAGCTAATGGTGGCTCCCTAGTAGGCGTAGAGTCTCTTGTATGGTCTTTCAGAGCTTGGGGATACCTTGAAGAACTCGAGGTCCAAGAGTTCCTTTTGGTCGTAGCCGAAGTGTCTGCTGAAGTTTCTTATGAGTGGATGCAGAATCTGGAAGTCTTCACCACCGAGCTCTCCCACGACCGCTTCTTTTCCTAGGCCGGCTATCTCTCCATGTACGTAGAGCTTTCCCCCATGCATCCCGGTTCCAACGTGCAGTGATCTGTGAATCTTGTCTTTCTCTAAGTTCAGACCTAGTAGAATTATGACTCCTCCGGCCATATACTCGGCCAAGAAATCACCCGCAGTATCTCCTATGACGATTGATGGTCTCTGATCGCCATATTCCTTCATGTGAATTCCTGCTCTGTAGCCAACGCTACCTTTTATGAAGAGCCTTCCTCCGCGCATAGCGTAGCCTGGTATGTCTCCTACTGATCCGTGAACCACAATCTCCCCACTGTTCATTGTATTCCCACATCCATCTTGGGAGTTACCGTAGACGTGGATTCTCGGGCCATCCATGAATGCCCCAAGGTCATTTCCTGGGGTTCCCCATATGGCGATCTCGAAGTTGCCTTTGAGGGAGGTCCCAATGTATCGTTGGCCGTAGACATTGCGGAGTTCGAACCTCTTGATATCTGCCTGTGAGAATTTTCTGAGTTGATTGTTCAGATCGCGGTAATGTATCCCTTCGGCATCCATCCTTGCAATTCCGTTCTCAAGTCTACACCGCGGTGACATGCGTATCGTTTCGAGGTCCGGTGTGCTGAGTTGGTTCTTTATCGCTTCATAGGTCCATTCTATTTCCAAGATCAATCACCCGCCAACCTTACACCCAGCGTCTTGAGTTCGGTCTCGGTGAGACCGACACCTCTCAGTGCCAGTCGGTTTCCTCTTAAGCTCTCGACTGCGTTGATCCCCATGCCTCCCATCATCTCTTTTATCTCGAGGCTCCAGCCTCTCAGGAGGTTGAGCAGTCTCTCTGTGGCGATATCTGGGTTGACTCTCTTCGCTATGTAGGGGTCCACAGTGGCTATGCCCCAAGGACACTTTCCTGTGTGACATTTCTGGCATACAGTGCACCCTATTGCCACCAATGCCGCTGTGGCTATGTAGACGGCATCGGCACCGAGTGCTAGTATTTTTACAATGTCAGCGCTGCTCCTGATTCCTCCAGCAGCGACTACTGAGGCTCTATTTCGAATCCCCTCGTTTCTCAGCCTTTGGTCAACGGTGGCGATCGCGAGCTCTATTGGTATCCCTACGTTATCGCGGATGACCTTTGGTGCGGCTCCTGTTGCGCCTCTGACCCCATCTATCGCCACGATGTCGGCTCCTGCCCTGACTATTCCGCTAGCTATCGCTGCGACATTGTGGACCGCGGCGATCTTGACGGAAACTGGTTTCTTGTAGTCTGTGGCTTCCTTTAGTGCGTAGATGAGTTGCGCCAGATCTTCAATTGAGTATATGTCATGTTGCGGGGCTGGTGAAAGGGCGTCGGTGCCTTGTGGTATCATCCTTGTTCTGGATATGTCCACCGTAACCTTCTCTCCGGGAAGGTGGCCTCCGATTCCGGGTTTTGCACCCTGGCCGATCTTTATCTCCACGGCTGCTGCGACATCGAGGTACTCTTTGTGTACCCCGAATCTGCCTGAGGCAACCTGGACTATTGTGTTCCTGCCATACTTGTAGAGTCTCATATCGAGTCCGCCTTCTCCAGTGTTGAAGTAGGTGCCGAATTCACCTGCTGCACGAGCCAGTGCCTCGTGGACATTGAAGCTGACAGCTCCATAGGACATCGCGGAGAACATAATGGGTGTTTCGAGTCTGAGTTGAGGTGTGAGTCTTGTTTCTAAATTGATTCCGTCACTTGTCTGTCCTATCTCGACCATGTCTGGTTTTGAGCCTAGGAATGTGACGAGTTCCATCGGCTCTCTCAAAGGATCTATCGAGGGATTTGTGACTTGACTGGCATTAAGCAGGAGTCTGTCAAAGTAGGTGAGGTTTGGTTTGTTCGATCCCATTCCTGTGAGGACTATGCCTCCTGTCTCTGCTTGTTTCTTTAGATCGACGATGGCTTCCTGAGTCCAATTGTAGTTCTCCCTATACGCGACAGGGTTCTTCGTTATTGTGAGTGCTCGCGCCGGGCAGAAGACTACACATCTCTGGCAGTTGACACACTTCTCGTGGTCGCTTACTACTAAGTCGTCTTCAGGGTCATAGCGGTGTGTCTCGTAGGTGCACTGTCTGACGCAGACCTTGCATCTTATGCACTTGTTCTGATCCCTTTCGACGTAGAACTCTGGATATAGGTAGCTTTTCAGCATACAGCAACCTCCTTTGTTAGGATCCTCTCAATCTTGGTCGAGCCTAGTCTCCCCACAACTGGTTCCCCCCCTCTTGGTGTCCAGCATCTGTCCAAATTCGGGGAGACGAGTCTGATAGCTGACTCCTCAGAGGACAGATAGAGCACGGTTCCTTTCATCCCAGCAACCATCGGTCTCAGTTTTATTCTATCAGTGAGCCCAATCATCTCGCCGTGTCTGGCGACAACGATTGAGAATGGGCCGTTCATCAGCAGGCTACCGTAGACCCCTCGGAGAGTAGTGTGTAATTCCCGTTCTTTCTCGCCCATTGCGTCTATCTCACTCCAGAGGCGTGGAGCGATTATGTTTGCAATGACTTCGACTGAGAGTCTCTGCTTTCTCATGAGAAGGTCAAAGGTGTAGGCTAGGACCTCTGTGTCTGTCTGCATTGTGCAGTTGTAACCGAACATCTCGAGGTACCTCCTGTTTGTTCCGTAAGAAGAGAGCTCTCCGTTATGGACGACAGTCGAGTCCAAGATGTTGAAGGGGTGAGCGCCGCCCCACCATCCAGGAGTATTAGTGGGGAACCGTCCGTGGCATGTCCACAAGTATCCCTCGTATTTCTCGAGCATAAAGAAATCTGCGACATCTTCAGGATAGCCAACACCCTTGAAGACGGCCATGTCCTTCCCGCTTGAGAAGACGAATGCTTTTCCAGTCTCAGTGTTGATCCTCATGACCTTCTCAACGACATAGTCATCCGGATGCCGTAGTGCGCAAGCACGCTTTGGCTGAGCGAAGTATCTCCAGACTATGGGGGGATCCTTGACGTTTGCCTCTCGCGATGGGACTTCTTCGCTCTTCAGGACATCGAACCATTGGTTGAGTTGGGTCTCAACTTTCTTCTTCGACTCTGTATCCATGAACATTATGTGGAGTGCATAGTCATCCTCGAAATCTGGGTATAGACCATATACCGCGAATCCTCCGCCCAACCCGTTCCCACGCTCATGCATGTTAGCTATGGCTCTCACGGGATCTTTTGAGCCGAAGCGTTTCCCTGAAAGATCCACCATGCCGAAAAGGCTGCAGGCATCTATGACCTTTGGGTCTCCATGGGGATTGTTACATTGCCAAATGTTCATCTCAATCCCTCCTGAGCATTTCCCGCCTCAGAGGCTCGGGAAGATACAGAAGACCGAAGTCCTCGAGGAGAATTCTGTCTTTGAACTCCTTGATGTTGACCTTGTTTTTCAGAAGATCAAAGATGATTCCAGCACCCTCAATCTTCCCAACTAGAATCATCCCTGCAATGACATCATTCTGCAGCACGATCGTCCTGTAGATCTTGCTCT
Source organism: uncultured Candidatus Bathyarchaeia archaeon (assembly GCA_964627775.1). Lineage (GTDB taxonomy): Archaea > Thermoproteota > Bathyarchaeia > 40CM-2-53-6 > RBG-13-38-9 > CAZVKZ01. The sequence goes on along the minus strand of CAZVKZ010000023.1, from coordinate 3,853 downwards.
CCTGCCTGAGGCTTGTCAGGACTTCAAATCCCGCGTCTGTTGGCGGATTAACAATTCCAACCGAGATTACTGGAAGTCCGAAGTAGTTCAGCGCACTCATCTGGGTCCCTCCCGGATACTCGGCCTCGAATCCTGCCATGTTTGATCCCGCAACTCTGCCCCCGATGTAGGCCAGAGGCCAGAGTGGAAGAGTTCTGGAATCTTCGTAGGTGAAGTCATACGCTTCTGCTGCATCTCCACATGCGTAGATGTCTGGTGCAGAAGTCTCCATGTAGCGGTCTACTACAATTCCGCGGTTGACTCTGATCTGCTGGGGGTCGACGATTTCAACTCTAGGTGTTACGCCTATTGCGAATACTACTAGGTCGCAAGCCAATTCTGTACCGTCGTCGAGGACGACACTGCCAACCTGTACGTCAGAGCCTCTCTTTCCAATGATCTTGGTCACAGAGTGGCCAGTGATTATTCTAACACCTGCTTGTTCAACTACCTCTGTCACAAGTGCTGATCCCTCAGCGTCCAGGATCAGGCTGAGTATTCTATCCTTTAGCTCAATGATCGTGACTTCTCTACGAAGGTTCACCAGCGCTTCTGCCAGGCTGACTCCGATCAGCCCTCCGCCCACGACAACTACATGATTTGTATTTGGCAACTTCTCGAGGAGGAGCTTCGCGTCAGTCAGACTGGCAAATGTGTAGGCCCCTCTCTTCTCTATCCCGTCAACTTTGGGGACTATTGGTTTTCCGCCGGTGGCTACGAGGAGCTTCTCGAAACCAATCTTGGTTCCATCGTCAAGGATGATCTCTTTAGTTGGAGCATTAACCTTCGCAACCTTCTTCCCAGTCATAATGTTGACCGATTGTTCCTCCCAAAATTTCGGAGATCGATAAACAATCTCTTCCAGCCTCGCCCCGTCACTGATGTATTCGGAGATCATTGGTTTTGAGTACTGAGGCGCAGGTTCGTCTGAGATGACGGCCAAGCTTCCTGTTTTGTCTAGCTCTCGGATTGCCTCTACAGCGCCAATCCCGCCGGCAGATCCGCCTATGATGACATACTTGAAGTTCAAGGGGGCACCCCATGAAATACAAGAGCCCTATTGGGACAGTTCTGAACGCAGACAGGAATTTCCAGTTCAGCGCAGAGATCGCATTTGGACCCAATCTTGTGTGCTTGCACGTCTGGGACTATTGCGCCCACCGGGCACACCATTACGCATGTCCAGCATCCAATGCATCGCTTCGGGTCATGTACTACCAGGCCCGTGAGTGGATCCTTGCTCATCGCACCTGAGAGGCAAGAATAGACGCATGCTGGGTCATCACAGTGTCGGCATTGAACTGCGAACGATAGCGGTCCCTGTTCCTGAACCTTCACGCGGCTTGGCGGTGAAACCTCCTTTCTGTGCGCTTTGACAATGTCTTTTGACTTGGAGTGCTGAGTGATGCAGTGAACTTCACACAGCCGACAACCGATGCAGTATTCTTCCCTTGCGTAGACCCTCTTCAAAACCGAGTCCCTATCGATGTATTCATCCATAGGGCTGCAGTGCCCTTTGCTAAACAATCTTAAAGATCAAGAATATATATCATAATTATACCAGAATGAAGTAAATTGTGACATAAATGGTACCGAGGTAATCCTGTGATGGTCATACCTAGCAAAGCACGGCTTATCAATGCATCGAGTATGCTACAAGATGAGCTAAATCTACAGTTGTTGAGCAAGCTCTGCTCTGGGGAGGGACTTGCCATAAATCTCAGCTATCTCGCAAAGAAACACAAAAGGCACAGGAACACAGTTCGCGAGAGAGTGAGAGAGCTAACAGCATTCAATATCATTGACAGACCGATATTTCCTTTTTTCGCCCTATTCAAGGAGCGGACACTACTTGTGGCTGTCTATGCAGACCTGCCTGACAACGAACAAGTGCAAAAATGGCTCAGGAATGACGCACATATCTTCGCGGCTTTCAGAATACGGGAGGGAGAATACAACATGATGCTCTTCGAACTCCACAAGGATTTGTGTGGTTATCATACTTGGAGAGAAGCGATAGTCAGAGAAGGTAAGATACCCGGAAGGGGGGAAAGAGTACCTGCTACTGCCATATATCTCTCCAATGTGCTCATGGATAAATACGCGCCCAATGCCCCAGTTCAGCTCATCAAGCAAGATTTTCTGGAGAAAAGAGTGACGAAAATAAATGGCTGCACACTCGATGACCTCACAATAAGGATCCTCGCATCGCTAACTAATGGAGAGGGCATATCAGTCAACGAGAATTTCCTCGCAAAAGAGTTTGGAGTCCACAGGAGGACTGTGAGCGAAAGAATCAGAAAAATGATTGATGCAGAAATAATACTCCGTCCTGTTTGCAGATTCCCATCGTTTTTCGTACCTCCGAACTTTCTGCTAGTATTCTCTCTGGTAGAGTTGCGCAAGACTTCCGAACAGCTTATGCGCGAGCTCTGCACAGATCCGCACATTAGCCTATCATACAGGGTCAGTGAAGGTCGATACAACCTACTCCTGTTTGAGGCCCACCTCAGTCTCGAGGACTATCTCAGGTGGGAGTCATCATACGGCGCAAGATACCCCGGATGTTTCGGATCAATCAAAAATACCTACCTCTCGCCAAGAATGACCATCCCCATAGACCAGCAGAAGGCTTCAATGGGCGTGATTGCTGAGAAACTGGTTGAGACCAGAGAGACTAAGCAATCCCCCAGAAGCTTCCGTAACGCTTATCTCCAAAGAGGGAGAAGTCTAGGGCGGCAACGATGACGACTCAGAGTTAAGCAAGATCTCGAATGATTTGAAGGCATTAGGCTGAGTTGCCATAACTTGGTGGGAAACATCTAATATAAAATTCCATGTTGAAGGCTTAGTCTGCTCTCCCGGCCGGCTTCTCCTCTATCCAGCTTGGCGGTTTGAGTCTCTCAAGACTATGCTTCAGCAGTTCACGTGTCTCTTGTGTGATCTTTGGATCGAAGTGTCTAAGTGCTATGTCTTGGAGGTGTCTGACGTGTTCTCTTTGGTGGTCGATCTCTTGGGTCTCTTCATCTAGCAGGGCTTTGATTTCTTCGTGGAGTTTCGGGTGGGGAAAAGGTAGGAGATTTTTTGGCTGATTGATATGAAAGACGTAGTTTAGGAATCCAAGTTCAAAGTCGTGTACAAACGTCTTTTCTCTATACTCTCGGACAGTCCTTGATCTCTGAATCTCCTTTGGTATTGTCTTGGTTAGGAATCGATCTCTTGCCTCTGCTATCTCGATGTTTCTGTATGCAAAGAGGGCGGCATCGGTGAGGCTTTGAAAGTAAAGCTCCTCTCCTAAGTCTTTCCTTAAAGCTTCATGATGGTGGAGTGGAAGTATGGGCTTATAGTGAATCTCATCATGAAGCATTATGTCTGGCGGTTTTGCACGCTTGATTTCTCGGCCTTTTTCATCGACCCATTTCACTCCCCTTTTCCTAGCCGTCCTCCATTCGACGGCTTCTTTGCCTCTTAGTTCAACTTGTTTTTTAATTGGATACTTGAGGATTGAACCATAGACTTCAAGAGTGCGCTGCAAATCATCCCTGCTCATCTTTCCTTTAGACAGAAGATATAGGAAGCCTTTTGTTGTCAGCCTGTAGAATCGCCTCCGGTGCTTCATAGTCTCCCTTACAGAATGTAGATATCCTCTCCTCGCCAGGCGATCCAACTTGAATTTTGCACTAGACGGAGCTAGGTCCCTGATAGGCGGCTTTCTTAAAGTTTTGCCGTGAGGAGCTAGATCATAACGTGTTGCCCTGCCGTCTTCAGCGACAGCGATGAGAGACAGTATTTCTAAGTCTACACTGTCTAGGAA
>CAZVKZ010000022.1:0-12710 GCA_964627775.1 uncultured Candidatus Bathyarchaeia archaeon | reverse complement strand
CAAGGAACCTGGCGAAAACACAGTATTCATATTCAGGAATCTAGGAAGTATCGCCTGTGTTAGGGAGGGATCAAAGCATGCAGCTGGAGAAGACTGGGACAGTCAAAACTATCTCTCAGAGGGGGGAGCTGAAGGTTTTGGTAGTCATAGAGCTTGATCAAGAGAATCCTGATCAGCCCTCAAGACCCATAGTCTCCCCAATCAATCAGCCGCTGGAGAGACAGATCTCAGAGTCAATACATATGGCTGTTTCAGCCATTCCCATTGCTTTCCAGCAGCCCGCAAGAACCTCGAATGAGGTAAATTGGCTGATGTCTCGAGAGGAGTACGCGCACAGTGGCCTGTGCGTCGGTGACCGTGTGACTCTGATGATTTCACACATTCAGAAAACCGAATAATACGAGATTTGCAGTAGCGATACTGTTCATGTTAGACGTCTCAGAGACTATTCAGAGGCTGATCCTAGACTATTCAGCTTGCACTTTTTTCAGCTGAGCCTTATACATCTCCATTATCTCTTTCGTCGTGCTGGCGTCCTCGGGAGATTTGTCCTGTCGATATCGCCCTGTGAATCGTGGGAACCTTATCGCTAGTCCGCTGTTTGGTCTCACCACGCCCATGCAAGTAGTATGGACAGGACTCAAGGTTATCTCGTCACCAATTATCTCAAGGACCATGTTTGGAACGAACCATGTGTCTGCTGTGATCTTTGAGTCAACTCTTGGATGCTTATGTGTGGTCTGGAGTGGCTTGAGCCTGCTCGGGAGCTCCTCCAGGTCTTGATCTGTGAAACCGGAGCCGCATTTGCAGACTGTCCGGAAGAGATCGCTATCTTCATCGTATGCTGCTAGGAGAAGGGCTCCGTAGCTTCCGCCTCTCCTGCCTCGGCCATAGAAGGCGCCCACGACGACAAGGTCTACTGAGTCAGCCATCTCCGACTTGTAGGCTCTCTTGTACTTTATCCAGAGCCAACCTCTGGCTCCAGCCTTGTAGATCGAATCTGGCCCCACCGACTTCAGCATCAGGCCTTCACAGCCGTCGGAGACAGCCTTCTCCATATATTGCTCGATCTGCTGAGGGTCCGACGTTACCAGCTGTTCAGAAATCTCTACCCACTCGCTTGGCTTGGCTGTCTTAGCCAGAGCCTCTCTCCTCTGGAGATACGGCTTCACTGTGTAGTCAACATCATCAGCGTAGAGGAGGTCAAATAGGAAGATCTTGACAGGAACCTCCCCAACCATCTTCTCCATCTCATACTTTCTCCCTCTCCTTTGGCTGATCATCTGGAAAGGAAGCATGTCACCCGTCTCGGCGTCTACGGCAACGCATTCGCCCTCAAGAATAGCTGATCCTGTCTTTACAACCTGACTGACGTGTTTGACGACGTCGGGAAATTGTTCAGTAATGTTCTCAAGTCTCCTTGAGAAGAGAGTGATTGACTTAGATGTCAGGTGGGCCTGGATTCGCATTCCGTCATATTTGTATTCCGCGGCAGCCTTGCCACCCAGTTTCTCAAGAATCTCTACCGGATCGGAGAGACGCTCGGCAAGCATTGGTCTGATTGGCTTACCTACCTCAGCTTTCAACTTCGATATGCCATTCAAACCCGATGAGGCTACAGTTCTGGCGATTAGGCCCAGGTTTGACGTGAGATTGTAGGCTCTTTCAAGTTGCTCTTTAGCTTCTGCACTTCCAAGATAAGCCAAGCTCAGCGCCTCAAGAATAGTCATGTCAGCCACTCCGAGCCGTAATTTGCCCAGAGCCATTCTGACGATGTATTTCGCCTCTTTCGAGGAGGCATCGTTTAGAAGGCTGCAGAGCAACCTTATCTTAGCCTCGATGGACCCTGCACCTTTTGATTTGGCAATCTTGTCAAAGGCTTTGTAGACATCTTCAACGGCGAGAGTTCTTCTGGAGAGGGTCTGCTGTGTCTTTCTGCTGAGAAGCTTCTCAGCGGTTTCACCTAGGTCGCCGGCCTTTTTGAAGCTGGTCCCGACAGACTTCTCGGACTGTCCTGAGGCAAGGGCTACGGCACGCACCATTAGCTTCTCTGCTATTCCAAGCTCTATCCCAACGTAGTCTGGGTACAGCTTCCCTTGAGTAAGATAGATCACCTCCTCGATCATGTTCTTCGGTGTTTTCTTGAATAGTTCAGCCAGTAGATCTCTCATCTCAAGGCGCTTGGTGGTTGCCCCCACCTTCTCGAATGTTTCCACAAGAATGGAGTATTTCATTTCACGTTTCACGACTGCCTATTCGTGTTACGTCGGAGAGTTGGAAGCTTATCCTTCGTACACCTCGTCATGGACAACCTCAGATATGCTTCTCCTCGGAGTTGCTGCTGAGGGATAGCTCGGATATCCAATTGGTATTATGGCTACGGGCTTTGCGTGGCGTGGAGCTCTGACAATCTCGGCTACGGAACCCTCATCGAAAGCTCCAACCCAACACGCACCCAAGTCCAGTCCATGCGCTGTCAAGAGCATGTTTTGAATCGCAGCCGCGGTGTCCTGTATCGAGTACAGCTCGCTTCCTCTACGGCCGTAGACTCTGGCTGATCTTGCTTGATTGGCCAGAACGACGATGACCACGGGTGCTTCCTCAATGAAGTCCTGGCTGAGCGCCGCTTCAGAGAGGGCCTTCCTCCTCTGACGCTCTCTGACTATTATGAACTCCCATGGTTGAGTGTTCCCCGCGCTGGGGGCCAGGATACCGCACCCAATGATCTCCTCTAGAACGCCATCTGGGAGGTCTTTGCGGAGGAAGCTCCTGACACTTCTTCTTCCTTTGATAGCTGCAAGAAGATCCAAGTTCCCGGCCTAGGCGCCTCCCATCCATTCTAGAAATGGGAGTATTGGTGATCACCCTTTGCTTGAGTCTTATTCAGTGTGGACTCTGAAAAGGTCCATGTCTAGGCCGATCTGACCGAGGAACTCTTTTGCTGCATGTTCTACGTCTTTTGACTGGGTTATGTATCTTCCAACTATCAGTATGTCTGCCCCAGCCTTGAGGGCAGCTTGAACGTTGCCGGGCTCTATGCCTCCAGCCACACCTATGAGGATCCTTGCATCCTTGAACTTGGCCTTTATCTCCTTGATGAGCTCCCAGCGGGTCTTGCCTCCACGCTCCTCATCTATGCCCCTGTGGAGTATCACAACATCTGGAGGCTCTCTCAGGGCATCTAGAACCTTTATCGGATCCGGGACATCCATCATGTCGATGATCGCGTAGATGCCGAGTCTTCTAGCTTCATAAATGAACTTGTCAAGGGTGTCCTTTGAGGCAAGGCCTGAGGCTACGACTGCATCAGCAGTCTCCTCGAACGCCAGATCAACCTCGACCTGTCCGACATCAAGCGTTTTCAGGTCCGCAACTATGAAGATGTCCTTGGCGACTTCCCTGATCTGCTGTATCACGCTTGTACCGTATTTCTTGATGAGTGGGGTTCCAGCCTCGTAAATCACCCTATCACTTCTGGGCACTTGAGAGATGATCCTCTTTGTTCGTTCAATGTCTGGGATGTCCAGCGCTATCTGGAGATACGGAGGCATCCAGAGTCTGGGGATCCTGAAGCCCATAATCGGGTGCGTCGCCCTGTCCTTATCGAACATTATCTTCTCCACACTTGGATATTTGGTTAGGGCACGCTTGAGAGCCAACTTCGTTGCGCCATAGTTATACTGATATATCTTCCTGTAGTCCTTGGCCCCTGGGTGAACGAAGACACTGCAAAGAACCACCCAATCCTCCACAACATCCTGGGGGATCAGCCCTTCCTCAACCGCATCAGCAACCGCCTTGGCAACCCCAGCCTGTGCTGGCCCAAAGATCTTGGCGGCCTCAGAGATATCCTTCACCGTAACCTTGGGAACGACGAGCGTGTAGGGTTTTGAAGGGAGATTGGGCCTGATCACAGCCAACAATGGAGTGTGGCCTGCAGAGTAGTTCCCCAATCCGTTTGCGAATGCTTGCCCAACCGGACCATTCTTCGCCCCCATGATTAGATCCACATGGGCAATCTCAGGTTCTTTCCCAACGAGTGCTTCGCCTATAAGATACATACAAGCATCCTATCTCGACTGTTCTCTTTTGGTAAACTAAACAGAGGCCCCCGACCTAATAAATGCGTTATCTGTCGAGTTTTGTGTCTATACCCGTTGGCTATCTTGTCTTGCGTATCCTGTGACCTTCTTTGGGAGTTTGACAAAGGGATTCGAAGCAATCGGTGGCATAACGTTTTCAGCACACGCCTTCCTTGAGGCGCTTCCAGTGGTAGATGTACTCTTGAGCGTACCCCGCGTAGCGACCGAAGTGAGATCGGCCAAAGTCACTGATTTCTCTGTAGTCCCTCGGAGTCAGCGATCGACCTCGTGCGGCTTTGCTCACTAGGTCTGGTCTGAGATGATCGTGGTACAATTCGGCAACCGTCCTTGCGACCCATACATCCACCGGAAAGGACTCCAGCTTCTCCAGAGAGAATAACAAGACACAGTCAGCTACCTTGTTTCCTACGCCATGGTCAAAACTCATGAGTCTAGCCTTTGCCTCCGCGTAGGAGGTATCCTTCAGAGCACCGAAATCGATCTCGCCCTCGCATATTAGCCTGGCAAGCTCCTTCAGTTCACGAGCCTGCCTCCTCCCATATCGAAGTCCACAACTCGCAAGCTCCGATAGGCTGGCCTGAGAGATAATTTCAGCTTCAGGAAAAGAGTGGTCCAAATAGTCACCCCATGTGACTCTCTTGCCGAATCTTTGTGAGATATTTCTCACGATTCGTCTGATCATTGGCACTCTACAGTTTCTTGAGCAGACAAATGACGCCAGGCATTCCCATGGGTCTTGCCGCAATATCCTTAAGCCAGGAATGCTCTTCACGATTTTCCTGAATTCTCTATCTCTGGACAATTCCTTGAGTATCGATTGCAGATCATCGTCCAGTCTTAGATAGCTTGTTATTCTTGACTTCGGGAGTGGAGCTGAGGACTGAACTAGTAGGTGTCCTTCTCTCTGCTGTAGTCTCACAAGGGAATCACCAATGATTCCGACCCATCCATCCTCAATCTTGGTCCACCTGAATACCTGACCGCACGAGAATGTTAGGTCAAGATCTATCGCTCTGGATGGATCATCGGTCTTTACTATCATGGCCGCATGATCTCTTCTGGACTGGGTTAGCTGCCCCCCGGCTTCCATTCCATTACACGTAGCCTATCAAGATAGAGATCGAATTCGTGTAGGAAGCTGCTCAACGTGAAAACTGGCACTATCGGCACTCGCTCAATCATCCTGTGTCCGGTGTCTGCGAGAGTGAGGATTACAGGAATGAGACACTTCTCACCATCCCCTGCAAGCTTGAGTCTGCTTGCATGTTTCTCAAGCTCCAGCGTCAAGGCCTCGACCCTTTGAATCTGTTTCTTCACAGCGTCCAGAAGCCGACCTTTGGATGAGCCGCGTCTCCAGTGCTTGCAGTCCGCACAGATGACTGTGCTTGCTTTTGTGCCGACGACGTCAATCTCGTATCTTCGGCTGGCGTGTCGGAACACGAATCTCGCAAGAACTCCAAAGCCATTGGCGCGGAGGGCTATGGCCGCCATATCTTCAAACTCTTTGGCGCTGATAGCCTGGCAGAGCCTTTCGAGGCCGACTCCCGCGACGGTGGCCTCCAGAGCTAACCTCAGGCGAGTCTCGGAGGGAACCCGGATCATTGGGCCGTCAAGAACGACGAGGCCGCTTCCTGCGAGTCTCGCGAGGACATGCTTGGCGACGGCGGATGTGGTTCTGGATGCGGTGACGAGGTCAGATAGCGACGTACTCAGATTGGCGCGAGTACTCTGAAGCAATGACAGGAGTAGCTCGCCTGTCTGCCTGTCCCGGCAGTAGCTGCCTGCTTCGGCGTCGTGGCACAAGCTGATCAGTGCTTCAAGCAGGGGGTGTCACGAAGGAGAGTGCAAGGATCACCAATACCACAACATAGAAGAGTGTTCGGCCTCGGGAGAGCCCAGACACGTCCTCGAGCGGTTCTGCAGCTGCAGATACGCGCCTGCTTGCTGTCATGAGCATTATGAGAAAGAGGGCGAAGAACCAGTAGCCACTCACTATGAGAATGCCAAGACCGATGCTTGACGCGACGACGTGTCCCTTGCGACCGAAGACAGCTCTGGATATGTGTCCTCCGTCAAGCTGCCAGATTGGGAGAAGGTTAAGGAAGGTTACAAGAGAACCCACCCAAGCCGCAAAGAGCGTCTGTCCAAGCACGAGCGTCCACCCTTGCGGCAGGCTGTAGGCGTTGAGCGCGTCAATTACCCAGAAGAGCAGTCTGAAGAGGAGTGGTGAGCTTGGCCAGGTGACTGGGCCGACCAGATTCTGCTCTTCAAGAGTCTTGACCTGTGCTTCAGAGACAGGCACACCCAAGGTCACGCTTAGGAAAGTCACGGCGATCAAGGCAATGAATCCGGCGAGTGGGCCAGCCACGCCGACGTCAAAAAGCTCATCCTTGTTCCTTGGCGGAGCTTTAAGGGATATGAGGGCTCCGAAGGTGCCAAAAGGTGGAAAGCCTGGAATGAAATAAGGGGTCGAGGAGGGCAAGCGGCGTCGGTCGCATATGAGTTTGTGACCCAGCTCGTGTGAGCCTATGATCCCGGCAAGGCACGCTGCGTATATTGCTGCCTGGAAGTAGGGGTTTGCATCAGGCATCAGAATCTCGCTCCAAAGCCGGTTCCCAGTCCAGAGTACGTAGCCCGCGATGTATATCGTGACCAGAGTTGCCGCAAAGAGAACCAGGCTGAGTCTTTTCCTGTCCGTCTTCTCAGGAGGCTTGTTGAATATCTTGAGCACAAGAGCTGTCTCGCTGCGCCTCAGTATCGCGAAGAGCTGAAGCGTTGAGAGCCTTCTTGCGAGGTTCCCGAACTCAGCCTTTACGGGCCCATGCGAGACCAGAAAAGTTGGGTTCCCCGCGACATCGATGAAGGCGTCTGTCACGGTGAAATAATCACTCACTATCAGCCTCAGATCTGATAAGGAGTAGGGTGCCTGGTAGGTGAGGTTTCCTGGCAGCGAGTCAGTCAAGCAATTCGTCTCTCCAATTGTGGATTGCGGTATCGGTTTGGCCTTCCTGATTTAAGTCTAGCGACATTCACCTTCATCTCATCAAGAAGAATGCATGTATAACCCGCAAATGCTTATATCAACGCTTCCTAATCTCACCCGCGATATCGAGATGAATCTGGCTTCAGAGGTGACCGTCAGAAGGTTCTCCAATGAAGACCTCGACAAGGTTATGGAGATCAACAGAACCTGCCTGCCAGAGAACTACAGCGCCTATTTCTTTCTTGAGGTCTACAGGAACTGTCCGGATGCCTTCTTAGTCGCGACGACAAATGGAAGACTCGTCGGGTACATTATGTGTAGGCTTGAGAGGGGGTTCTCGGATCTAAATCACCTGAGACTCGTCCAAAAAGGTCATGTAGTATCCATAGCTGTCACCCCTGACTACAGAAGGGCAGGCGTAGCCAGTGCGCTCATGCTTTCAGCTCTCTCAGCACTTGCAGGTCACGGCGCTTCAGAATCCTTCGTTGAGGTTCGAGTTACAAATGAGCCAGCAATCAATCTGTACAGAAAACTCGGATTTAGAATAGTCAAAAGGATATCCCGGTACTACTTCAACGGTGAAGACGCCTACGTCATGGCAGCTCCGATCAACAATCCATTTCTAAGAGAATCGTGATAGCCACTCAGATTGTCAGCCAATCCTCTATTGACTTGGATCTTCTAGGAAATGTTTTGCAGTTTTATGCAGTCATCCGTAGGACTGCCCAGGCCTGGACAGGACGATGCTGGGTCATTTCTAGCCAGAAGGAAATGTTAATTCCTTTGAATGCCATATACAACTTAAGGGGAACGTTGTGTCAAAATCTCTGAGAGATGAGTTCCCTACCATTTCTGAGATAGCTTACCGCGAATACCAGAGGCACACGCACGTAGGCGACATTATGACCACGACAGTCTTGACAATAAACCCGGAAGCTACAATGGAGGACGCGGCCAAGATAATGGGTGAAAGGCATGTTGGCAGCCTCGTAGTTGCAGAGAAGGAGGTGCCAGCAGGCATAGTGACCGAGAGGGACCTACTTAGCAAGATAATAGCGCAAGACAAAGACCCTGCGAAGATCAAAGTCAAAGATGTGATGTCAACTAGGCTGGTAACAGTCAGGCCTACTGACACAATCAAAGATGCCGCGCAGACGATGATCAAAGAGAAGGGGAGGCTGGTAGTCCTCAAGGAAGGAAGAGTCACCGGCATCATTACGGCGTCAGATTTGATTCGAACACTTCCCAAGATACCTGAGACAATGATCAAAGTTGATGAAATAATGACGAGGAAAGTCGTCACAGTCGAACCCGAAATAACGGTCAGACGGGCTGCAAGAATGATGGGAGATATGAGGATCGGAAGCGTCTTAGTAGAAGACTCAGGCAAACCCGAAGGAATATTCACCGAGCGCGATCTGCTAACGAAGGTATTGGCTCGTAAGCTCTCTCTGGAGACGAAGACCGGTGAACTAGCATCGAAACCTCTTGTGACCATACCCACAGGCAGCAGCATTCACAAGACAGCACTCATGATGGCCTCACGACACATTAGGAGACTTCCAGTGGTGAAGGACGGTGAAATCTTAGGTATAGTCACTGCAAGAGACCTTGTCGAGGCCTATTCTCGCTAAGACTGGAAAAAAGTTCCAGGCGAAACCCTTCAATGAGGTGAACTCATTCTTCCAATAGATCCTGATTTCCAGAAGAAACTGAACTCTAGCGGTGAAAACTCCGGACACAATGTTTTGGGTGAAGTCCAACCACCCGGGAAGCAGGGAATACACGGTACAAACGTTGCGGTTGACTTCGATAACTGCAATGCTGACGGTGTTTGCATCTCAGTATGCTCCGCATCGGTCTTCGAGTGGACAGAGACCCCAGATCATCCACTCTCGAACAAGAAGTCTGATCCAGCCAACGAATCCGCATGCATTGTCTGCATGGCTTGTGAGACAGTGCCCCACAAAGGCGACAAGTGACCCCGCCATAACTCTGGAGAACAGTCGGCGTCCAGTAAAGGCTAAGATACCCTGCATACCCTTTCTTGTAGAACCTGCTTGCTAAGCTCTAGATTGCAGATGTGAAGGGTTGCTTGGAGTCTCTAGCTGTGAGGTCTTTGTCAGTGGACTATCCGCGTTAGTCACCTATCTTCTTCTTGACTAAGAGTCTTAGTGGAATGTTCTGGCTCGTCCCATCAGGCAGCCTTCGCCTTATGCTCATGGGTAAAACGTTTTCTTCAAGTTCCATTAGAGCGATGGCTATTGGGGATCTTGTTGTGCCATCAAGATCCAGTAGTACAGGTGCTCCCATGGAGATTTGGAGTGCCCTAGCTCCCACTATCCTGGCCTTCTCGAACCTTGTGAGTTTGGCGGGTCCTATTAGTACTGGGGACTCTCTTCTAGGACTCTTCTGTCTCACCAGCACCCTCCTCTGGTGTCTTGGAAGGCGGTGCCCCGCCTGTGAGCTTTCCGACAGCGATCATGTCGTCGATCTTCATAATCATGCTTGAAGCCTCGCCGGCAGACGCGAGCGCTTGTCTCTTGACTGACATGGGCTCCAACACCCCAAGCTTGTACATATCTCCAACTCCACCTTTGGTCGTATCTACGCCAGCCCATGTCTGGCCCTTCTCGTGTCTGGCGCGCAGGTCTACTAGTATATCAACTGGATCTAGGCCAGCGTTCTCGGCGAGGGCCATTGGGATAGATTCGAGGGCTTCAGCAAACGCGAGGATTGCAAGCTGTTCTCGCCCGGAGGTTTTACGTGCATATTCCCTCAGCCTTCTTGCGACCTCTGACTCCGGGGATCCTCCGCCAGCAACGATCTTGGGTTCTTGGATAACATCTCTGACAACGCATAGTGCGTCGTGGATCGCCCGCTCGGCCTCGTTGACAATCCTCTCGGTGCCTCCTCGAATGAATATGGTGACGGCCTTGGGGTCTTTGCATCCTTCGATGAAGAGCATCCTGTCTTCCCCGATCTTTCTCTCCTCAACGAGCTTGGCGTAGCCGAGGTCTGATGGGCTTAAGCCGGTGGCTTCGGTGACTATTCTCGCTCCTGTTGCTTTGGCCAGCCTCTCCATGTCCGAGACCTTCAGTCTTCTCGCGGCGAGTATTCCACGTCTTGCCATGTAATGCTGGGCCATGTCATCTATTCCTCTCTGGCACAGGAGCACTTTAGACCCGGCCTCGCTGAGTTTATCAACCATCTCTTCGAGGAGCTTATCTTCTTTCTTGATGAACGCTTCGAGCTGTTCTGGCGTCTCGACGGAGAGCTTCGAGTCGAACTCTGTCTTCTCAATCTCGAAGGGCTTGATCACAAGGGCGATCTTTGCGTTCTCAACACGCTTGGGCATTCTGCCATGGATAACTTCCTTGTCGACGACTAATCCTTTGATCAGTCTGGTGTCCGATATGCCACCACCTGGCTTCTTCTCAACTTTGACATCTTCTATATCGACGGTGTACTTTCCAGATTTCAGCTCGGCCACGGCTAGGACAGCATCGACAACTATGGATGCAAGCCTCTCCTTCTCCTCGGTTAGGAACTTCGTCGCCATGGCTACGTCAGCTATTCTTCGAAGCATCTTCTTGTCAGAGGGGTTTACCTTGATCGCTATCTCGTCGAGCCATCCCCTCGACTTCTCAAGGGCCGTTGCGTAGCCTTCGACTATGATGCTTGGGTGGACACCCTTCTCCATCAAGGATTGGGCCTTACTGAGTAGCTCCCCAGCCAGGACGACAGCGGTTGTTGTCCCATCTCCAACCTCTTGATCCTGTGTTTTAGCAACATCAACCATCATCTTGGCGACAGGATGCTCTACTTCCATCTCCTTGAGAATCGTCGCACCGTCGTTCGTCACCGTGATGTCGCCAAAGGCGTCCACTAACATCTTGTCCATGCCTTTGGGACCAAGAGAACTCCTCACCACTTCACTTATTGCTCGAACAGCTATGACGTTGGCGCGTTGGGCCTCTCTTCCTCTTGACCTGGTCGAGCCCTCTTTCAATACAAGAATCTGTTGGCCTGAAAGTTGAGGCAAAGCCATATAGTCTTCCCCTATAAGGACCGGTAAACAAGACCTATACTAGATTATAATAAGTATTACGCTGGCGCGTGCTAAACACAAGAGTGAACGAGCAAAGAATAAGTCATCCAGCGCAGTTCCATGTCAGCAATATGTCAATCTTTGGCAGGACTTGGATCGATTACAGGCTTGCAATAACACGATCACTTTCACAATCGATTCTCAGTTGGCTTATCTGGCGGTTAGCAAGGCTTAAGATTATGGCGGTCAACCTTTTGAGTATCACCGCTCAAAAGGAGTATTCTTCATGCGAAGCTTTCTGAGGATAAATCAACCTTGCGTAGGCAAGGAGGAGATAGATGCAGTCACTGAGGTCCTCAAGGATGGTATCCTGACGGACAAGAGCGGTGCAGGTCCAAGAGTCCTCCAATTCGAGAAAGAGTTTGCGCGGTACACCGACGCCAAACATGCGATCGCAGTTAACAGTGGCACAGCCGCGTTGCATGCTGCACTTCTCGCCTCGGAGGTCGGGCAAGGTGACGAGGTCATAATACCATCCTTCACTTTTACGTCTACTGCTGAAGCAGTACTCCTTGCCGGCGCCAAACCTGTCTTCGTAGATATCGACCCTAGAACCTTCTGCCTAAGGATTGATAGCATAGAGAGCAAAGTATCGAACCGCACAAGCGCGGTCATTCCAGTCGACCTCTACGGTCTTCCGGCAGATTTGAAGCCAATAATGAAGATCTCACGCGAACACGGGTTGACTGTAGTAGAGGATGCAGCGCAGTCCGTTGGAGCCGAATATTTTGACAAGAAGGTGGGCAGCATAGGCGACGCTTCATGCTTCAGCTTCTATGGCGTCAAGAATATCACAACAGGTGAGGGGGGTATGGTCACCACAAATGATAGCGAGCTGGCGGAGAAGCTCAGATGTGTGAGGAGCCACGGCGAGGAGAGGCCGTACTGGGTTTCTAGGCTCGGGCACAACTATCGCATGTCTGAGATCGCTGCAGCAATCGGAATCGCACAACTGAGAAAACTCAATACCTTCTTGGAGTCACGCAGAAAGAACGCACACTACCTCTCCGAGAAACTGCAGACCGTCAAGAATATTGAAGTACCCACCGAGCCAGAGGGGAGAAAGCACGCATGGCACCTCTACACGGTCCGACTGAAAGGAGCCAACGCAGGCAAGCGGAACAGAGTCGTGGAGAGGCTTCGCGCAAAGAACATTGAAGCAGCAGTATACTACGAGACCCCGGTCCATCTTCTCCCGTTCTACAGACGACTCGGCAGCCCCTACAAAGCCGAGCTTGTAGAAACGGAGAGAGCGGCGCGCCAAGTCTTCTCATTGCCAATACATCCCATGGTCAAGCAGGAGCATCTGGATGAGATTGCCACGATCCTCGACAGAATCTTATCCAAGGCATAGCTCTTCAGGCCATGGAGCTGCAGGAAGCAAGCTCAATCGTCGAGGAGCCACTCCATGAAATCTCGCCAGACCACCACATAATAGCCAGTCTCATTGGTGGAACAGATTGGGAGAGAACGTTTCAAGAATCAAAGTCAGACTAGCCATAGAGAACCTTGG
>CAZVKZ010000021.1:12582-13424 GCA_964627775.1 uncultured Candidatus Bathyarchaeia archaeon | reverse complement strand
TCTGTGTGTCCGTCGGTGAGGGCGTCGGTGTTATCGTAGAGGTTGGTGTAGAGGTGGTTGTGGGTGGTTTGCCATCGGGCGTCGTGTCGGTGATTGGGATACCGCTGAATTCGTCGTTGGTGGCTTGAATCGATAGGAGCCTGCCAGTCTCATCCCTCTTCCAGACTGAAGCAATCACCATCAGGTTCTCAATTTTGTATTCTGTTCTTGGCTTCCATGAGCCTGAGAACCTGGTGTAACCGTTGGGTGAGATGTTGACGCTCTGTTCAATGCCGAAATCTCTGAAGACAAAGTTCCACTCCAGATTCTGCGCATTGATTTTGTTCTCAACAATGAATATTCGAAGAAGACCTTCGAGGGGCTGACCGTCCAATTCCCTCACTGAACCGTAGTAGGTCAGATTGGATGCGGAAACCGTCTTCTTCACGGCTAGCTCTATTTTGTGTACCGGTCTTGCTCCAGCCTTATCGATCCATTGCTTTGAGATGAAGCCCCCACCCTGCACATAGCCTCCGTCGAAGACGTGATAAGGTGTCTGTACGACTGTGAACTTCACCATCATCTGTAAGCTTGCGTTTGTCACCCATTCATCAAGAGCATGATAGGCGACTGGGATATAGCCGCCTCTCAACTCCTTATAGAGCGAGCTTATTGTCGGCAGTTCCGCTCGGCATGTTGAACAATAGACGCTGTCTATGTATTCGGCGAGGACGCCGTGTGTGTACTCTTCAGGCGAAGCGTACACATGGGCAGAGTAAAGGGTGGGCAAAATTGGAGAGAGCGATAGCATCAGAACTGCAGAGAAGAATTTCCTCGAAAGAAGCATGTGATCAGGTAGTACT
>CAZVKZ010000021.1:0-12572 GCA_964627775.1 uncultured Candidatus Bathyarchaeia archaeon | reverse complement strand
GTACTCCAGTTGGCGCCGGTATAAACCTTATGAGATAACAAGCAAAGTAGCAGCCGGATCGCTATAGAACAGAGCCGATTCAGCCTCATGCAGAATCCGCGAATGCTACTTGAGGCCTATTCTCCTAGCGTATTTGGCTATTAGGAAGACAACAACCGCTACGATCAGAAAATCGATTACGACACCTACAAAGTCTCCCACTGCAAAATTCATTCCCTGCCCAACTGGTATGCTTACTGTTGCATTTCTCCAGTCACCTCCGGGCACGAACGCACCTGGGATCGGCATTATTATATCTGAGACGAGCGCAGAGACCACCTTGTTTATGTAGAGGCCCATAATGAAGCCGATAGCCAGTCCAAGCACCCCGGACTTGCCTACGAAATCCATGAGCTCAGCCCAGAGACCTTCAGGTGGTGGAGGCGGAGGCTCAGGAGTAACAGCTTCTCTGATCTTCTTCAGTTCCTCCAACATCTCCTGTTCAACGGACATGATCATCGATCACTCATCTGGATCTGAGCAGAAGACAGCATATAATTGTTCTCACGAGTAGGCTCATGAGCGCGCATTCAGATGTGGATACCGCACAAGCGCTTCAGTCAGCGCATCCTGCCAAAATCCACCGCTCTTGTGGCTCTCAAATTCTAGTATGCCTGCAAAAGCTCGATGCGGCTGTTCCCCTTCGGATCACGATAGATGATCTGCCAGTGAGGTGCCCACGCAAGTGCGAATATGTCAACCTCAACATCACTTCGGCTGGGCCTCACCTGGATCTCCTCAAGCCTCTTGAGAGCCTCCTCCCATCGTGAGGAGATCGCGTCGCTCTCCTGTTTCAGCTCCTGCTCCAACTGATCGATCTCACCCTGCAGGGCTTTCGCGTTCTCTTCTGCCTCTTTAGCGCTCATCTTGGCTGAGGTGCTCTGGCGGTACTTGCTCATGGCTGTGGATGCTGATCGGGTAGAACGTCGACCGAGAAACATTCCCAGCACAGATTCCCCGACGGAGACCATGACTTCACGCTTTCGCGCCTCAGCATCAGCTTCTCGCCTAGATAGGATTGCCTGGGTGCGGCGCAGCCGATCCTCAAGACTCTGAAGCCGTTTCTCGTAGCGCTTGTTAAGCTCGTCAACCTCCTCATCTCGACGTTCACGCGCGAGCTGGCTGAGGCGCATCTGGAAGTCACGTTCATTCTCACCCGGCTTGGAGTACGATTTGAGCACTGAATTGTATAGAAGCTTCAGGCTACAATTGCGGTAAAGATGGTCGGTGAGATCCTGCTTCAACACGTTGAACTCGCGAGGTTCGTTAATTGACTCGGGTAACTGCTCAAAGTTGGCGTCTGGCTCCGGACGATTGACCAATTCGTTCTGCGACAGATCCAATGACAATGCTTCTTCCCAAGCAAGCCGTCCAGTCTCACGTGGAGGCTGAGCTAGCAGAGCAAAGTCCTGCCTCTCATCAAGGTTTAGGCGCCGATCAACGAAGTGAAGACGCCCCATTCCCAATACAGCTGGCAGGTAAGACAGGCTGCGGTCTTGAACATCAGCAATCGCACCCTCTCTCTTCTCGATATCCCGCAAAGATGCTGCAAAGCCTTTGCGGACCGGAAGATAGACCTGCTGGATTTCCGGCGCAAGCACTGGCGGTGAAGTTCTAAAGACACGACCTGCAGTAATTTGAGTCGCCGCCACTCCGACCGCTTGAGCAGAGATGCCCTCGGTCTTCGCTGAAGGTGGGGCTATCGGTTGATCTGGTTGGCGCCCACTCATCAGGTCCTGCACCTGAATCTTGGTTAGAGGACCCCGCAGATAACTCATAGCCCATCTAGTGTGGAAAGTGACAGGAGCTTCTTCGTGGACATTGTGCAGCAAGAAGACGCGATTACCCAAGGAGGAGATGATGCGGCTGAATGCTTCACGATTCAGAGTCTGACCAGCAACTGAAGAGGCGCTCTCCAGGCCCT
Organism: uncultured Candidatus Bathyarchaeia archaeon; assembly: GCA_964627775.1. GTDB lineage: Archaea > Thermoproteota > Bathyarchaeia > 40CM-2-53-6 > RBG-13-38-9 > CAZVKZ01. The sequence goes on along the minus strand of CAZVKZ010000021.1, from coordinate 10,609 downwards.
CCAGGACACGCATCTTGTCCCGTTCAGTCTGCAGACGACCTATGAACCATGTCCCAGCGTTTGTCAATCCTTTATAGTCCAGATCGACTGGGTTCTGGGTGGTCAGGACAACACCAAGGCCGAAGGCCCGAGCCTGTTTGAGCAGGGTCAACATTGGCCTCTTGCTCGGCGGATTGGCGACTGGCGGGAAGAAACCGAAGATCTCATCCATGTAGAGAAGCGCGCGCAAGCTCGTGGTGCCAGGCTGTGCACGCATCCAAGTTATGACTTGGTTGAGCAGCATTGTCACGAAGAACATCCGTTCAGCATCGCTCAGGTGAGCGACATAGAATATGGAGTGTCGCGTCTTGCCGTCAGGAGTGCCCAGGAACCCGGAAATATCCAGTGGCTGTCCTTTGAGCCAACTCTGGAAACTGGGCGCAGCGATGATGTTGTTCAGGTTCATGGCAAGCTCAAGACGATCCTTGCTGGGAAAGAAGGTCTCAACGTCAAAGGCACCCAGCTGGCGGATAGGCGGATTCTGAATGGCCAATATGAGTTTGAGAAGACCGAGATCTTCACCTTGGCGCCAGAAGTGCTCAAACAGGGTCGCTATTAGAATATGCTCTCGAGAGCGAACAGGATCAGCGTCCAACCCAATTAGCCCTAGTAACGCGCTGACCGTTCCCTGAATTCGTTCACGCAACATCTCCTCATCAGTATCCCAGCTGAGCCGCGGTGCACCGAAAGACTGAAGGATCGATACTGGAATCCCAGCGTCGCTCCCTGGGGTGTAGATGACGAAGTCAGATGACTCACGCAGCGTCCTAGTTCTGGCACCATCCTGACCCCAATCGGCAAGTCCTTTTCGCCATAGCTCTGCCTGCTGGGCCGCAAACTCGTCCTCACTCAGACCCTTGCGTCGGGCATCGTCTAGGTTGATCCAGCGACGGAAGTCTTCGGGTCGAAGCTCAGGGAAGGTAAGCAGCAGGTTAGTTATGTCGCCCTTAGGGTCTATGATGAGGGCGGGGACATGATCAATAGCCGCCTCCTCAAGAAGGGTTATGCACAGTCCTGTTTTCCCGCTTCCGGTCATGCCAACGCAAACAGCGTGGGTAGTCAAATCTCTGGTGTCATATACCACCAGTTTGTCTAGGAGTCTCCCTTTTTCTATGTCGTATTCCTTCCCCAGATAGAACGCGCCGAGCTTCTCGAAATCCATAGCCCTTCTCCGGAATAGTACTTCATTGGAATATCTAAGTCATTGGGTTTTGAATCAATTGATAACGTTGTGCCACTCCGAACTTGGATGGACACACATGATGCGTGACGAGCAAATCCGAAAAAACCTGAGCAATAATCAGATTGAATATCTCCAAAAAAGGAGTGAAGGTGCAGCTGTCACTTTCTGATCGTCGATCTTAGCTGTGGATGCGTTATTCTTGGCGGACTCTATCCTCATCCAGCATGCTGCTTTGCTCGCATAGGCTTCACATATGGCAATGATCTCTTTGTTCGATGCTCTCAGCCTGAAACGAAATTATCCACTTGAGTCCTTGAAGACCTCGAATTTTGCGGCCATAGGCTTCACATTAACTTACTACGTCTCAGCCTGAATGAGTTCTATATCTGCGGATGGGTCTAGGCTGATCTCTGCAGTGCCTGCAGTCTCTTCACGATGTTTGGGTGAGTCGACAACAGCTCCAGAATGCGTTCTGTAGCGCTTGCCTTTCGGGACAGTATGTCATCGACGAGCTGCTGATCTGTCTTGAACTTCCTGGTGCCTGAGAGGGCTATCTCGTTGCGCTCGGCGCTATCAGGGTCTTCGATGAATAGTGCTTTGAAGCTGTTCAGGTTCGCCGGAGCTTGCCTTTGCAGCTTCATCTTACTGCTGGAGGACACGATCTTCGCAAGGGCCTCAGAGAGCTTTCTTGCACCATCATCAACTACTGATACGCTCCTCTGGTCAGCATAGTACTCGCGCAACCTGCTCAGGCCGAGCACTAATAGCGTCAGTATGTAGTAGATCACCATGGATACCATGCCAATGAGCAATGGTGCGGTGCCTCCACCTTCTCTCTGTCTTCCTCCACCATAGTATGCTGACATCATCATCGAGTTAGCTACGAAGTAGAAGATCGCCGGCAGGATCGATGCGAACATCATTACCTGAACATCTCTGTTCTTCAAGTGTCCGAGTTCATGACCTAGGACCGCTTCAACCTCCTCATCTTCAAGCTCCCTGAGCATTCCGCTGGTCACCGCAACCCTGCTGCCAGCTACGGGTGAACCGTAAGCAAACGCGTTGGGGATAGGTATGTCAGCCAACATTACTTTGGGCATGCTCAAGCCAATCTTGTGACTCAGCCGTTCAACCGTACTGTAAAGCTCAGGACTATCCGATGCGGATACCTCTTTCACACGATAGATCGAGTTAATCATGTACGGGCCGAATAGCCACTGAGCTAGATTAAAGAGGACAACGAGAACGGCCAGGGACATGATATTTGTTATCCCCAAGAAGTTCAGAATGACTGCGAAGAAGAGCGTGGAGAGAGCTATCAGCAAAGTCAGTGTTCCAATCATTGATAACCGGAGTTTTGTGAGGCTCATAGCCTTTAGCACCTATCTATCCATTAGACCGAACCGCATGGTTATCGCTTGAATGCAATCCGGACACGTAATATTAAATCTTTCAACCCTAATGCATTTGTCTCTGCCTCGACCCCCTTTCGGGGGAAGCAAAACAAGCGGCGCGTAGGCGTTTGCTTCAGTCTGATTTTTTGATCTTATTCTTGTAAGCGTCTGCAAGTGGAGAGAGTTTGAAGGCTAGATATGTTAGGGAAAACACCAACGCTGTTGCAAGGATTGCTTTCCACAGACCGAGAATAGCTGATCCTCGCATCATTTCTTCTCGCTCGTACAGCATGACCCTGATCTATTAAGATAGCGTTGCTTAACATTGTTACACTTCTTCACCAAAATGTCTCAAACAGTACGACCGCTCCCCCTTGGGCATTGTTTACCAAGCAGGATTCACGGCTGTGTTTCCAGCAGAGTTGGATACAAAATTCACGCACTTCAACCTCTGACGGTTCAAACTTCTATTGTGCGTCGGCAGGAGATCAGTTTAAAACTATGCTATGGCCGAAGATAACAAAGAACTGGCAGATCTCATTACGGTCTTTAACCAACTGAGTTGGGAAACTAGTGACTTGGTCGAGTAAAAGGGTCGTGATGGCAACCGCGCTCGTAGTGTCGGCTTTCATCTACGGTGTCCTATCTATATCCTTGATCAATTACCGTACAATCATAGTCGGCTCGGAAGGCACAAACCCATTCAATCAGAACCCGGGGTCTGCACAGGCTGAACAGGTTGCGAAACAGGTACTTGTTCAGACATCCGTGACGGTCTTGGAGAACACGCCTCGAAGTCGGCGTTTAGTTAGGGGCGTGCCAATAAACGTATCAGTTGAAGTACCCAACCCCGAAGATCTGGGCGAGTCCGAGACAGCAATGTTTGGTGAACCAACAGCAACCGGCGAATTGTTGGTCCAAATTGCATATGGCGTAACCAACCGTACTGGAACCGTATCCTTTTGGCTTTCGCCTGGCAACTACACAGTCTTCGCTAGACATCTCGGTGTTCTTGGAAACGTTTCGATCTCTCTGGTCGAATCAAAACCAACGGTGTCTCTACGATGGGTCTTTCACTACGAATTCCAAACGCCCGACGTACTCGAAATGAACGACGCCAACATGGACGGTTGGATCTCGTCTGGCGAGAACATGGCGGTGTTCTATCAGGGCGTCAACCTTGGGAAGCCTCAGAAAGTCAACATGACGATCGTCGGCGAGAGAAGAACATCAGTTGATCTGGCAATTCAGGGCTTCTCCGCATTCCCGCATGGAACCTACATCCAGCTGTCGCCACTGCAGCCCCTCTACATCGGCGACCTGAAATCAGATTCCACGCTTCAGATCGGAACCACATGGTACGAGGTATCAAGAATCACTTGATCTCAATCATCACACAGATAGTTGCAGGCATTGCTGTTCTGCTTGGATTAGTTGTCGCGGGACTGTCGGGCTTTTCAATTTATGAGAGGAGGGCGGGTATGTCGCAGACACGGGCTAGAAGACCCATAATCGTCGCTAAAGTGGACGCGGTTGGGAAGATTGAGAAGTTGATCTGCAGCATCGGAATTCCGCAAGCAGTGATACAGGGCTATAGAGAGGCCAGGAGTGCCCTCGCATCAGCCTCTGGACTTGAGGAAAAGATCGACCAGACCGAACGCGAGATCATGCAGAAGATCAAAACAACCCCCTCTCTCAAGTCAACGGAAGATGAATTGGGGAGAATCTACAAAACCTACGAGCGGGCGAGGTTCGGATCCCAAGCCATTCCGAAAGGTGAAGTTGAACTCTTTGTAAAGGATCTATGTAAGATCTACGACAAATTAGTGCAGAACGGCAACCAAAGGGATGTTGTGAATTGATTGTTTCGATTTCAGAGCTCGGGCCGCTGTTCTTCCTTGGGGCCTCAGCGATCAGCCTATACCTATTTTACAGGTTATCTAGGATTATCAGGCAACCTGATACCACCATGCAGAAGAAAACCGACCCCTATCGAAAGAGTCTGACAGCCCAAGCACTGTACGAGCTCAGTGGGTCAAATCCCAACTTTTCTCCCCTGCTTATGATGATGTGTGAGGATGTGAAACGAGTTGGCGGCGGACTTACTCAAGCCGGCAAGACGTTCATTGCCGAATGTGAGCGCCTTAGTCCCCGAGGTGTGACTGAAGCTTCAACCTTCAACCGGCTCTATCACGGTTACCTAGAAGCAATCAGGCAATCAGAGGGGAAAGAGATTTGATGATATCAGACGTTGATAACTTGTACTCGAGGCTTCTTGCCGAATTCAGAAAGGTCATCGTCGGCAAGGAAGAGATTCTCAGACTTATGATGGTCGCGCTCCTCGCGGACAGGCATGTCTTGCTTGAAGGCGTCCCTGGAGTTGCAAAGACGCTGATGGCTAAGGCCTTCTCGCAATCCCTCAGTCTCAGTTTCAAACGCATCCAGTTCACACCGGACATGCTTCCTTCGGATGTGATGGGCACATACGTATTCAACGTCAAGACCCAAGAGTTCAGCTTTAGGCGGGGGCCGATCTTCGCTAATGTGGTGTTAGCAGACGAGATCAACCGCGCGACGCCCAAGACTCAATCCTCACTTCTCGAAGCGATGCAGGAGCGGCAAGTAACCGTTGAAGGTTACACGGAGAGGCTCCAGGAACCATTCATGGTGCTCGCGACACAGAACCCAATAGAGTTGGAAGGAACCTATACTCTTCCAGAATCACAGCTTGACAGATTCATGTTTAGGCTGATGGTCGATTACCCAGACCACGAAGAGGGCGTTCACATCCTTGAGTACGCCCTGAAGGGGATGGATATTCCAGACGTAGTCGAGATCGCTCCACGCCAAGAGATCCTAGACGCGAAGGAGTTGATCCGGAAATCTGTCCAAGTTAAGCCCGACGTTTTAGAATATGTGGTCGAGATAATAGAGGCAACGAGAGAGGAGCAGGGAAAGATAGCCCTAGGAGGAAGCCCAAAGGCCGCGGTTCACCTCCTTAACTCCTGTCGAGCATTAGCAGTACTTGAAGGGAGAGACTACGTTATCCCTGATGACGTGAAGAAACTGGCGTTTCCAATCCTCAACCACCGCGTTCTGCTGGCACCTCAATACGCCTCAGATGTCGGAGTTCTTGACCACAAGCTCCAGTACAAGCAGCTCAACGGATTGATCTCCGATCTTGTCTCAAGAATTGAGGCCCCTAGGTGAATCGATGCTAACGCGTCGGGGAGCATCCGCACTACTAGCAATAGTACTATTCTCATTCGTGGGTTGGTTATCTGGCAACCCAACATTCGCGGTCGCATCTTCAGCACTTATCCTGATCGTCATGATCGAAAGCCTTCAACTCAGTCTCACCGTCAAAATTATCAAGAAACTCAAGATTGAACGACGCATCACGGATTATCAACTCGAAGTCGGTAGAGAAACCGATGTCAGTCTTAGGTTACTAAACCCTAGCAGTAGAGCCACTGCATACTTGATTGTCAGGGACAAAGTGCCAGAGGCTCTTGTAGTGAGATCTGGATCGCCAAGATCAACCCTAAGAATAGGCGGTAATGATGAAGCCACGATGCATTTCACAATACAGGCTGCTCAGATCGGCGACTACGAAATAGGTGGTTTGACTGTCGAGGCTGTCGACCCTCTAGGGTTCGCCTCCTTCTCACTATCTATGCCAGTGAAATCGAAACTTGAGGTCTATCCGCGACTGCGATCAGCTGAAGTCTCCCGTATTGTGGGGGCCTCCCGGATTCCGCACGTAGCACTCGTTGGACAGAAGGCGATAAGCAACCCCGGGTTGGGTTCAGATTTCCGTGGAATACGAGAGTATTTCCCCGGAGACGACTTTAGACGCATAGCATGGAAGGCCGTGGCAAAGTCTCCTCGACACTCGTTGATGCTTAGAGAATTCGAGGCTGATCGCAACCTGAACCTGGTTTTTGCTCTCGACGCTAAGGAGAGTTTCCTCGACGGATCGGTTGGGCATCGAAAGCTCGATTACACAATCGAAGCAATTGTGGCCGTAGCCTACGCGGCCAGCTTGGGTGGTGAGAGGGTCCTTCTCGGCTTAGGAGATAGCTGTTATACTTTGGCCGTTCCGGGACAAAGCAGGCAATGGCAGCTCATCCGAATTCTCAGGGCGACCTACAACATCCAGCCCACTGGAATGGTGAATCTCTGGAGCTTGGTTGAATGTCTGCTTCGCGAAGTCCGGCAACGTTCGTTGATTATCGTGGTCACGGATTTGGAGAACCCAAATCCTGCTGAATTCAAGGCTCTGGGGAAGCTTCTGCACCGCCACGCCGTTCAGGTTGTCGCGATGAAGACCATCTCCCTTTTTGCCAAGGCGGGTATAGACAATTCACTTGTCAAGATTGGCTATGATGCAGCTGGAATCCACGAAAAGAGAGCGCTGGAGCAACTTAGCTGTATCTGTAGGCTGATAGGTGTTCCACTGAAGTCTTGCGAGCCAGACGAGATCCTAGGTGTTCTTTCCCAGATATATCTGGCTGCCAAGAAGTCAGGCATGATCGTGGCTTGATGCGAATACCGAGAATCACGCCCGACTGGTTGTTCATTGGCGGGCTCATCCTCCCGTCAGCCTACGTCGCTCTCTCACAGGGTGTGTACTTCGCCTTGGGGTACAGAGTAATCGTTTCACTCAGCAGTGGAGGTGCCTCAACTATCATCTTCTTTGCGGGAGTTGCCAAGGCGTTGCTATACTCCGTCCAGCTTCTGACACGTGAAAAGAATCCTAAACGTTCTGAAATGTTCAGCAGCGCCTTCTTCACAATCCATATGGGAGTCGCGATCCTCGTTGCTGCACTGTTTATCTCAGCGCTCTTCACTCGATTCGTCCCATTAGAATATGCACTGAAGGCATCCTTTACGGTTTTGATAACTGAAGCTACCCTCTTCCCTTGTATGGCCCTGTTGCACCTCCAGGATGTGTTCCGCCATCGGAGGGATGATTTGGTAACCGTGCTTTTGCTGAGCGTCACGATATATTTGTGCGTAGCCTTTCTTGCGACTTCCAACCTCCTAGAGACCAGGCATGCATTCGCAAACGTTCCCGGGTTGACCCCGCTGGAGGATGCGGGTCTAAGACTGGACTATCTTCTTTTCTCGGTTGCCGCCTTTGTTGCCACACCTCTGTTTTGGCATAGCGCCTCCCTATACTCTTTCGATATCGCACCTCCCCCGGACTGGGTTAATGGCCTCTATGTGCTTACCTTGGCGCTCCTGCTCTACTTTCAAGCCCACAGCACATCTGGATCTAAACCCGTGAGGGACTCAATAGATGGGGGTGAACCCATATCGGTAGACAAAGTGAGAATTGCGTCTACGACTCTTATGGCAAGTGTTCTTACTTTTCTAATAGTCTTGGGAGCCGATTCCTTGCTTCCGCATGATGTTACTGGCAAGGCGTTTCAGCTTTTCGTGTTTCTGATCCCTCTACTTGCTGTCTTCATCATGACGACTCGGAGAACGCAATAGCCATGATTCGCATTTCAATCTGCGCCTTAACCCTTGTTCTGCTGATCCCTCAACTCCCTGTCTACGGATCAAATGATGGCCTACCGTTCAAGATCGGATTCAGCTGCTGCCACTTTTACGATCCCGATTCTGGAACCCCCGTGTTCATGCATGGAGAAGAGATCTGGATCAAAGCCGAAAGAGATCTTACAGCGGTGTTGCTTAGCTCCAATCAAGAGATTGCTTCCAGAAAGATGTTAGCCCATTCCTCAACGCGACTGTATGTATTCAAAGCAGAAGACCGTCCCGGGCCTTGGGAATTAGCAGTCCAGAGCGGAGGCGAGAACTTCATCATTCCTCTATACCTGGTTCGTCCGCAAGCTGAGGCATCCCTAGCACATCTCGCCTTCAACCTAACAGGAACTCAGCTGGCTATCAGAGGAACTGTCGCGATCGAGAAACGACACCAAGGAGGTGTGTTACTGCTCAATCGCGAGGATCGGAATAACTCATTAGTGACGCCACCCGTTCCATTCCGCAACAGTTCTCTAGAGGCCCGAATCAGCTGGGATCCAGCAAACCCCAGAAACCTAAGCGTTTCTCCCTACTCCCCCGAACTGACAAGTCCCAACGCGAGCCGTATTTGGGCAGAAGTCTCTTTGGAGATCCCACTGGTAAAAAGGGCCGGTGCCACACAAGTATTCACATTTTCTCCTCAGATCGTAACCCAGACCAATCGCATAACCATGAATATTGAATCTGAACCTCGACAAGCCCTCAAAGTGAGGTTACCGAACTTCCATGAGGTCGGGCCAAGCGGTCAAGTACCTCTTCGTCTTGGACCTATCCGTCTGACAGCTTATGTTGAGATTGAGAGAACCATCTACGTCTTGGCGACGGATCTATTTCTGCTCACGAACGGTTTCGCATCAACAGCCGGTATGATCCAAGTGCCTCCAATGCTGAACCCTGTAAGCTTTGAGGTGATGGATGATTTACAGCGAATATCAGCTTGCAGCATTGTTCTGATGACCAAAGAGACCGGGGTGTACGTTGTTTGGGACAAGACAATAGCTCCTCCAGTTTCACGGATGCAGGTTGCTAGCACACTCACCAATAGTGAGATAGAGGACTACGATATTAGATCGGGCCAGATCCTTGAAGCTGCAAAAGTTGGATTTCAAACGTTTGTTATTCCTCGGGATTCCAAAAAAAATGTGGAAATAGAACTCTCGATAGGTGGAGTCCCACTTCAGCCTAACGACTTCAACCCACGAGTGATCGCGCTTGAACCACTTTCAACCGTCGACATCAGAACCCCGGCCAGCACAGTTCATCTTCGAGTCACGGACGCCTTAGGTAGTCTTCCATCTTCAGGAACTATACGATTAACGCGGATTATAGCGGTGGAGAACAAGGCTTCAGCCCCAGACCGATCTTGGGACACAGCCAAAGACTTCATGAACATGACTCTTCCCGTAGGCGATTACGAGATCGAGATGCGGTTTGAAGGTTCAACTGTTACGCGTCAATTCTCCGTCAGGCAGCCCACTGAATTCATCATTATCAGGTTGAATGAGTTCGTTTTTGAAGAGTCGCGAAATGGATTGATATTCATAGGATTTGGGTCTGTAGTAATCATCATTGAAGCTTTTGTCGCCATTCGTCTTTGGAAAACCCTAGTCACCAGACGCAAGAGTAGAATACAGGCAGAGTTGAACTCAGGAAAAGCTTGAGAGCCTAACGAATCAACTGTGCAGTATTCACAGAACTACACTTTGATCTTGGCGCCCTGTCACCCTGATCAAGAGCCTTAAATTGCCAGTTGCTAAGATAATTGCCATAGCGAAATCAGAGGTTATTGTTCATGATCCTTTCAATTCCTGCTCTCCTGTTCTCAATAGCCGTTCCACTCGCCTACGTCTACCTTCAGATACTTGTCGAGGGCACGAAGGTTGGCACATCAACATTCACGAAAGGACAGCGCCTCGAGCTGGAATATGAAACCCTCAATCAGGCTGTAAGACAACGTGAACAGACGATGGGTGTGACAGGCTCCATCTTCGTTGCACAATCACTTTTTCTTCTGGGCATCTCTCAAAGTCTTCCTGAAGGCAGCCAGCAGGTCACCATATTCGGAAGCTGGATAGTGTTTTCCATCTGGCTGTTTTTCATCCAGCTTGGCGATAACAGGATGATGAAGAAAACCTATGACAGGCTACGGTGGATAGAAGAGCAATTGAATTTCGAAGCACACACATACCTTATGAAGCAGAGAGATCGTCTTAAGAGATGGGCATGGTTCGCCCTTCTCTGTACAGTTCTGGCTTACGGCAACATTTTAATGGACCAGGTGATCCTAGCGGTCTGGACTGTAGTGATAGTTGCGGTTGTTCTCATCTTCTCACATCTTGGGTGGATATGGAGAGAAGAAAGGAAGAAGTAAACTAAGGAACAATTCACTCAGCCAGCGATCGGCGTGGGTCTGTCAATCGCACGAGACGCCATAGAT
>CAZVKZ010000020.1:0-13550 GCA_964627775.1 uncultured Candidatus Bathyarchaeia archaeon | reverse complement strand
TGCTGAGACGAATCACATGATCTCTGGAAAGCCCTTCTCGCCTCAGCTCGGAACGACCGCAGTCAGACAAGGGAGAGTTGCAGGCATAAATGCCGGTGGAGGCGATGCGAGACTACCCAGTGTTCTAGGTTCTGCCATTACGCGTTTCCTGAGTCTTGAGATCGGTCAGACAGGTCTTACCGAAAGAAAGGCTAATGAAGTAGGTATCAAGCCGATCGTTGGCAGTATAACTGCAAAGACGCGAGCGCACTACTACCCCGGCGGCATGGACATCAGGATCAAAGTTGTCGCTGAGCCGGAGCATGGAAGGATCATAGGAACGCAGATTGTTGGAGGAGAGGAGGTTGCCCAGAGGATTAACATGGCCTCGGTTGCGATTCAGAAGGGACTCACGATACGTGAGGTAGCCATGACAGACACGTGCTATTCGCCACCTGTAGCTGATTACTGGGAGCCCTTTGTGACGGCTGCTGAGATGGCTCTGCGAAGACTGTAATTCTGTGCGTCTCGCGAAAAGAGTAAGGGGGGCCCGCCCCTAGGGGATTCACACTCTTGTTAGGCCGAGTGTTTCCTTGAGGATCTTGTCGTTGACTCTTCCTGAGGTGTATGTGCAGCCTGACTTTGCATTGCTTACTGTGACCACCGCTGGGGCGAACAGATTAGGATCTATCTTGTAGAAGTCAAACTTTGCCTCACGGAGTATCTCATAGAAGGGGCGGCCGTAATCTCTTGAACTTGATGATGGAGCCTTGGCTACAATCTGCTTGAGAACCTCATCGTCGTCATGGGTCACGGTGTAGTGGGTGACGCCGCCGTACAGGATTGTGTCGTTTGTTCTTCCCATAGCTTTGGTGGGGTTGGGGTGGACGGGCGGAACCGCGGCGTAGCCGCATCCAAATGTGATGCATTTTGGTTCTAGACCGAGCTCAGTGAGCTTGTGGATGCCAGTCTCCACGACTCGGCCAGCTATTTGGATGGAACCTGCTAGGGACGAAGTCGGCGTCACCATGACATACAGGTTCTTCGTCGAGATCCCGCACTCTTTGGAGATGTAGTCTACAGCATTTGCTGTTGGGAGCTTGTCTGACTCAAGGACGATCACAGCTTCCTCGGACTTGTCCTGGTAGCCTATCTTTTCGTAGAGGTTCTTCGGTTTCATTGCCAGAGCTCTTGCTGGTCCAGAGCCCATCGCAAAGTAATCTTCGGTCTTTATCTGCCAGCCTGCGTATTGCGAGCCGAGGGTGGCGATGGCTGGGGACCAAGTCTCGACGAAGACTGATGATAGGTATTCGTCACCAAATCTCTTATGCGTAAGTCTTGCTTTCCCAAGTCCCCCAAGACAGATATCCGTAACCAGTATGCCCGCGAATGAGCCTCCAGGGGCTTTGACACCTGCATCCACCACCGTTGCGCTACTCTCAGAGTTTATTGTTATTCCGAAATGTTCCGGGTCTTGAATCGCGTTCCTGAGTAGTTTGCATGCCTCTACGTTTACGCTCTTGGTCATATCGATCAACCTATGTTTCCAAGAATTTTTCGCACCATTTGAGTTGAGGATTGCGCGGAACACTTATGAAAATTCTGCCGTTTCCATCCTCATTGTTGTCGCCAGAGAAGACATAGAACGGTCCATCGAGACTGTCTCTCTCAATCTTCGTCTGCCCTCTAATCTCCTCGAAGGAGAAGCTTGGGAGGACAGCCGGCAGATTTCCGGATACAACTATCTTTCCGCCTTTCATGTGTGCTCCAGCCCTTCCAGGGCAGTCGCCTGCAATATGTATGGCTCCCCCTAGCATGTGGACGCCGGGGAACATCTCGGTGCTGCCTGAGATTCTGATCGTCCCTGAAAGCATCCATTCACCAATCTCACTCCCCGCATTGCCCCTTATCACGATGCTCCCACCCGTCATTCCCTTGGTTGCGCCGCGGCTTGCAGCGCCGACAAGATCCCCTGCGTTCCCAAGAACATCTATTGCTCCCCCTTTCATGTTGGAGCCAAGCCAGGAACCGGCGTCACCTTCAATGACTATGCTCCCGCCGCTCATCGATTCGCCGATGTACAAGCCACCATGGCCTCTGATGCGTATTGTGCCAGCTGCCATTTTGTAGCCAATGCGCCGCGCCTTGGATAGGTCGCCAGCCACTTCGATAGAGCTCTCCTGTGAGGCGTCCGACCTGTCCTCTTTGATTCTGAATAGGGTTCCCAGTTTGGCTCTTCGGTTACCTTCCCAAACCTCGAATTTGGCTATCTCAGCGATCTTTTTGTCGAGGAGATTCTGCGGCGAAAGAGGTTCTAGGTGTACTGGAGCCTGCGGCTGGCGTTTCGCTTCGAAGATTAGTTTCGACATTTTCTAGACCTCTGCCTTGCACGAAACGGTGTACGGATTTCGAATGTAACTCTCGGATATCGGATAGTTCTCGATCTCGATCGTATAGTAGTCCCTGAATTTTGAGCTGACATCTTCGAGTAGATCAGACTCCAGACTGGGTGAGACAGCACTATCCACGTGAAAAGTCCTGCCGTGGGGCGCCTCTGTAATCTGACCTTCTTTAGAGACAATTCTGCCTCCCTTTATGGTGAACGATGTCTCTTTGAACGCCCTCCTCAGCAAAGTGGGGGTCCGTTCAAGGTCTGTTCGCGAGGGGTCTATGTCGTATATCGCGATGTCAGCATCGGCGCCTGCGCCAAGATGTCCTTTGTCGACCAGCCCAAGTGATTTTGCGGGGGCCGCCCGCGTAATAATTGATATCTCATCAAGCGTATATTCTCTCTCGATGCTGGGGAGGGCCAATCTCCTCTTTGCTGTTCGATTGATCTTGGACACTGTCTTCTCCCGTGCTTTTCGGCTCATAAGCCAAGCGATGACTTTCGGGTAGGAGGTGAACGGCCCCCCGTTCGGGTGATCTGTAGTCATGAAGACTCTCCATGGGTCGTTCACCAGGAGGGCGAGCTCAAGGCCAATTCCCCACTGAATCGCGTTGACATAGTTTCCACGTTTGTATTGGAAGGGCACGATGCCTGAGCCGGTCTCAGCCTCAACGTCTACGTTGACCCATTTGTTTCCGGATAACGTGTGGAGGAAGTACTGGAATGGTCCATCGGCGGTCATAGTTGTTGTGTCGCCAAAAATCACTTGGCCAAGATCTACTGAGACATGTCCGCGCTTGTTTACGTAGTCAGCGATCTCCGTGGCGCCTGATCTCAGATTGAGCCATGATGAGCCAGCGAATCCTGTGAATTGTACATGAGTGATATGGATTATCGGCCTTTTCTCATCAGCCAGGTCCCTCACTGCGTCCATGGTGTCGATTGTTGTCAAGTAGTTACCTGGATTGCCCAGGTTGTTTGTGTGGACGTGGATCGCATGTGGAAGGTTCAGCATTTTGTTGACTTTGCATAGCCCTCTGACTATTTCTCGTGGTGTGATATCGAAGTTTACTACAGTGTCATCTAGGTGACGTAGGAATTTCCCCCAACCCCAAACCTCAACCCCCCCAGGGTTAACGATCTTAATCGCGTAACCTTTGGTTGCCTTGAGCATCCAGGCAACGTAGGCTGCGCACTCCTTCATCTTTCCGTCTCTGAGGTACTCCATCACGAACCAGTTGTTGCCGAGTAGCGGGAAGCATCCTTTGTCAATAATAGGGGTTGCGTCCAGTTCCTCATGTGTATGTCTTGTTTTCAGCGGGGGCGTGGCAGGTTCGAAGACCGTTGTGTACCCCATTCTTGAATAGCGATAGCCGGTTGTTCGAGTCGATGGGATCGAGTAACCGACGCCTGAATGGGTTGTTCGCGTTCTTGGTTCGACATCTTTTCTGTGATCTTCAGGACGGAGGAGTCTACCAGAGTTGACTTTTGATCCGGCGATGTGTGAGTGGATGTCTACGCCGCCTGGCATTACGGTCTTGCCGGATGCGTTTATGGTGCGTGCTTTCTTGCTGACAGAGTTCACAATCTTTCCGTCGCGAATGAATATGTCTAGCTTCTCACCCGCGACGCCGTTCAATGGATCGAAAACCGTGCCGTTGATGACCGCCAGTTCCTTGCTCATTTACTAGCCCTCCGAATCGATTTCAGACGCTTAAGAATGGCTGTGAGAATCTCAACATCTGTCATGACGCCTTCTGGAGGGTCTACCAGCTTCTTCGTCTCAAGTACAACCCCGTCCATCCTATACACTGTTCCAACAGTCTCGATCCCTACATGAGCTGAGGGCAGGACTACGTCAGAGCAGAGAGTCGTTGGGGTTACGTGCGGGTCTATGCTGACGAGAGGGATCGAGGCAAGGTTTCGGGCTGCCTTCTGCGGAAAATTTGATATCGGATCTGATGCAACTATTAGTGCTGAATCGCACTCTCCTCTGGCAAGAAGATCTACTGCTGATGTCTCACCTGGATTGTATCTTGGGTATCCTTGTGTGAAATCTATGGCATAGGGGTAGCCAGTAAGCCAGGTTGTGACGTTGTTTGCACCGTTTACGTTGAAGTGCCCTCTCATGGGCATTATGACGAACTTCGTTTTTGAGTTCAACTCGCGTACAAGGGAAAGCGCAGCGTCTATGTTCTTGTTCTTGCCCGCGCTCATAGTCAGTCCAAGGCCGAAGAAGAGAATCCCAAACTCGCAGCTTATCATCCTCTCAGCCAGTTCTTCTATTGTCTCCGTTGGTACGCCTGCTACATCATCCTGTTCGATCTCGTCGCCGCGGACAGCGGCTCTTAGGGCCGACATCAATTCATAGTCCTTGTTGGGTTCGATCTGTACGAAAATGTCAGCGAGCTTTGCGGTGTCTGTTCTCCTGACATCAATTACGACGAGGGTCCTTTCGGATCTTGAACGGCGGAACCTTCCCTTACTCAGAACGGTGTATCTAGACATGTGAAGTGGGTGGGCATGGACTGGATTGGATCCCCAGTAGATTATGAGATCTGCCCTGTGTCGGATCTCGCCTAACGTGCAGGACGATTCTCCAATCTCGTGGACGCCCAATATCATCGGTCCATGACAGGTCGAGGTTGTATTATCGATGAAGCCCCCGGCTTCCTCAGCCAGTTCGACCCCTACCTCTGTCGCTTCACAACTGGTGAGGCTCCAACCATAGAAGAGGGGGGATCTGGATCTTGTAAGTATGTGTGCCGTAGCATCGATTGCTTGCCCGTATGTGCAATTCGAGAGTTCGCCCTTCTTTCTCATCATAGGTTTCGTAATTCTTTCAGTACCATAACCGTGGAACTTGCTCGTTGACATTGCGCATGCGTTCTTGACGCTGACAACCGCGTTGTGCTTCACTGTTGCCTCTAGGTTGTCGCAACAACATCCGCATACTGTGCAAACAACACTCCGAAGAGTTGCTTCCTTCAATCTTCCCACCCATATCTTAGCCTAAACATTCTCTGAGAATTCTCATTTTTTATGGCGACTTGGAAGTCGCTTTCCCTTTGCGTCCTGAACGTGAAGCCGAGGCTCCTCCGCCAAAAGATCTTTTCGTCAGCTCTTCCAAACTCAACACTTTCTCGTCTATGGCTGGCTCCACTGTTGCAGGGATCCCCTTGTAGGACGGCATACCTGTTCCATCAGTGTCACAGCCCGAAAGCTGTGTAGCCCAGATGCCGTAAGGCATGAAGACAACTCCTGGCTTCGGCTTTTGGGCAGGAGCTACTGCCTTCACGACAACAGAGCCATGCTCGGTCGTGACTCGAACGTTCTGGCTATGGCTTGCACCAATCTTCTTGAGGTCTTCCTCGTTGATCTCGCAGCAGGCCACGCTTTGGAAATAGAATTCGGAGAGCTTGCCCTGCTCTTTTGACCTGCCTTGGCTCAGACTTCTACCAGTTACCAATGTCACCTGAACTGCTGTCATAATTGCTTCTTCCAGGCCTACTGGATAAATAAGCCATTACTTCATAAGTTCTGCCATATCCACCCATCTGCCAAGAGCTGCAACTTGGAATGTCGTGTTCGGAATCCTCTTGCTCTATCTGGCGCTTGGTTTTCAGAACTTCTTGAACGTGTGACCATACAGAAGAAGACGTATGTGCCACCACCATACTTATCGATCCGGTGGGCAACTGTTATTATGAGGAGAAATGTCTTTGGAGCAAGAGGTCTTAACTACAGAACTCGAAAGAATACAGAATTATCAGTTTAGAGTGAGATTTGACCTACAGGAACTTCCTCAGATTATGGTGGACGAACCTGAACCTCTGGGGAGTAGTGCTGGCCCGAACGCGTCACGTCTGCTATCTGCCGCTGTTGGCAACTGCCTGAGTTCCAGCTTGCTTTTCTGTCTGAGCAAGGCCAGAGTCACCGTCGGAGAACTGCAAACAACAGTAGAGACAACACTTCGTAGGAATGAAAAAGGCAGATTGCGAATCGCTGGTATGAAAGTCAGGATTCACCCATCCCTAGGACAGGAAGATGTCCCAAAGATGAGGCGGTGCTTGGAGGTATTCGAAGACTTCTGCATAGTCACGCAGAGCGTGAGGCAAGGGATCAAAGTCGATGTTGAAGTAGCCGCTTCAAGCACTGGCAACGGGAAATGACCTGTTAGGTTAAGGCAGCCTACTCATTAACCCTTTCAACCTCGATTCCTTACTAGCTGCAGAAACTGCTCATGCTCCTTCTTGTCCATGTGGATGGAGTGTGCGTCCTCAGGGAACCTACCGGCTTGAATTTCCTTCCTATAGTTGCTTAAAGCATCGGTCACGACGTTTTGAAGGTCGGCGTATTTCTTCGCAAATTTCGGCGAGAGTCCAAGGGACATGCCGAGAATATCCGATATGTTCAATCCGATCCCGTCACAGCGGGGCCCCGAGCCCCAACCTAACACGGGGATTGTTAGCTTTCTTGATACGGTCTCTGCCACTTCTGCGGTTGCGTACTCTATCACTATCGCGAAGGCGCCGTTTTGCTCCACAGAGAGAGCGTCCTCCAGTATCTTCTTCGCATCTTGGGCGGTTCTGCCTTGGACTTTGTATCCTCCTGAAAGAGATGCTGACTGAGGGGTCAACCCAATGTGTCCGGTTACTGGAATGCCAGCGTCACTTACCGCCTTGATCTTGTCAGAGACTTCTTTGCCGCCTTCTAACTTGACCGCGTCAACTCCTCCCTCTTTCATAAAGCGCCCAGCATTCCTCAATGCTTCATCCACGCTGGTGTACGACATGAACGGCATATCACCCAAGATTATTGGGTACTTAGCCCCCCTGACCACTGCCTTACAGAAAGTAATCATCTCATCCATCGTCACTGGTACGGTGCTGTTGTACCCAAGAGCGGTCATACCTACGCTACCGTCTCCCACCAGAATCAGATCGACCCCAGATCTGTCGGCGAATACCGAAGTCGGATAGTCATAAAGGCTTACGGCAACTATCTTTTTCCCTTCCTGTTTCATTCTAAGTAAATCACGAATCGTGACCTTTCTCCTTTCCACAGTCATGCACACCCTCCAAATGGGATACGTACTTGGCGATATAAGACTGGCACGTGCAGCCATAAAGGAGGCTCGCCACTCGCGCGGCTGAGCTTCTCGACTGCGTTTGTCTCAAAATACTGGCCCAGTGGTTAGTGGCTGTTAACTTAGGGGCATATTCTCATTTCGTCTTCCTGTTGACTGCCTCTTTGGCTGCTCTGACTATGTCAACCTCGCCCATGCCATATTCTCTCGCTAGCTCCTCCATGACTCCAGTCTGTCCGAATCGGTCTCTTACACCTATTCTGTGCACAGGAACTGGGAGATCCTCCGTCACAATTTCAGCAACGGCGCCACCCAACCCGCCTAGAACATTGCTGTCTTCCGCTGTCACTATTGCCCCCGTCTCGCGGGCTGATTTCTTGATTATTTCTTCGTCCAATGGTTTTATGGTGTGCATGTTGATGACTCTAGCATCTATACCTTCCCTAGCCAGGAGAGAGGACGCAACTATGGATTTCAACACCATGATCCCAGTCGAGATTATCGTCACGTCATCTCCATCCCTGAGCGTGACAGCTTTTCCCAAATCGAATGAATAGTCATCCGTGTAGATGGTCGGCACTTTAGGCTCGGCCAACCTAATCGCGACAGGCCCCGCATATTCGGCTGACGCCATGGCAGCCTTTCCTGCTTCAACCGCGTCTGAAGGGGATACCAGAACGATGCCAGGTATCGCACGTAGTGAGGCGATGTCTTCAATTACTTGATGGGAACCCCCCATGAACTCCCAAAAGATGCCAGTATTGCAGAGAACCATCTTCACGTTGAGTCGGTCAAACGCTATCTGCCTTATCTGGTTGTAGCCTCTCCCAACTGCAAAGATGCTGTGACAATGTGTAAACGGAACCTTTCCGGCCTCTGCTAGTCCTGCGGCTACTGTTATCATGTTTCCCTCCGCGATGCCAAGGTTGTATATTCTATCCGGATACTTCTCTTGGTAGTATGGACCTGCTATGTCTTGAGGGAAGTCTGCGTACAGAACAACAACATCCTTTCTTTTTCCAGCGATTTCGATCAGCGCCTCGCTGTGACCGCTGTACATAGTCTTGGGTTCGCCGAACTGTTCTCTGACGATTTTTGATTCCATCCTACCTTTCTCTGGCAACAATTGATCATCTCAGAGCTTCCTTAGCCTCATGATACATGTCATCAGTTATCGGCGTGAAATGAACTCGACCCTCAAATGATGGAACTCCTTTGCCTTTGATCGTATGTGCTATGATAACGCTGGGTTTGCCCAAGGTCTTCTTCGTTTCGTCCAGTGCGTCCAAGATCTGAGAGATGTTGTGACCGTCTATCTCGATAACGTTCCATGAGAAGCTTCTCCATTTCTCTGCAAGTGGTTCAATGTTCATTATCTCGCCTATGGCGCCAGTCGACTGGTATTCATTTCTGTCCAAGATCGCAGTGAGGTTGTCCAGTTTGTAGTGAGCCGCTGCCATGGCAGCCTCCCAAATTTGGCCCTCGTCACATTCACCGTCGCCTACGATACAGTAGACTCGGAATCTTGAAAACGGTCGACCGTTGGGATCTCTTGGAGAGCTTATCCTCGCAGCTAGAGCCTGACCGACCGCAAAAGAGAGTCCTATGCCGAGTGAACCACCGGAGTAATCTACTCCTGGCGTAGTTCTCTGGCTGTGGGCCTGGAGCACTCCTCCGAACCTTCCGTACAAGGAAAAAAGGTCTTTGGAGAAGTAGCCTGCTTCGCCCAGGGCGGCGTAGTGCATCTCACAACAATGAGCTTTGGACAGAACAAGTCTGTCTCTGTCAGGCCAATTAGGGTTCTCAGGATCATACTTCATATGATGAAAGAGTAGTGCAGTGATTATTTCAGCTTCTGAGAATGAACCTCCTACCCAGCCCTTGCCGGCGCACCTTATCATTTCAATGGTATGTCTCCGGAGGAGCCTTGCTTTGTCTTCCAACTCCTTCACGATTTTGCGGTCATGCGTCACACATCATACTCCTCCGCATATACTTGAATGGAAAACGTGTGAGTATATCTTTCTTGGAGCGTCAATCTTCTTACTTTCCGATCGGCAATCTGATCTGTATTCCACCGGAGACTTCATCTTTATGCTTCATGACATCGCAGCCTCTAATTTCAGCTAGGAAGAGCTCTAGCGTCGTGTATACAATTGCTCTGTCCAAGTGGCCACCGATCACATTCCCATCATAAGTTCCAAGAGTCACGTGCAAATGGGGAACCAGCCTCTCCTCCGCAGGTAGAATATTGCCTTCCATTGTTAGTACTTCAAAAGGGCCAGTCCTCCTGATTACGGTTATCTGATCTTGACCGTATGGAAGCTCTGAATCAGGTTTCACACCGTAGAATGTCGCTTCGTAGATGCTACCGATAGCTGACAGAACAACGGCTCTTCTAAGACTATTAGCTGACATGACTTCCGCGAGTTTTTCGCGAATCTCCTCTTTCGGCCTCAATCGTACGATTAGCACATTACTTAGATCAACTTTTTCAAAGAACTTCAAACTGAGACTACCAACCCTGAATCGTGGTCGCTCACGGGCAACCTCTCAGTTACTAGTTGCGATTGCATAAGTCTTTCCGGTTCGAATGAACCTTATCAATTCACAGATTAGGATAGATAGGGGACGATGTGCTATCCCGAAACATTTGTTCACAAGGGTCGTGACATGAGGGGACGCAGATCTTACACTGAGCCCAGAGCGGCCTTGACTTGTGCAATATGTTGTTCTAATTGAGGTTTCCACTAGGGCTTGTATGGTTTCTCTAAGAGTTTCCTCTTGAGTAGTGGCAGACCCTGACTGTCGTGAGGTCTTCTCAATAGCGTGTCGAGACTCTTCTCCATTTCTCGAGCTTCATCCGCAAGTCGAGCTGCTGCCCGTATTATCTCGTGACCTGAACACACGAGCTCCACATATCTCTCCCAGTTTTTCTCTACAAAGCACCCTTCAAAGTTCAGTTCGCCAGCGCGCCTAGTCATCTCATAAGCTGAGGCAGCCTTCGCTTTGGCATAGGGGTTGGAGTAGTCGGCCACATCGGCAACTCTTTCTTTTCCAATGATAGTTTTGGGCAATTCTAGTGTGGATCCTTTCTCAACCGCCTCGATTAGTCTGTCAATTTCAGATCGTAAGACTTCAAAGACCCCTGATACAGCCAGGATCTTGATAATATCGGAGTTGAAACATGCCATCTCCGTAGGATCTAGGAACTCTTTTCGAGCCCCGATCATTACGTCACCTTCTACAATGATGTACCCTATTCCCGCCTCTTCGATGGCTTTGACCGCCTTCTTGGCGGGATTGTCGGAGACTATTACTGTGGGGATCTTGCTTTCTTTGAATATCTCCCTCGCCTTTGCGGGTCCTGGGAGTGCAGCGTTAGGTGTCAGGAAGACTATGAGATCGGGCTTATGATCTACCATCTCCCTAGCAGTCGCAACGCAACTGTCTGGGTCCATCTTCGAGCCTGAGCCGATTACTCTGACTTCAAGGTCTTCCCTTTCTGCCCTTTCATCAAAAAGAAACTCTACGAGAGGGCTGCATCCGATATTCCCTACTTTTGCGAAGCCAACCTTGACTTTTCTCATGTATCAATCCCTGGAGGAAAGAGATTATCGCTTGAGTTGATAATATAACCCTATCCTTCACGTGTTCCGAATCAAGTATGATAAGCTTTAAGCTCCAAGGATCTGATTCAGATTGAGAAGTGATCTAGTTTGCCTTCTGTTGAGATCGAAGATACATTCGCCGAAGCTTTCCCGATGATAGTTGGAAGAATCCTCATCACGGCCGCGAGTGAACAATGGGCTCAAGTGGCAGCAAGAAGCACCACAGGATTTGCCTCGTCAATAATAATGTCTCCAGCCGAGGCGGGTATTGAAGGGGCCCCGGTACCGCCAGACAAGACTCCTGACAAAAGGCCCGGTGTCAATGTCCAGATATATCATAGGACCGGTCGAGAATTCAAGTCTCAAATGCTTGCCCGAATTGGACAGTGCATCTTGACGTGCCCAACGACGTCGGCCTTTGATGGTATGTATGGCGCAAAGAAGAGGCTGAAGATCGGCAGAGCTATCCGGCTTTTTGGAGATGGTTACCAGAAGAAGGACATGCTAGGTGATAGGGTGGTTTGGAGAATACCGGTGATGGAGGGAGAGTTCATGATAGAAGATAGGTTTGGTGTTAGGCGAGGCGTTGCAGGAGGTAATTTCATCATTATGGCTGACACCCAGGAAAACGGCCTCACTGCTGCAGAAAAAGCGATGGCCGCGATCAATACAGTTGAAGGCGTCGTTACACCCTTCCCGGGTGGAATCTGTCGTTCAGGTTCGAAAGTTGGCTCGAACAAGTATAAGCTTCCAGCATCCACAAACCATGCGTTCTGTCCGAAGCTGCGTGGGACTGTCACAGACTCCAAAGTTCCTGAGAGGGTTAACAGCGTCTATGAGATTGTCCTTAATGGGATAGATCTTGCGTGTGTGAAGAAGGCTATGACCGAAGGAGTAAAGGCTGCTTCGGCATCAGAGGGCGTGATTAAAATAACCGCTGTGAATTTCGGGGGAAAGCTAGGCCCATTCAAGATTCCACTTAGAGGAATCATGCCCAGTTGAGCCTGTGATTCCTTGGTAGAGTATTACTGGGCATCTACTTTGATGTAGTCAGCTCCCCGACCCTCAAGTGAGCCTACGACAATTCTATGGTGAGAGGACAAAGTCAGGGTATCCTCAACTCTCTCAAGCTTTCCACGAACCAGAATCTTCTCACCTTCAAAGGCGATGTCACCATAGTCCCTGTCATAGCTGACGATCTCTTTGATTGCCTCTGCCTGCTTGCCAGAGGTCACTCTCGTATCAGAAACGCGGTACTTTGCAGGCACAAAGATGCTTTCCGATGCGTCTGTGACACTAGCGCGAACCTCCACCATGTCGATCGGAATATACCTGTATTGGCCATATCTTTCCTGAGGATCGCTTGGTTCGAGAACTGGGTTCACTGAGAAGGGTGTTCCCATGAAGAGGCCGCGGTTCCACTTCCTCTCGTAGAACAACCTAAGCTGGTCTTCATTCATGAGTCTTAGCCGCGACTGCCTAGCCGGGGTTGGCGTATCCTCGCCTTTGACTCTCGTGATGTGGGGGTCTTGAGAATCGAAGGTTTCTAGGAGAGCTCTTCTTACGGCCAGTCCGTGATTTTTTCCGTAGGTAGTCAGGTCAATATCTGAAAATGCAAGCTGATGTACGTCAATCAAAAGGGATCCTGTGACACCAAACCTTTCCAGTTCTACACCACTTTTTTTCGATAGAGCAAACGCGAGATTGACGGTCTTTCTCTGTAGGGTGTCCAGTTCACTGCGCTCTCCTAGTATTCGCAGTTTCTCCTCGGGAAGATGATGAGTCCTAACGTTTTCTGTGGGTACGGCAGTGAACGATATGTGTAGGAGTCGATCGTTGTATAGATAATGCGGGTACCTAGATGAGATGAATTTTATAGTTTCGCTTAGGTGGGGGATATCGTAGAACTTTATTGCCCTGTCGAAGTTCTGCATGTGCCGTTTCCATTTGCCCTGCGGACTTGGGAAGTATTTTAGGTAGGCTAGAACCCTGTCGTCTGGATGCGAGTTTCCGACGACGGTGAAGAACAACCCTTCTACGGTTTCTAAGTAGTCTCTGTCTCGGAAATCACCCGGTTCTCTCAAGTTCCTTTCATTTCCCTTTCGACGAGTCTCGGTTGAAATGTGGCTCCATGAAGTCTTAACTAGTTCTAGGCATAGAACAGTCATTCTAGACTAGGCTATGAAGCTTACAGCATATGGTGTCGATGAGTACGTTTCTAGCTGCATTCAATTGGCGACTCTGCTGGAGGTTAGTGCAACTCCGAAACCTGGCAATGTGCATCGCACTGCCAATTTTGACGATACGAGGTACGAACATTTCCTTGCCTCTTCGATAGCAATCGGCCCGATCCTTAGAAGAGCTTCCCGTCTAGGGGCTGTGGTATCTTCAGGTGAAATCGGCTTCGAGCAGGTAGGCGTTGGGAGACTGATCAACGAAGGAGTTTCAGCCATGCTAAGTAGCCAACGTGGTGGGAATACGA
>CAZVKZ010000019.1:6622-14823 GCA_964627775.1 uncultured Candidatus Bathyarchaeia archaeon | reverse complement strand
CATTCTTTAGGTATCCAGATGGGGGATAGTAAGCCGGAGAACTTCCTGAGAGCACCTACTGGGACTATCTATATTATCGATCTTGAGCAAGCGCGCAAAAGGGGTGACTTTGCTTGGGACATAGCCGAATTTCTCTATTATTCAGCGCATTACGCGACCACTCAAACTTCAAATGTTCGCCATTTGGCGGAGTCCTTCATCAGTGGATACCTTGAGAAGGGTGATCCGATTAATCTTAGAAAAGCTGCCGGACTGAACTACCTAAAGGTATTTTCCTTTTGGGCATTGCCTCAAATCAATTACGTTGTGTCTGAAACTCTCAGGAAAGCGACTCAGTAACAGCGCCTCCATGACCCGCTTCTGGGCTGCAATGCATCAAGTTAACATAGCTAGATCTCCGATATCTCAGTCTAACATTCAAGAAATGAAACTGCCTGAAAGCTTAACAGGGAGATGCTGGCTCTCGGCTATATCAACCCATGAGCTTTGCCTGCAAAAGCCAAGAGATGTTTCACTTGAAGTATCAAAACTCGTGTCGTCAAATGAAACTGGCTGTATTTGATTTGGACGGTACCTTGACGAAGATTCCCAATGTGTGGAGGCATCTACATATGGAGCTCGGGACATGGGAGACTGGAAGAGTATTCGCTCAAAGATACCTAGACGGTGAAATAAGCTACAAGCAATGGGCGGAATTTGATTGTGCTCTCTGGAAAGGCACTAGCCTGTCCAAGATCCTAGAGATAATGTCTGGGATCGAATATGTGCGTGGAGCTGAAGATACTGTGAAGCAACTTAAGGCGGCTGGCATGAAGGTGGGCATAGTCAGTGCGGGCATTTCGTTGCTGGCTGACCGGGCAGGAAAAGACTTGGGTGCTGACATCGTTTTGTCCAATCAGCTTTTAACATCGGATGGTGCACTTACAGGCGACATAGAGACAAAGGTTTCAATAGATGAAAAACCAAAGATCATTTGCGGCATCGCAACCTCTTTTAGCATACCAATGACCGAGGTTGCTACGGTGGGAGATAACGTCTATGATATGCCTCGGGAAGCAGGACTGAAAATAGCATTCAATCCAAGAAGTCGTGAAGCTGAAGAGGCGGCTGACTTTATAGTAAGGAATGATGATCTAAGAAAGGTCTTGGACATAATTCTCCCAGAGACTCAATCGATGCGAATCTGAGGCCACATACATTTGCAGCTTGTTGACTGCGTGAGATCTAGCATCACAATTCCTTCATCGACTTTGCGCGGGATAAACGATCATCTACGGATGAAATGGAAGGATGCCCGAAACGAGTGACAGGAATCTTGTTGATGTGCCGTAAGCTCAGAGTGAACCAGAAAGATCTGGCTATAACAGGATGGCCATTTTCTGCAGATAGAGCGATCCCTCTGGCAGACATTCAATCCGTTGAGGTTTATGGAAAGAGCATAGTGCCTCCTATAGTCACTGCCATATTCCTTCTGGCTGGACAGACAGTTCTGCTGACACTCATCAACAATATTACACCAGTTGCGCATATCCTCTTCTCAAATCAACTTGTACTATTATCCGTGAATGCCCTAGTTGTCCTCTGCGTTCTGCTCGCGTTATTTAGGGTTAGATGCGTGACACTCCAGGTTACTCTGCAAAAGAAGAAGCCGCTAGTCCTACATTTTGTATCACGTGCAGCTGGAGAAAACATAGTGGAGTACGTTCAACATGCGATGAAAGAACAGGAGAAAGTCGTGGCGATGACGGATTGAGCCGAGAGATCGATGTTGGGACACCTGTGCTCTTGTGGCTTGACAGCAGGAGAAAATGGTTAGTTGAGGTCAAGGAAGAGGAGTTCCACACCCACAAGGGCATCGTCAAACTATCAGAGCTGGTGGGCAAATCCTTTGGGGACACAGTGACAACTTCAACCGGAAACAGAATGTATGCTCTTAGGCCGTCTCTTTGTGACAAATTGTCTTTCTTTGATAGGCCAACACAGATACTCTACCCAAAAGACATCGGACTTCTGATTCTAAAACTCGGTTTGGAGCCGGGAAAAATAGTTATTGAGGCAGGAACCGGAAGCGGGGTGGTCACCGCAACGATGGCTAACATGGTTAAGCCAGACGGACATGTTTACTCCTATGATGTCAATAAAGACTTCATAGCCAAGGCGCGCTCGAACCTGCAGAGAACAGGTTTACTCCAGTACGTGACCTTGCAGTGCTCTGATGCTAAGGACGGGTTCTCGGAGTCTGAGGTTGACGCTATCTTTCTGGACTTGGGTGATCCTTGGAATATTGTGTCTCAGGCCCACTCGTCTCTGAAAGGCGGCGCCAATCTCGCTTCCTTTAGTCCAACGATAAATCAGGTTGAGAAGACTGTTGCAGCCCTCAGGAATGAGGGTTTTGTCGACATCGAGACGTGTGAATTATTTTTGAGACATATTAGGGCCGAGGAAGGCAAGTCCAGACCGGAAACGCGCATGATAGGGCACACGGGCTATCTAACCTTTGCAAGGAAAGTCAGCAGGGTCGCAACTGAGTGAGCGCCTAAGCTCAGCGACAATCTTACATGCAGGACAATTAGAAGTGTTAGTTGCGAGTGACTCATGTCTCAATGCGAGCAGTGCAAAGGCACCTACAGCGAACTCACAACCTGCAGGTACTGTGAAAAGAAGTTTTGCTCTGGCTGTTACGACAAACATATGTCCTGGGAGCTTCGCCACAAAGGCCTAGCTGAAGATGCCTCCAAGCTGTGGAAGAGAAAGAGACACAGGGAGGCTTGAGCACGCACGAACCTATTGTGCACTAAGGCAAGTCGGCGAGCAGAATGACTACAATGAGAAATGTCGGCGTTGTGGGCTTAGGCGCCATGGGCCTACCCATGGCCAAGAATCTTCTGCAAAAAAGCTTCAATGTCAGTGTATTCGACATTAGAGATGAGCCAGGAAAGATCCTTGGAGCACTTGGCGCCAAGGTTGCAGGCTCACCTAGAGAAGTTGGTGCAAGCTCTTCCATAGTACTGACGTCACTTCCATCGTCCAAGCAGGTTGAGGATGTTGTGTTGGGAAGGAATGGTCTGATTGAGGGTATGAGCGAGGGGGGAGTTATAGTGGATACGAGCACTATCGAACCGGCGGTATCAAAGAGGCTAGCGGATGAGTGTCGAAAGAGAGGAATAGAAATGCTTGACGCTCCAGTGAGCGGAGGAACAGTCGGCGCGGAGAAGGGGACGCTCTCAATAATGGTCGGAGGTGACAAGGACACTGTTGAGAGGTGCATGG
The DNA here is from genome assembly GCA_964627775.1 of uncultured Candidatus Bathyarchaeia archaeon. Lineage (GTDB taxonomy): Archaea > Thermoproteota > Bathyarchaeia > 40CM-2-53-6 > RBG-13-38-9 > CAZVKZ01. The sequence goes on along the minus strand of CAZVKZ010000019.1, from coordinate 11,553 downwards.
ATGTCCTTCATGCTATTGGTGTTAACGTTTATCACGTTGGTCCTGTAGGTGCAGGCCAAGTCTTCAAGCTGATAAACAACATGTTAGTCGCTGTGAACCTTGTAGGAGTGAGCGAGGGACTAGTTCTCGCGTCCAAAGCAGACGTTGATCTCAACCTCCTCTACAATGTCCTCAAGACCAGTGCGGGCAACTCGTGGGCACTAGAACAGAAGTTCCAGAAGATGGTCGAAAATGACTTTGCTCCAGGATTTAGAGTATGGCTCCAGCACAAAGATCTGATGTTAGCGATGGACCTAGCTTCGCAGTTGGGGGCTGCTCTGCCCATGACCGGCTTAGCTTTTCAGATGTACGAGTCTGCAAAGGCCATAGGCCTTGAAGATCTGGATCATTCTGCGGTTCTCAAGGTTCTGCAGAAACTCTCCGGATTGCCGTCTGAAGGTTAGCACTAGCCTTCAGCGCTGACAGGTGTCGCCTTTCAATAGAATTTTTTCATCTTCATTTTCTGTACGTACTTGTCTGGGATCTCCATCGGGTCAGTGACATCTTCAAGTCCAACATCGAATTCCTTGGTCTTAAGTGTGAGACCACATACTCCGCTTGGCAGTAGCCTCCCTTTGACGCATCTAGTGTATTTGCAGCTATTAGGCGTGCATTCATCCTCAGCAAACCTACAGTAAGTAGTCTGGCCTCTAAACACTACTGCTCTTTGGTCGCACCTGAAGAATTCACAACCCGTGAAACATAGTCTGCCACTACTTGCCAACAGAACCACCTAAAGAGTGACTATTGAAGAAATTCAGCCCTGAGAATTGAGTTCGCCCTTGTTTTGGGTAATTGCATTGTGGACTTGCTGTGAGGATATAAGCCTTTTGCCCTGATTGGAGCATGTGGATTCGAAGAGGATCGGCAATGTGTCTCTAGTCAGTAACTGGGACGAAAAGCACTAAAAGAAGCCGTAGTCATGCCTAACAAGGCATTAGAAGGGGTTCTGCCCCAGACGGGAACGGTCTTGGCGCCTAGGATCTAACCGAAGAGCAGAGCCGCAAAGATCGAAGCAGTCAGTGACAGGACCGTTATCAACGTGTTGAGAGAGGGTCCAGCCGTATCTTTGAACGGATCGCCAACTGTGTCTCCCGTAACAGTTGCCTTGTGGGTCTCAGATCCTTTACCGCCGAAGTTACCTGCTTCAACATATTTCTTTGCATTGTCCCACATTGCGCCTGCATTTGACATGAAAAGCGCATAGAGCAGTCCGCTCAATATGCTGCCAACCAGAAATCCTCCTAACCCTTCTTTGCCTAGAACAATACCTACTGCAATCGTGGTCGCGATCGACAGGATACTGGGTAACATGAGCTCCTTTATCGCTCCCTTCGCTGCTATGTCAACACATTTCGCGTAGTCCGGCCTTATGCCAGGCTTCCCTTCTAGGAGGCCAGGAATATCTTTGAATTGTCTTCTGACCTCAGAGACCATTACATCTGCGTTCCGACTTACCCCTAGGATGACCAAAGCGGAGAAGACGGGAGGCACTATCATGCCAATGAAAAGACCGATCAATACGTGAGGATGTAGGATATCAAGGGCTTTTAGGTCGACCGTGGCAGCATAGACGCCCAGCAGTGAGAGAACGGTCAAAGCAGCGGCACCAATTGCAAATCCTTTGGTTATCGCCTTTGTTGTGTTGCCAACTGCATCAAGCTGATCCGCTATCTCTATTGCTTCCTTTTCCAACCCGCTTTGCTCCGCGATCCCCTTCGCATTATCTACTATTGGGCCGTAAGCGTCCGCGGAGACTATCATACCTACGATTGAGAGCATGCCAACTGCTGAGATTGAGACTCCGTATATTCCTCCCAGGTACCAAGCCGCCATTGTAGCCGCACATATTCCGACAATGGAAGGAGTAACGCTTAGCTGTCCATAGGAGAAGCCTGTTAAGATGTTGAGGGCCGCCCCACCTCTGGCAGCCTTGGCCGTATTGATAGTGAATCTTTGATCTATCGACGTGAACCAATCGGTGGTCTTGCCGATCACGAATCCCGCAAGTACGCCAGCAGCAGCCGAGAGGAGGTAGCTCCAATTTGTCTTCAGGTATATTGTTACGAATGCAGCAAGGGCTGCGAAGAGTCCACCTGTGAAAAAGGTTCCGAGGTCGAACGCTCCTCCGGGGTCCTTGCCCTTTCTAATTTTGATTAGGGACCGGACGAACAGCGTTCCGGCAAGGGACGCTATGACCCCCATGGCTGCGAAGTAAATGGGTAACATGGTGTAGTTGGGGTCCATCGCGAGGCCCAGAATCATTGTGGCGACAATGCAGGCTACATATGAATCGAAAAGGTCTGCACCCATGCCGGAAACATCTCCGACATTATCGCCTACGTTATCAGCAATTACAGCAGGATTCCTTGGATCATCCTCGGGTAGACCCAGTTCCACCTTTCCAACTAGATCGGCAGCGATATCGGCTGTCTTGGTGTATATGCCGCCGCCTGCCTTCGCAAACAAAGCTAGAGTACTCGCTCCGAAACTGAATCCGAGGACTATCTCAGGATCTTTGAAGATGTAGAACATCGATGCGATTCCTAAAAGTCCTAGGCCTACGACTCCTAATCCCATCAGAGAACCGGCTGTGATTGCCACATCAAAGGCCTTTGCCAGGCCAGACCTAGCCGCTTGAGCAGTCCTAGTGTTTGCCAATGTCGCTCCCATCATTCCAATGTAGCCTGCCAAGGCCGATACGGTCGCGCCAACTATGTATGCCATTGCTAGTCTGAGATCTACACGACCGGACTGAAAGTCGGAACCGACAAATGCGAGTACCGCAGCCATCGCTAGAACGAATGCAGCGAGGTATATGTTTTGTCTCTTGAGATAGGCAATCGATCCAGTCCTAATCGCTCCCGATACCTCTCGCATCTTATCCGTACCGGGATCGCAGTTTTTCACGTAACGGTAAAGAATTACCATGGCTATCAATGCAATGATGGAAGGAATGAACGTGAGTAAGATGCTCATCTGTGAAGCGATTATTTGCTCCATCTACGTTCACGCAAGTTAGAAGTGCGAGATTCCTTGCGCTCATCCTATTTAAGCGGTATGTTTAGGACGTAGAGCAATACGACTTAGTGAGCGCACATGATGCCGCTGGGCGAGAATTGTTGGAGACATATTACGTTGTTAGTGAAGATATGTCTAGGTTCTCAATTCTCCGTCGGCGGTTCCAGTCTGTTCTCCTTTCTTGAGCAACCCTCTCACTTTGCATTCAGTATGCAGCTCAGCGATAGTCTCTGTGTCTATTGAAATGTCGAAGTATTCCTTCAATTTGGCCCTCGTAGCTTCAAGGTCTACTTTGCCTCCATTGAGTACGAGTGCCTTTGGAATGAGGTTACAGAGATCCTCTACGTAGTTCCAAGGGAATACTACCCATCTCCACTTGATCTCCTCACCATAGTAGTCAGGCAAAAATTTTGACCCCTCGATGTGTCTGAGGGCTGCTGTCCTTATCTCGGCCGGGCCCAGTGTCCTAACATGTTCAACAGACTTCACCATACTCTCTCCTGTATCTGTTATGTCGTCAACCACTAGGATCTTCTTGTCTGAGATCTCTACCGACAATGGATATTTGACTCGTGCTTTGCCGTCAGGCGTGGCTGTTATTCCCCAGTGTTCAACTTTGATGCTGAGAAGATCCTTTACCCCAAGGAAGTCACATAGAATGCGCGAGAGTATCCATCCCCCACGTGCGAGTCCTACTACAACATCAGGTTTGTAGCCGGATTCTTTAATTTTTTTTGCGACTATTCTGGACAGTGAATAGAACTTGTTCCAGTCCATTACTTCGCATTTGAACTCGGACAAGGTCTCTATCACTTAGCGAATATTCTGTTCTTGGAGGTTCTTCAAGGTTTGGCTCTGAAGTAATAAGATTTTCCTAAAGAGCCAGTTTGTTCTTTCTACATTGTAGTTTCTAGTGGTCAATAGTTGGATTTTTATAGATATGTTCCAGCCATTGATGTTCTCATGAGAGATTCTGCCGAGATAGCGATAATTGGAGGTTCAGGGCTCTACGACCAAGACCTCCTTGACGATCCCCGCGAGACAAAGGTACATACTCCCTACGGAAGAACCAGCGAAATGATAATACTTGGGAAATACGCGGGGAGGAAGATCGCCTTCCTATCGAGGCATGGAAGGGGCCACCAGATTCCAGCGCACAACGTCAACTACCGAGCGAACATTTGGGCGCTGAGACAGCTTGGTGTGAAGAGGATACTATCTTCCAACGCCTGTGGTTCACTATCTGAAAAATACAGGCCTGGTGACATCGTAGTTCTGGATCAATTCATAGATAGGACGAAGTCGCGTCACAGCAGTTTCTACGAGAGCGGTCAGGTCTGCCACATTTCTGTTGCGGATCCATTCTGTCCAGAGCTAGCCAAATTGTTTGTGCAGGAGGGGAGAAATCTGGGGATCTCCGTTCACGATAAAGGAACCTATGTCTGTATTGAAGGCCCAAGATTCTCAACGAGGGCTGAGAGCAGGCTTTTCAGGCAGTGGGGAGCAGATGTCGTCGGAATGACGATCGTCCCGGAGTGTGTTCTCGCTAGAGAGGCTGAGATCTGCTACGGCTCCATAGCGCTTGTAACAGATTACGATGTATGGGCTGAGATGCCGGTGAATCTGGAAGAAATACTGCATGTGGCGAGAAGCAATGTGGATAAGGCAAAGAGGCTTTTCGGAGCTGTTATCCCAAAAATCCCCGAGAAAGCATCGTGTGAATGCTGGAGTGCCCTAAAGAACGCATTACTCTAGGTCCTCGTGGCACCCTGCTCAACCCCCACCCCCGTCTCCGTGACGAGCTGGAAGCTACAGAGAAGGGCTCCCAGGGGCTTCGCTATTTGACCTGTGAACCGCACTTTGCACAGAAT
>CAZVKZ010000019.1:1198-6612 GCA_964627775.1 uncultured Candidatus Bathyarchaeia archaeon | reverse complement strand
CGATTGTAGCCGGAGATGGGGGGCTTGGGGTTGGTGGGGTCCCCCAGCCTTCTTTTGGTTTGGCCAGTAGAACAACGTCCTCCACGGATGTGACATTAGATAGAGGGACTTCGATGTCTTCTCCGGCCTTTGTCCCAACGATCAACAGTATCTCTTTGTCGCTAATGCCTATCGAGAAATCCTTGACGCTGCCAATGATAGCGCCCTTCGGGTCCACAACCTGCATGCCAATGAACTTCTGGCTTGTTATGCGTTTGCGCTGGCTTTCACTCAACCGTGCTCGACCAGTCTAGAATATTCTGATCTCTACTTTTAACGTTTGCCCGTATAGAGAAGTGAAAGGCAAGAACATAGTGTTCTTGTGTTGGAATGTGCCTGGTTGTTGCTCCCACTATCAGTTTCACACAGATGATAGCTAGACCCAAAGATTTTAGCGGATAAGTGTCGCGCTTACTGTCGAGAGAAATAAGCATTATATGCTACTACATCGGATTGCCAACAGTTAGACCTGTAGGGAGTGCCAGAGACTGCATGGCAGAAAAAGTCGGGATCACGGGGTACGGCGTCTGTATCCCAATCGAGAGGATAGCCACCGAAGTAATAGTCCGGAAGCGGGAGGGAAGACGGAAAGATCTTAATGATTTTCTCGCAAAAGTGAGGGATGGGTTGCTTCTAAAATACAAGTCGATAGCGAATATGTCTGAGGATACTACGACTATCGCTGCAGAGGCGGCGGAGAATGCTCTAAGGATGGCACAGATTGATCCTAAGTTAATACGATCTGTGGCTCTTGGAACAGAGTCAAAGCCCTACGCAGTCGGGCTGTCTGCAAGGCACGTAGCATCCTTCACCGACATTGGAGAGAATGTTTTTGTTGCGGATATCGAGGCGGCGTGCAACCCCGCTATGGTGGCTGTCAACTACATCGCAGGCCAGATCAAGTCGGGCACTATAGATTATGGGATGGCTATTGGCTCAGACGTCTCTCAGGCACCCGTTGGAGACGCGCTGGAGTATAGTACGGGGGCTGGTGCTGCAGCTCTAGTTATGGGGAGGGAAGACCTAGTCGCCACGATAGAGGATATGACCCCCTTCTCAAGTCTCTCATTGGACTTTTGGAGGAGAGATGGTCGACCTGTCCCTAAGCATTTCGGGAGGACGACTGTAGATGTGTACATATCGCACGTCGTGGGAGCGATGGAGGAGCTCCTGAGAAGACACCCTGATCTCAAGCTATCAGATTTTGATTACATAACTTTCCATCAGCCATCTGGTTACATGCCGCTTAAGGTCTGCAAGTCTTTGGCTCAGCGCGACATCGAGGTTGGATGTGACCCGGATGTCAGAGACCGTCTCAGGATCTCGCAGGACGATATTGAAAGGAAAGTCAAGCCTTGGCTGACTGTCTTAGAAACCGGTAATACGTATGCGGCCTCGACCCCCATCGCAATCGCCAATATTCTTGATAATGCAAAACCCGGAGAGAATATTCTGGCTACATCGTATGGGTCCGGTGCTTACACCATCGCGACATGGCTACACGTTGAGGACGCTATTCGTGACAAGGCAAGACGCGTGCCTGGCGTCAAGGAATACTTCGCTCATAGGAAGGAGATAGATTTCAAGACTTACGTGGCCTACTATGAAGAGAGGATCCGTCCGCCCAGAAGACGACTTGCATACCCGAGGATTGTGGGTGAGGTGGAGCCCGTTGGCAGTGGGACAATCGATATTCTTGTTTGTGCGGGCTGCCACAGGATATACTATCCTGTACGCAGTAAGTGTCTCGAGTACGATTGCGAGGGACCACTTGAGAAGATTACCCTTCCCAAGAAGGCCAGATTCAAGAAACTGAGGAAGCTTCCACCTCGGCAGCGAAGGTACTTCGATTGTAATATCCTCAGGGAAGGTGGAGTCTTTATCGTCGACGCGAATATCGACGAGCTGCAGCCGGGGATGGAGCTTGAGTCAGTCATTAGGCGGCTTGACTACGAGGGTAGTGAAGGCCTCATCATGTATGGGCCATGCTACAGGCCGTTGTTCAGAGATTATTGATCTGCGAGATTTGCCAGGCGTCTAGGATCTAAGGTGCACCTGTCTAGGCTCTGAACCATCTGAATACCAAGTAATCAGCTTTTCTCCGCTTCGTTTGGGGAGCGGCTATTATGAATTGTTTTCTCACTGTAGTGGCTAGCCTCCCCGCTCGGACGATCTCAAAGGTTCCCATCCTCTCTTTTGCCCTCTTCACTGAGATGATGAATGGTGCGTGGTCGATGCCTGGGCCGTGCTCGTAGACGGCGAAGTCCGCCCCGAACTTTATCCCTGGCGTAACGACGTATCCTTTGTTTCTCAGATCCTTATACACGAGATAGCCATTCTCAAAGTCCTTGTAGGTTTTACATGCCACTTTGAAAAGCCCTTTCCTTGTAAGCCACCTGCCTGTTCCAGCGTCTCGGACTTTGATCTCTTTCTTTTCGAATAGGTATATTCCTTCCATCAAGTCTAGCATCAATGGGGAATCGAAGGTTCGATCAGGCTTCGGCTTGGCAATCCCTACTGGCTTTCCGTAGAAGCCGGATTTGTATAGGACAGTCCCAGCTTCCACATCCCATATGACGAGTCTTGAACCCATGAGTTCAGCTTCAATCATGAGATTTGGCCTTCATTCTAGCTGGAGATTGCGAGCACTCTTATCTGGTCGAGGGTGTCCGCGACTAGATCTGCTATCTTCTCAAGTCTTTCAACTATGTCTTTCTGAAATAGTAGTGATGGAACAGCCGTTTTGCTGGTGAGGAGCTCGATATCCAGCATTCGGTATGTCGTGTCTATCTTTCGTTCGATTTCCTCGACTGCTGAGGCAAGCTCCAGTGCCTTGCTTGGGTTGAAGGTTAGGGACATGAGGGTTTCCCTCATCTTGGTAGCTTCCTCAAGAAGAAGACTCGTTAGTTGGGAGATTCCGGCTGTGAACTTGGCATCCATGGATAGTTTCTTCTCGAAAGCGCTTGCAAACCTGAATGCGACTCCCTCGATGGTGTCTGTAATCTCAGAGAGTCTGAATGTTAGCCTCAAGAAGTCTTCGCGATTTATTAGGAACAAGCCGAGTGATGCAACTTGCTGCAGAAGATTTGACTTGAGCTTGTTTGATTCTTCGATCATGCCCAAGATCCCTTTGTGGTACTCCTTTGCCTTCTCATTTTGCTTCTTTGCTACTGCATCTGTCATCTGGAAGAGTTTTCTGACGATTTCGACTACGTTTCTTGCGTTATCTTGGCAAATGTTGAGTATTCGTCTCCGGGCTGTCGCCTCAGTTTCAAGAGGTAGGGTCAACTGCAGCACCATGTCTTTCCAAGGCTGAATATCTGGTGCGTCCGCTGAACTTAAAAGATTAACCGGGAGGATGCGGCTTCGAGTTCTGTCTAGTTGTTGGTAAGTAGCTTGAGGATTAGGTCAGCCAGTTCTGTCCTCTTTACCCTTGTCTGTTTCCAGGTGTCTCGGTCTCGGACGGTCACTGTTCCATCGGTCAGAGTCATGTGGTCGATTGTGACCGCGTATGGGACACCAATCTCGTCCGACCTTGCATATCGTCTGCCTATGGACCCGACCTCGTCATAGTATGCTTCAACGCCAGAATTGACTAGGCCCTGATATATCTTGTCCGCCTCAGTCACCAAGTCTTCCTTAGCCAGGAGTGGGAGTACGACGGCTTGGAAGGGCACGAGATCCTTTGGGAGGCTTAGAATGACTCTATCCTCCTTAACCGAATATGCATACTCCATCAGCGCATATACTAGCCTGTCGGCACCGAAACTCGGTTCCACAACGTGCGGTACTATTCGCTTCCCAGTTTCTTTTCTCCTAAGGGAATGAACTTTGAAGTGTTCACTGGTGATCGTGAAGTTGCCGATTCTCGAGGAGCCAATCTTGAGGAGTGATTCCTCAACTCTTTTGGGGTCCTCTGATTTGGCAAGCTCAACGATTCTTATCGCGTCTTGTCCAAAGTCTCTTCTAATGGAGTCCATGACTGGGATAAGTTGTTTCTCATCGACCTCAACTGGTTTTGCGAATTGACGGAAGACTCTCATGTCTACGCCTGAATACTCGATGTGTCTTGAAACGTCGTATGATGTCCTGTATGCGTGTCCAGAGACCTCCGTCCACCCCCACCTATCCAGAAGGACCTCCTGGTCGAAAGTCTGAGCTGAATAGTGTGCTCTTTCGGTTGGAAGCTTCTCTTGAAATCTCTGTTTTTCCGGTGGGATTCCAAGCTCAGAGACGAATTGCTGAGAGAGCGCCATGAAATAGGCCATCCACTCCATAATGATTAGCTTCTTTCTTACAGCCTCTCCAACTGTTACCTTGAGAGGTTCATCCAATCTCTCTATACGCCTCTGGATTGGGACAATAGCGATCTCTGCATCTCTGACCTCGGTGAGTTTCGGACACTCCGGCTCGTCAGGATCAAAAAAGAACTCAAACTCCATTATTGTGAACTCTCTGAGTCTCAATGGGCCCTGACGGGGTGAAATCTCGTTTCTAAGTGCGTGACCGACCTGTCCGATGCCTATTGGGAAGCGTTCTCTGGCAACTTCATACAGACGTCTGAAGTTGACGAATATTCCTTGAGCCGCCTCTGGCCTCCCATATCCTACGGACTCGGCGTATGGGCCGATGCTTGTCCGGAACATCGTTTGTATGTATCTTGGCTCGGACAATTCCCCACCGCACTCTGGGCATGTTATTCCTCTCTGCTTCAGCTCATTCCCGAGGTCAGAGAGAGCCATGGATTCAGTATCAGGCACCTTGGCCTCCATGAGAATGTGATCTACGCGTTATATTCTCCTGCAATTCTCGCATTCAGTCATCGGATCCTTAAAGTGATCTACGTGGCCTGAGGCTGCGAAGACTTTTTCCGGAGTGATGACTGGGGTCTCTATCTCGAGGAAGCCATGCCTTTTCAGGAAGAAATCTCTCCACTTGTTTTCAATCTTCCTCTTTACTGCCACGCCGAAGGGACCGAAGTCCAGAAAGCCGCCTACGCCACCATAGATCTCGTAAGAGGGCCAGAAGAAGCCTCTACGGCGGGCCAGTTCCGTCACCATCTGGTACTTATCTGGATTAGTCAATGTGGACCATCTGCCTGTCGACAGCATATTCACGAAGGCACCGGATTACTAAAAACCTTTGAGTCTTATCCATGCTCCGCTACCTATCCAGCAATTCCAAGATCTCTGTGAGAAGACCGGGCAAATCAGCTAAACTGCGGATCATAAGGTCTGGCTGTTCAGATTTCAGCTCGTCGGGGAAAATCCCTGTTGCAACGGCTGCGCAAAATGCGCCGGCACTCTTGGCGGCTTCAATGTCAGTTGGCATATCGCCTACCAGCACACATCGACTGACAGGGAGCTTCATGATTT
>CAZVKZ010000019.1:0-1188 GCA_964627775.1 uncultured Candidatus Bathyarchaeia archaeon | reverse complement strand
CTTGAAATTTCGAACATCCTCTCGCGTCACGACAGCATCGAACTTATCCAAAATTCCGATGCTGTGAAGCTTGTCTATCGCATCCTTCCTGCTTCGCGAGGTGACTAGAGCCAATTTGATGCTTGAGTTTTCCTTGAGACGTCGTATCGTCTCAGTTACACCTTCAAAAGGTGGCGCTGACCTTGCAGTTCGTCTAAGTTTTGGATAGGCGACTGGAAGCAGCATTGTTCGCTTCCACCATGAAAGCCCAAGAATTTTTCCGATCCTCCAAATAAGTCTAAACTCAGAGAGTCTCGTGACCCGCCCTTCCATTATCTCTCGGAGAGCTTGTCCGACTCTCCTTTGCTGATCTTCGTTGATTGCTACGCCTACTTTGGAAGAAGCGGATAAGAACGCATCCTTCATAAGGAACATGGAATTAACGATAGTTCCATCCAAGTCTAGGAGTATTCCTAGTTCCTTGGGTGTATTTGTTCTTTTCATCGTCAATTGTACCTACCCCAGAGCAGTTCCTCGTCTATGAAGACTGATCATCTAACCCTAATCTGTGCGCAAGAGAGTATTTGTTTTCCAAGGCGTCTCTCAGCGGTCAGCCATTATTCCTAGTTACTAATTTGGCTTGCGAATTGCGGAAAGTGGTGTGAGAGCTAGCGGATATCTGGCCGGACATCTTATTGAATGTATACAAAGAAACCGCTTGTTCATTCAATTGTATTTTTAAGTCTTCTTTCTTGAACTAGAAGGATTATAGCGAGCACTACTTCCATTCTTGGTATGTAACACATGGAAAAACTTGTAACTGGTAATGAGATTTTCGACCACGTTGCGGCCATAGCCTTTGGTAATTCGATACTAGTTCTGGACATTACCAGATTTGAATCTATGCTCTTCTTGAATGCACTTCTGAAGAAATCAGGCCACCAAGAAAATACTCTGGTAATTTCATGTGAGCCAGTGGATACTCCCTTCAAAGTCAAGAAAGTGGATCTGGCTGCGTTCCATGATCCCACTGAATTTAGTATTGAAATTTCGAGATTTCGGCAGTCCTTAACAGGACATGGCTTAGTCATACATCACTACCTGCCGCATATACTGGTAAAGGAGGGTGAGGAGCTCGTGTTGAGGATGATAGAATACTGGCTCATGAAGCAACATGACGAGAATGTCTCTCACTTGTTCACTCTACCT
>CAZVKZ010000018.1:0-14832 GCA_964627775.1 uncultured Candidatus Bathyarchaeia archaeon | reverse complement strand
CGCGTGATGACTGACGCTATTGCTGACGCTTCCAAGGAGGAATCGTTTCGCTCCGGTTAAGCCCCGGCTTCCTATGACGATCAAATCACTTTTTTCGTCCTTGGCAACGTTCACTATTGTATCAGCGACTTGGCCAGTCTCAAGTCTGGTAGATGATGCTCTCCCAAAAGAGTCGACTATCTTCTTTGTGTTTTCAAGCACCTTCCGCCCGGACTCCTCAAGCGGCCGATAATCGATAATCCCGGCCTCGACTCCCAAAATTATAGGAGGGGGGACAACGCAAAGGAGCGTCATTTCTGAGCCGAACTTCTCAGCGATACCGCAGGCGTACTTAACAGCTTCTTCGGAATTCTTGGAACCATCAACTGGCACAAGAAGCTTCTTCATCATAATAGCATCACTGTAAATGATTGTGCAGGAACTGATGAAAAACCTTCTCTCATGCTTGCGCTATCAGAACAGGGAAAGTATCTGCCCATCCGATTCTTCTCCCTCTTAACTGGTCAAGAAGCGCTTGCAATACCCCTATTAGCCATGTAAAGAAAGTAGTAAATCAAAGGGCTGCTGACTAGGAGTAACTGACTGACAATTGTATATTATAGATGTTTTTGGCTGACCGTTTCTTTACTCGAATAAATCAATAAGTAGAAACTATGAAATATGCAATTCTTCAGTTCTTGCCGTGTATTTGTATAGATTTACGTAACGCCCTCCTCAAAGATCGGTCCAGAGATATAGAAAGACTAAATTCCAGTTAGCAAGTCTTTCGTGTAAGAACTAGTGCCGTGACTGAGAATTGAGCCTTAAAGAATATCTTGCTCAGAATAGTATTTGGCATCGCTTCATCCAGAAAGCGCAGACGATTCATACAGCTGATGCGGCGCAGGCTACAGGAATACCCCTCAACAAAGTAACAAAGAACCTTGTCTTGATTACCGACACTGGTGAATATGTCCTACTGATAGTGCCGGGGGATAAGAAGGTAAACCTGAAAGAGGCGGCCAAAGTTCTCGGCGCTAAAACAGTCGTACTTGTTCCTTTTGAGAAGGCTGAGATGATCAGCGGTTACCCCCCAGGCGGCACTCCCTCAATTGGACACAAAATCAAAATGAGGACCATCGTAGATCGGTGTCTGCTCAGTTACAAGACTGTTTTCTGTGGTGGGGGATCCCGAGATAGACTGCTTGAGCTACAAGTCGAAGATATCGTCAAGTTGAATAACGCTGTGACTGCAGATATTACTCAGTGAATAACCCTAAGCCTCCTATTAGATTGTGCTGCAGCACAGCATCTTTGGCCGGGGTGGCAGAGTGGCAAAACGTAATGGGCCAACGCGCCGGACTCGAGAATGAGAAGTCGATACATCCGGTTCTCCGAAAGGAGAGCAGGGGTTCAAATCCCCTCCCCGGCGCCTGACGCTCATCTTTCTGAGATCCATAGATCACTTAATTGCCTTCGTCAAATTCACATCTCTCGCTAGGATGTGTGGGGTCAGGGTTGGGATCTGTACCTCCCACCATTTTATCCAATGTCTCCTCTTTGAAAGGGCAGAGATGTTCCTTAGCATTCTCGGAAGGTTCTCGCTGATCCTGAGTCCTTTGAGAGACTGCGTTATCTCTCCGCCTTCAATTCTGAATAAGCCGTCCCTGCAGACTGTTGAGAAGTCTCCAGTTCTGTAATCTTGGAATCTAGTGTACCAGTTGTTTGTTATGTATATACCATCATCCAACTGCGAAAGGAGTGTCTCATCATCGGCTTGGCCTTGCTCAACAACTATGTTCCAAGGTTGAGGAACGATCCAGCCTGCGTTTGCAGTAGTTGAACTCTTAAACTTCTTGGCTGTAGACGAATTGTGTAGATAACTCCGGAGAGTGCCTCTTTCGATGACCACTGTTCTCTTCGTCGAGATGCCCTCATCGTCAAAAGCTCTCGAATTCAGCCCGTCGGAAAGTGTGCCATCATCGATCAGTGTAAGTTCAGACGAAGCTACCTTTTTACCCAGCATATTTGCTAAGAATGAAAGACCAGCATCAACATTGAAGGCGGAAGCTGCACTCATCACGTCGTTTACTAGGTTTGCAAACACGTTTGGGCCAAGTATTACATCGTATCTTCCCGGTTTGCCTTCAATGGGATTCACTGCTTTCCTAGCTAACTCAGCTGCCGCCTGTCCAGCTTGCTCAGGATGAAAATCTCTCTCTGACCTTGCACAAGAGTTGGCGTGACCTGAAGCCTCGCTGTCCGCAAATGCCCTGACGGAAATCTCCAAGGACGATATAGTATCATCGCCTGATGCTGCCGCTGAGGTCTCTACCGCAGTGTGCACATTTCTGAACAGGAGAGTTCCTGCTACTCTTCTTGCGCCATGTGACACGGCGGTGTCGATCGCGGACTTAACATACTCAACAAGGTTGGATCCTTGAATGGAATGGAGGCTCGGCTGCGAGGCCGTATACTTGAAGGGGCCTCTAGGAAGTGCTGCATAGTCTCTGTTCGGTTTGGTTGCTTTGGTTATTTTCAGAAGATCACGTACTGACTTTCTGACTGAACCTTCCGATAGATCTTCGACGCTTCCTATCGCTACTCTCTTTTTCATCGCCATCATTATATTAATCGCAGATGAGCACCAAGCTTTGGCAACTGTGACTTGGTTGTTTGAGAAGCGTATCATCTTGACATCCTCTGTTGTGTATATGACTGCTACGTTGTCTGCGCCCCCCCTTCTGCCCTCCTTGACCACATATGATGGTAACTCTGCTGTCAGCATTCTAGGCGCCTCCGAGCTTGATGTTTCTTAGTCTGACCTCGGCGCCGCCTGTCCATACAGGAGCTCCCTGTTGTGGATCACCCTTGCCGCATACTGCAGCGCTGTAATCGATGTCCTTTCCCACAGCATCTACACTCATGAAAAGGTTTGGTGTGGTGATCTCAAGAACTGGGTTTCGCACCAGATGTTTAATCTCGCCTTTTCTTATCAAATAGGCTTCCAAGCCCACGTACCGTTGATTGAACCTTTTGTCATCGATGTTCCACTCCATGAAGCTCTTAATGTAAACCCCCATCGCGACTGATTCTATGAGTTCATCGAGGTTGTGGTCACCTTTCTCCATGTAGGTGTTGGACATTCTGACTATGGGTTCGCGGTTGTATGAGATTGCTCGAGCTGATGCGTTGCTTTCAATACCGAGTTCGGCAGCGGTTTCTCTGTTGTGCAGGAAAGTGTTGACTATGCCTTTCTTTATCAGTTCGCGGCGCGAAGCCCTGACACCTTCATCATCATACGAGTAATGACCGTATGAGTTGGGGATGGTGGGATCATCAACAATGGTAACGTGTTCGCTACCTAGCCTCGTGCCCAGTGTCTCGGTTTTTACGAAGGATTCGCCTGCTGCAGCTGCTTCCCTTCCAAGTATGCGATCAGCTTCAAATGGATGTCCACATGATTCATGGCAGACTATTCCCACTACCTCACTGCCCAGTATTGCATCGAGGCTACCCTTGGGAGGTCGCTTTCCTTTGGTCAATATGGAGGAGAGAACCTTGGCTTCCTCTGAAATAAAGTCGGCTACGTTCCATGATGAGACGACTTCCCAACCGCCACTCGCACCTTTCTTATTGTATCTCTGCGCTGTGCCTTTGCCTGCACTATAGGCGGTTGCCATATAGTAGAAGGAGGCTCTGGGGATCTTCGAGATTATATGAGTTCCCTCGCTGTTTAGGTAGGCCTTTTCGGTGACTGTTTCGCTCAGGGAGAGAATTCGCGCAGGAAACTTTGCTCCTCCCTTTAACTTGAAGTTCTTATCAGCTTCAAGGAGGAGTTTGAGTTTGTCTTCGATGCTAACGGAGCTTAGTTTACGTTTTTGTTCTACTTCCCATTTTTCCCTGCTGACTTTAGTGTTGGAGAGTAGGATCGGTCTTCTTAAAGTATTGGCAGAGGCGCGCGCCATTGATGCTGCTGAAAGGATGGTTTCGGCAATGCTGTCTTTCTCAAGCTCATTTGTCGAGGCGAAGCCGAGTGCGCCGTTAATGATCAATCTTATGCCTAATCCAAATTCTCTTAGAAAACCTGAAAACTGGGGCTCTCCATTCTTTATGATTGTTGCGTCACTGGTATCTTTCTGAATTCTAACCTCTGAATACGTTGCGCCTAGGCTTCTAGCGTAGTTGACAGCGAATTCCGGAATATCTTTCAATTTCTAATCCGTACACTCAAGAATCTGCTAGAATTTAAATGGATGTGCCATCTCCGCCTTCAGCTAGATTATTTTAACATATAGTTGTTAAGAATGGGAAGTTAGAGTTTTGCGACGAATGCGACTATTTAACCAAAGATGTCAAGATGTTGGTATAAAGTTTGACAACCTCGATATGAAGTTGTGAGACTCAGAACAAAATAAGTACTTGATCCTTCACTAGGCCACCGAGGAAGAGCGAACACTCAAGACTCCGCAAAGAGGAGCTGTTTGTCTAAGAACCTAAGAGACGCTCTGCAGAGCATAATACTCGCTGGCTATCAACTTGAAGCGGAGGCTTTCGAGCTCCTCAAGATTCTGCAAAATGAAGAGCATTTCACCCTTCTAGTGGCAGAGTCACTAAGTGAGGCCGAAAGACAGGATCCAAAGCCAGTCGTGATCACGCGCAAACTCATTGAGGATGTACTCGCAAGAGTAGCAAGTAAGAAGGAGATACCGGTAGTAAAAGGTCAGTTAAGGTCCCCAACTCCACTCGCGAAAGAAGTAAGTAGCGACCTAAAGATCCTTCATGACGGAACTGAGAAGGTGGAATCAAGCGGAACAATCAATGACTTCAACAAATACTTCATAGACAGGTTTGAGCGCCTGTCGAAAGTTATCCGCGAAAGGCTAGACTTCAGGAACTCAAAAGATATCAACAGCGCCCTCCAAGCGAAATACGGCGAAAAAGTGAAGACAATAGCCATAGTCATGAACAAGCGTGAAAGAACCAACCAAATTTTTCTGGAGATTGAAGACGTAGAGAACTCAGCCACATTGCTAGTAGTCCCGCAGAAGAGTCGTGAACTCTTTGAAACCGCGCGAAGCGTCCTCATGGACCAAGTAATCGGGGTAGAGGCTGTACGCGGTAAGAGTGATCTCCTCATAGCAGAACAAATAGTTCTGCCAGACGTTCCTGAAAGAAAACCGGCTAGAGCCGATCATCCACTAAATGTCGTACTGCTATCAGATATCCATGTGGGCAGCAAAACGTTTCGCACAGAACCCTTTGAAAGACTCATCATGTGGCTCAACGGAAAAGTTGGAAGCCAGAAGCAGACAGACACCGCGCTCAGTACAAAGTACGTGTTAATAGCAGGAGATCTTGTTGATGGTATAGGCGTCTACCCTCGCCAGCAAGAAGACCTGGCTATTGCTGACATTTACCAACAATACAGATTAGTGGCGCAATATATCGAACAGATACCGGATTACATAGAGGTCGTAATCATCCCAGGCAACCATGACGCTGTAAGACAAGCACTACCTCAACCAGCAATACCTAAGGAGTTCGCAGAACCAGTCTATGAGGCGAGAAATGTACGAAGCCTTGGGAACCCATCTGAGATAAAGCTGCACGGCATCCATTTTTTGATGTATCACGGTAGGAGCTTGGACGACGTGATAGCGAGAGTGCCGAACCTCAGTATGAGAACGCCAGAGAAGGCTATGGAGTATCTGCTCAAGTGCAGACATCTGGCGCCCGAATACGGAGCTAGGACCTCACTAGCGCCCGAGAATAGAGATCGACTCGTAATCGACCAGGTACCAGATGTCTTCCAAGCTGGCCATATTCATGTTGCTAGAAACTCAACATACAAAGGCACTATCGTAGTGAACTGTGGTGCTTGGCAAGATCAAACTGAGTACCAAAGAAGAATGGGAGTGGAACCCACACCGGGCATCATGCCCATCCTGAACCTTCAGACCATGAATATGAACCTTATCGACTTTGCAGGTGGCGAAGCCACTATCTCAATGAGCCAGTAGGCCTTCTAAGGGAATGGGGCACGTACCGGAATAGAGGATTGACTAAACCATCTTCAGATAAGGCCTCAATAACTGCTCTCTCTGTAACACCCAACCTCACTTTCTTTGTCCTTCCATATCTCCCAAAGTTAACGACTCTCGCATTGAGTATTCCCATAATGTCAAGCTCACTTACGAGTCCGCTGACTCGCCTTTGAGTTAGTGGATCGATTTTGATCTCTCGACATAGTTCCTGGTAGATGGCGTAGACATCCCCTGTTACTGCATCGTTCTGTGAATAGTTGCTGAATAGAAAGATGCTAAGCAGAACGAGCTTCAAGTGTAAAGGAAGCGAGGTTAAGACCTCAGTTGTTCTGTCGTGTTCAACCTTGTCTTGTGCGGCCCTAACATGCTCCTCCGTTACCTCCTCAACACCGCTTCGCTCTGCAAGTTCACCTGCAACACGCAGTAGGTCCAGTGCCCTCCGGGCGTCTCCGTGCTCACCAGCAGCGATCGCTGCGCAAAGTCTAATCGCAGACTCTTTGAGGTGTCCTTCGTGGAACGCTATCTTGGCTCTGGCATTCAGAATATTATGGAGCTCGTCAGCCAAGTATGGTTTGAATATAACCTCCTCTTCCCCCAGACAGCTAAGAACTCTCGGATCGAGAAACTCCTTGAAGTGCAGGTCGTTAGATACACCTACGAGGCCTACCCAGCAACCGTGTAGAGTTTCATTGATTCTAGTTAACTCGTATAGTAAACTGCTCTCCTCACGGTGCTTGACGAGTGTGTCTATTTCGTCAAGAATTATCAGAAGACAGAATCCTGATCGATCAACACCTTCCCTAAACCTGTCGAAGAGTTCGCCGACCGCCAAGCCGGTGAAGGGAACTTGAATGCTGATGGAACGACATATCTCCGCCAGCACTCTGTAGTTAGTTCCTGAGAGTCTACAATTGACGTATGATAGCCTTAGTTTGGCACCTAATTCATTCGCCTTGTTTCGCAGACTATCAAGAACATGCTGCACAACAGCGGTCTTGCCGGTTCCTGTTTTTCCATATATGAAAATATTGGAGATCTTGCAAAGGGTTAAAGCTGGGGCCAGTATCTTGCCCAAGCGGTGGACCTCGTTGTGTCGGTGAGGAAGATCTTTGGGAACGTAATCATGCCTGAGGACTTCCCGGTTTGAAAAGATCTTGCTTCCTGACAAGAACTTTTCAAAGATGCCTTCGAGAGCCTCAGAACTAGGCAAAACCACCCCACCACGAGACACCACTGGCAACTTCTCTACATTGATATTAAGAATTTCTGTACATCAAACCGAATAGAACACAGCGAAAAACTAAATATTTGCCGCCTACATTGTCCAAGCCACAACTTCGGAACTGATTAAATATTGGGCTGTTCAGGCTAGACCGAACCTAGTTACAGAGAATGTGATTGAAAATGAGAATCTATGATTTCGAGCAGGGTGATGGCAAGAATAAGAAGTTGCTGGGTGGGAAAGGCGCAGGACTTTGTGAGATGACGAGGATAGGACTGCCCGTTCCACCCGGTTTTGTCATCACAACCGAGGTCTGTCTTGAGTATTACAGAGGGGGCGAGAAATTACCGAAGGATTTGATGGACGAGGTAAGACAACATGTCACCACCATCGAGAATAAGGTTGGAAAGGGATTCGGTGACCCGAAGAATCCGCTACTTGTATCGGTGCGCTCTGGAGCCGCCCTCTCGATGCCTGGAATGATGGACACTATTCTCAACCTAGGACTCAATAGCGAGACTGTGGCTGGACTCGCTGAGCAGACCAGAGACGAAAGATTTTCTTACGACTGCTATCGGCGTTTCATCCAGCTCTTCTCGAAAATAGCTATGCAGGCCGATGGGGAAAAATTTGACGAGAAGTTTGAGCAGTACAAGGAAAGATACAAAGCGAATTATGACACGGAACTCACCCCTGCGGCACTGAAAGAAATCACCAAAGAATTCAAGCAATTATGTAAAGAGGAGACTGGCAAAGACTTCCCGAATGAACCTTACAAGCAACTAGAGATGGCCATTGAAGCCGTCTTCCGTTCATGGATGGGAAAAAGGGCCGTCGACTACCGAAAGTTCAACAAGATAACTCCAGATATGGCAAGCGGAACAGCTGTAAATGTCCAAACCATGGTATTTGGCAATAGAGGTACAGACTCAGCAACAGGCGTGGCCTTCACACGCGACCCTGGGACAGGCGAGAACATCTTCTACGGGGAATACCTCACGAACGCTCAAGGAGAAGATGTTGTTGCCGGTATAAGGACGCCAAAGCCGATCATTGAAATGCGGAAGGAGTTGCCACAGAGTTATGAAGAACTCTGCAGGGTCAGAGAGATCCTAGAAAAGCACTACAAAGAGATTCAAGACTTCGAGTTCACGATAGAGAGAGGAAAACTCTACCTTCTCCAGACTAGAAATGGAAAGATGAACGCGCTCGCGACTATCAAAACATCTGTCGATATGTATAATGACGGCATCATCGCAAAGAATGAGGCACTCCTAAGAATCCGACCGGAACAAATCGAGCAACTTCTCCATAAGACTATTGATCCGAAATATGCAGCGAAACCTGTGGCTTCAGGACTAGCTGCCTCACCCGGCGCAGCATCTGGCAAGGTGGTATTTGATGCAGATACCGCTGCGGAACTCGGCGAGAGAGAGGAAAAAGTGATTCTCGTCAGGGAGGAAACGAAACCAGAGGACATCCATGGCTTCTTCGCCGCCCAAGGAGTACTGACCTCAAGGGGAGGAAAGACCTCACATGCCGCGGTTGTCGCAAGAGGAATGGGCAAACCCTGCGTTTCAGGTTGCGAACAAATTAAGATTGACAGTCACCTTAAACTCTTCAGCATCGGAGAACAGTCTGTCAAGGAAGGTGACATAATAACAGTTGACGGAAGCACCGGCTCCGTATACCTTGGCAGCGTTCCCACTATTGAGCCTGAATTACCAAAGGAGCTAACCCAAGTACTCCAATGGGCTGACGAAAGGCGAAAGCTGGGCGTCAGAGCTAACGCTGACACCCCGGAAGATGCGAAGAAAGCTAGAGAGTTCGGCGCGGAAGGAATAGGTCTCTGCAGAACGGAAAGGATGTTCAATGCAGTAGACAGGCTCCCAATAGTCCAGAGGATGATCTTGGCTGAAGATGATGAAGAGAAAAACGCAGCCTTGGCAACGTTACTTCCGATTCAGAGAAAGGATTTCATAGAGATCTTCAAGGCAATGAATGGTCTGCCTGTAACAGTTCGCCTTCTCGATCCACCGCTACATGAATTTCTTCCCTCAATGGAAGGCCTACTTCGCGAGATAGCGGACATGAAGATGAAGAACATGGACACTAGGGAGAAGGAAAATATCCTAAGGAAGGTTAAGGGGTTGGCCGAAGTCAATCCAATGATGGGCCACAGAGGAATCAGACTTGGGATTACAAATCCGGAAATTTATGAAATGCAGACTCGAGCAATAATAGAGGCAGTAGCTGAATTGATCAAGCAGGGATATGATGTCAAGCCGGAAATAATGATTCCGCAAGTCTCTCTCGCTTCAGAACTTAACGCCGTCAGGCAGAAACTGGAAAATGTCACCCGAGAAGTCATGGAGGAAAAAGGTGTCCGAGTCAAGTATAGTTTCGGAACAATGACAGAGGTTGTTCGAAGTTGTCTAACAGCTGATAAAATAGCTGGGTTTGCAGAGTTCTTCTCGTTCGGAACGAATGACCTAACACAGGGAACCTTCTCTTTCTCCAGGGAGGACGCTGAGAACAAGTTCCTGCCGAGATACCTTGCCGAGGGCATATTGATGAACAATCCATTTGAGACATTGGACAAAGATGGAGTAGGTAGGCTAATGCGGATAGCTATTGAAGATGGTAGAAAAGTTAGACCAGATCTTAAGGTTGGAATCTGTGGGGAGCATGGAGGTGATCCTGAGTCGGTCAGGTTCTGCAGTATGATCGGATTGGATTACGTCTCATGCTCAGTATATAGGGTTCCTATAGCGAGATTGGCTGCCGCACAAGAGGCGGCTAAGACAGTCGACCTGTAGAGGGGCCACTCACCCCCCATTTTCCACTGGAATAAATACTCTGTGTTTTGTTTGTTACTTTTTGTTATATGTTGAATATACTCCGAAGGTTAACACTAGCCTTTCGATATAATTGCTTTCTAGTCAAAAGAATAGTATCTAGTAGTACAATCATGTAGTCTAAGTGAGTTTCAATCCTCTCTATTCTTCTCCAGTGGAAATGCTGGGGCACGTGTCTGTGAATAGTAGTAAACAATATCAAAATCTCTAACCAAGTCGTGGTGATTAAGAATAATACTGCATATTTAGTTCACAATCTGTGAAACATTGGCCATACCCCCATTTTTCCTATGGAAGCCTGATTTTTCCACTGGAATGCTAAGCCTTCTTCACAGCTCACCCTCTTCTTACGGCAAAACAAATAAGTATGTTCACAAATATTGAATTTACTTGTGAACTGTCATCACGGAGGTGCCTAGTATGCCGGCGCATCGTGTCAAAGTTGAGTTCTATGACAAAGAAGGGATAAGGCACACTATGGCCATTGAAGGAAGCGTCACAAGAGAGAAGGTTGAGAAGGTTCTTGACTACATCGAGTTAATGGGTGGAGTGGAAGGGAATCTTCCAGGTAACAAGATCATCAATAGGTCTGCTCAGAACCGGTTCGAGAAGACCCTTTCCTTGGTGATGTCAAACTTCTCCAATAAATCATTCCTTTCGAAAGAAGTTCAACAAACATACAGATCCGTCTATGGTGAAGAAGTTCCCCTGAGCACTATCTCAACCTATCTCTCAAGACTTGTTGATAGAGGAGTACTCGCTAGGTCAGGCTCATCTTTCGAGTGGAGATATAACGTAAAATCCGTCGGATCCTTGGGTGCAACTCTTTAACGTGTTCAGGTAGTGTCTTCACTGGAAGAGATCTTACCCTTTCGCATGATCAGGTTTGTCAACATTTCAACCAGCTCACTGGCCACATCATCTTCTATTCCCTTTTCTTCACCACTTCCTTCTCCTCTAAGTTCAGTGTAATTTTTCAATCGGTTCCCTACCTCCGTGAATGGTTCCAGTTGAGGTGTCTCAAGAAGACCCGTATAGCCTAGCAGGAGGACTGTGAATATGGCCTCTGTTACGTTCCTTCTTGCCTGACTTAGAGTTCTGTCAAATGATCCACGGCTGAGGAAGTCTCTGTCAGTCCTAAGCTTCGGCCTCTCTCTTGAGATGTCTCCTCTTTGAAGTGAACTCTCAGAAACGGAGTCTATCAGAAAACTCTCAAACTGTTTTCGTGTCATATTGCTGTTTTCAAGCAGGATTTTCAATATTCTGTCTTGAAGAGCCTCAAAAATTGATTCTTTGATAGACTCAAGCGGTGTTGTACGATCCTTTGAACTTCCCATCTTAATGCATACAATAATGTATTCCAAGGCCTATTTATCAGTGACAGTTGATGTTCAGTGCTGGCTATCGCGGAGTATCAAATTCAACAGCATCAGCCTACGCCTTGAACAAAAATTGTATATTCTATGCGACTGTTCACGCGAAATATACAGAAAAAATTACAAAATTCAGATTTCATATGAGCGTCGTATCAGGGTGTCCAAGATCTCCGTTCTGAGGTCTCGGATTGTTGGAATGAACGCCCTGATCTTCCTTGGTTCGTCCAAATCAATCGTTACGGAGATTGTTTTCTCCTCGTAATACGGGGCCTTCGCCAAGACTTCACCATTCGGGCTTACAACCTGGCTGCCTCCCCAAAAATGTAATCCATCTTCGATGCCGACACGGTTAACGAAGACAAGGTAAGTTCCATTTTCGATAGCCCTTGCTTTTGTCAATGCCTCAAAGTATTCTTGGCGCGTGGATGGTGATGCGGAGATGCAGATCACAACATCAGAACCCTCAAGCGCTAGTACTCTGTAGATTTCTGGAAAATACAAGTCATAACAGATAGTCAGTCCAAATCTGCACTTCTTGTTTTCAAAGCATTTGATCTCGTTGCCAGAGCGAAAGTATATCTTCTCCTCGAAGACCGAATGAGTAGGTAAGTATAGTTTATTGTAATTCTCAACATCCCCGTTCTGATCGATCATTACTGAAGAGTTATAGATTACACCTTTTACTTGGCCCTCCACAGGCATACCAAAGATCATAGTCAAACTGTTTTCCTTCGCAACATCACAAAGGATTTTCACAGACGGTCCATTGAGGGGTTCGGCTAGCTGATAGAAGAGGTCTCGGCATACGTAACCAGTAAGGCACAACTCAGGGAAGATAAGGAAGTCGGAGTCATTCCGTCGGGCCTCAGATGAGATCTCCTTCATTACACGTAGATTATGAGCTTTGTCACAATTCTTCGGTGAGGTCTGCGCGAGGGTCAAAGCAAGGGCATTCATCGATGTCACCACACCTTAAGGCAACTAACACGGATTTTAAGAGTCTAGTTGCTCCAGCCGAACGTGAGTGTAATTCACTGATTTATGTTAAGACGTTGATGGATCGTTCAGTTAATTGACATACTTTAGAGGGGCCTTGGCTAATCAGAGGTTATAGGGTAGCCGGAAGTCATGGCCAACGGTCCTGAGAAGAAGCTTCGGCACGAGGGGGGTTCGTCTTTTATGTTCTGTCAGGCGCCATCTTTCGTACACACTCTTGACGAAGTCGTTGGAGAGCTGGAGCGCTTTAGCAATCTCATCAATTGTCCACCAGTGTTCGATGCCCCAAAGGATGAGGTCAAGCACATCATAATCAGCACCAAGTTCATTCCTCGCCTTCTGGTCAGGCCAGAGATCCGGTGACGGTGGCTTCGCTACTATTTCCCTAGGAATGCCCAAGCTGGTAGCGAGTTGCCGCACGGTTGTTTTATAGCAGTCTGCCAGCGGTTCTATGTCGCAAGCCCCGTCGCCGAATTTTGTGAAGTTTTCGGGGATAGGTCGACTAGGCCTATCCTATCCGAGCATCATCTCACTCTTGTCGGTTGTGCCGACGACGAGACGATTGAGGATATTCGAATAGTAGAAGAGGATCGATGCACGCACTCTCGCCTTAAGGTTACCGTTGGCAACTTTATTCTTTAGGTCGTATACGCTGAGATTACTGTAGCCCCGAATAATCGACGTTATATCGACTATCTTGAAGTCGATGTCGAAGGTCTTAGCCACGCGTTCAGCGTCCTGGATATTGTTAGCATTGTAAGTCTCAGCCTCAGGCATACATAGACCAAGCACCGCGTTACGGTCACGGAAAGCTCTCGCACATAGGGCAGCTGCCACGCTAGAATCGAGTCCTCCTGACATGCCCAAAACAACACCCCTAACTGAGGCTGCCTTAGCGTAGTCTCCGAGGAAAGTTTCAAGACGGCCTATAGCACCAGCGGGATCACTTACTCTTAAGAGGGTTGGCTCCAATCGCAGCAATTGTTTCTCCCTAAACAAATTCATGCAGGCAACCGACTTAGGTTTAACTAATTTGTCACCTTCACAAGGTGCCGATCACTCTAAGTGGGGAACAAACAACAAACTCAACACTTCCAAAGGGTTCGGGGAGAATGTCATGCCCCTCTCCGATTAGCTGAACTGAAGATCAGGCGACTAGACACATACTCGTTAATCTTTAAACAGAAGGGAGAATACCGAACACTGGCATGTTGTATATATTGAGTCAAAAATGAAGGTCAGGGGAGAATCAACTAATCTCTTGCGACTGGTGGCTGAATGCGGGAACAATGATAGGGCAACAAGTATAATAACAGAAGTGACAGACATCTGGCTTAAGAGGTCTCAGCTTCAAACCTCAGAGGTTTAGGAACACAGATGGGCAGAAGAAGACGAAGAGTAGTGAAGATAGTCAAGAAGAGGCTACCTACAGTATTCACATGTCCAGCATGTGGCGAAGAATCCGTCAAAGTTGTCATGAAGAGCGGCTCGGGTGCAGCGGTGATTCAATGTGGATCATGTCGGATCAAAGAGGAGCTGACTGTACCGCCAACATCTGGGCCGGTTGATGCATACTGCATATTCACCGACCGGTACTATGGAGGGCAATCGACAAGAGGAGAAGAGGAAGGTCAGAATAATCCTTAACATAAACCAGTCACGATTTAAAGAGAAGTTTTGGCGCGTCTCTTAAGGAATGTGACATATTCAAGCTTACGGTATTAGCCCCTTCTAGACAGTCCAGCGCATAAGATGGATCGAGTAGAATCCTATGATAGGTGCTGGGGAGCTAGCGCTAATCATTCTCGTGGCGATTCTACTATTTACGCCGGAGCTTTTAGCTCGGCGGCGAAACGATTCGGCTTACCGTCTGTGGTCATATGTCATAGTGATGCTGCTGTTGTTAACAGTAGTCGCTTTGTCAAGACTTGTCTTTCGGCTTCTGAGCGTGATGGCGGCACTAACAATTCTAGCGGTAGTATTTGCCCTTACGACTATCAAATACTTGACGCACAGAATGAGCGGAACATGAGTCAGACTAACATTGTAATTCTCCTTTGTGTATTGGTCAGCCTTTTCGTCTGGGGAGCCGACGCTCAGGTAGTTGCACTAATCGCTTTCAGTACTGAGGGTTTCTTCGCAGGGAGGATCTGGACCCCAGCAACAACTCTTCTCGTTCACGCCACACCCCTCCACCTCTTGGGCAATATGTTATTCCTATTCGTCTTCGGCAACACTTTGGAGAACGCAGTAAACGGCAGGAACTTGTTGCTGGTCTTCCTCGCAGGTGGCGTTGCAACATCGCTCTTGAGCATACCCTTCTACCCTGCCGACACACTGCTGGTTGGAGCTTC
>CAZVKZ010000017.1:0-14918 GCA_964627775.1 uncultured Candidatus Bathyarchaeia archaeon | reverse complement strand
AGCTTGGAAAACTGACGCAGGGCACGGTGCAGTCAAAGGTGGTTAAGTAAAGGGATATGCCGATCTAGCTTCTGCCTTGCTTCATCATCTTCTCGATTCTGGCGACATCTCTCCTCAGATCTTCCAGCTCCCTAAGTATTCTCTCCATCACTTCGCTTGCGTCGTCTGCTTTCTCTTTCTCCAAGACGAGTTGACCGACTTACGATTGTTCTGCCTTGCTTATATTCTTGAGTCCACATCGGCAGTTATCAAACAGCCAACCATCGCCGGCAAAATTTTGGTCAACATCGCAAGACCATCTATACTAGTGGGCTTTACTGGCAGGACAGCCCCAAGGTACAGTTTCAATGTTGCAGCACGTGAACGGCAACCGAATTACAGAAAGATTTAGTAAGGCAGACTGTAAACTAACCTGAGCCTGTCAAATCAAAAAGGGGCAGACGGCATCCCCGCTGCAGAACAAACCAGCGACATCAAATACCCGGTTTGATAGCCCCTATTTATTTAACAGGTCCGAATATGAAATTAAAGAATCACAGATTGAAGATTTACAGAAATTACGTGAGTGGTATCACCCATGACAATGTATGTCCAGAAGAAGGAAGTTGTTACGCCAGGTCAATTGCTCGCCCAGGGTGATTACTACCCAGAACTGAACGCTTTCAGAAGCGGTGACAAGCTGTATTCCTCGATGCTTGGGATTTTCGACTACAGGGCCAACCACCTCTCCGTAGTCCCCATAAAACACTGCTACATACCATTCGTCGGAGATCTTGTGATAGGCAAGATAACTGACGTCGGCATGTCAGGCTGGACTGTCGATATAAACTCCCCATACCCAGCACTTCTTCCAGTGTCGGAGGTGATGGGCAGGCGGCACGCCCCGAGGGGAGAGGCTGAGAGGATGTTTGGTGTTGGAGATCTGGTCAAAGCCGAGATAATCGCATTTGATCGCACAAGAGATCCGCTGCTTACTGCGCGGGAGAGGGGGCTGGGTAAGGTTACCCACGGGAAGATGATAAGAATCTCGCCATCAAAGATTCCTAGACTGATTGGCAAGGAGGGCTCGATGATCAATCTGCTCAAGAAGGAGACCTCATGCTCATTCGCAGTGGGACAGAACGGGATAGTCTTGGTCACATGCGATTCCCCGGAGAATGAGAGGGTTGCGATTGAGGTAGTCAAGATGATTGAACGCGAGGCTCACACGTCTGGATTGACAGACAGAGTATTCGAGATGATCAAAAGAGAGCTCAAAGGTGGAAAAGTTGTCGAAAGCGCTTCCTGAGAAGCTGATAGATGAGAACGGCCTGAGACTGGACGGTAGAAGGCCTGAAGAGCTTAGACCCATCAAACTTCAAGTTGGAATGCTGGACAATGCTGACGGTTCAGCATACATAGAGCAGGGAAAGAACAAGATCGTCGCCGGAGTCTACGGACCCAGAGAAGCACACCCTAAACACATGGCCCTGCCAGACAGAGCAGTCATCAGATGCAGATATCGTATGGCCCCCTTCTCAACCGAGGAGAGAAAGAACCCTGCACCGTCACGGCGTGAGATAGAGATCTCCAAAGTAATCAGAGAGGCTCTCGAGCCGGCCGTGATCTCCGAGTACTACCCAAGGACAGTAATCGACGTATTCATAGAAGTACTCCAATCCGATGGCGGAACAAGATGTGCCGGGATAATAGCGGCCTCTTTGGCCCTCGCCGACGCCGGCATCTCCATGAAGGAGCTTGTCTCGTCCTGCTCAGCCGGCAAGGTCGGAGGGCAGATCATCATCGACCTCTTCGACCTGGAAGACAAGCTGGGTGAAGCAGACATGCCGGTGGCCTTGATGCCCAACCTCAACTCTGTGACTCTGCTGCAGATGGACGGGAAACTCAGCAGAGAAGAGTTTGAGAAAGCCTTCGAGATGGCGATCGACGCGTGCAGAAAGATCCGAGACCTCCAGGTTGAGGCGCTCAAACAGAAATACCCAACTACGACAGACGCAGAGGAAAAACAGAAACCCAAGGAGGAGAATACGTAATGTCAACAACCCCTCAAACCTCACCTATAGCGACACTTGAGAGAAACTCGATACTCGAACAGGCTGCGAAGAACAAGCGAATCGACGGCCGAAGTCCGTCAGACTATAGGGAGATGAAGATCGAGACCGGGATAATAGAAAAAGCGAACGGATCCGCACAAGTCACACTGGGAAAGACTAAGGTCATGGTCGGAATCAAGCTAGAACTTGGAGAGCCCTTCCCAGACACGCCAAATGAGGGCGTGCTGACGGTCAACGCTGAGCTTACACCTCTGGCCTACCCGACCTTCGAATTGGGGCCGCCAGGTGAGAACGCTATAGAGCTCGCAAGGATCGTTGATAGGAACCTGAGAGAGTCCAAGGCAATAGGCGTCGAGAGGCTGTGCCTTGAACCTAGAAAGAAAGTCTTCATAGTATTCGTGGACATAAACGTACTCGATCATGATGGCAACCTGATAGATGCCTCAGAATATGCCGCCTTGGCAGCTCTCCTGACAAGCAAGATGCCCGAATATGAGATCAAGGATGGCGAGGTAATCCTAGAAGACACTCACCAGCCGTTGCCGATGAACAACTATCCAGTGGCTGTAACATTCGCAAAGGTTGGGAAGACGCTGATGGTAGACCC
The DNA here is from genome assembly GCA_964627775.1 of uncultured Candidatus Bathyarchaeia archaeon. Taxonomy (GTDB): domain Archaea; phylum Thermoproteota; class Bathyarchaeia; order 40CM-2-53-6; family RBG-13-38-9; genus CAZVKZ01. Next base: position 12,257 of record CAZVKZ010000017.1, on the reverse strand, counting down.
GTCGATAAAAGAGGAGGACTCCATGACCACAAGATTGACAGTGGGCATAGACAAAGACGACTGCGTATGTGCCATGCAAAAGGGTGGAAAGGGAGAGCTGGACATAGACGAGATCAAGTCAGCAGTTGATGCTGCCATTCAGAAGTCGAGAGAGCTGCGAACCCTGATCATGGAGGCTGCAAAATAGATGCCAAGGATGCGAAAGGCCGGCCTCGGAGGTGGCTTGGCGACAAGATACGGAACAGCCCCCAGAAGAAGGTATATAGAAGTCCTAACCCAGATGCGACGGCCACATGAATGCCCAAGATGCCAGATCAGAGCCGCCAGACGCCTCAGCGTGGGAATCTGGGAATGCAGAAGGTGCGGATACCAATTCACAGGAGGCGCCTACACACCCTTCACGAAGGTCGGGGATGTAGCTGAGAGATCCGCAACAGGCAGAATATTATCGCCAGCATCAAAGGCACCGGCTGAACCGGCGATCTCCGAGAGAGCAGAAGAAGAACCAAGAAAGCCAAAACGGAAGCCCCGCAGAAAGAAGACTGCCAAGGAGCCTCCGAAGGAAGAGGCCCAGTGATAGCCGTAACCACCGGGCGGAACCCTACTCAAAGCACAAGGAGACTATGCAAGGAGCTTGCGAGCTCCCTCCCCCAGGCTTACAGACTGGTTAGAGGTAAGCTAAGTCTACCCCAGCTGACGGACAAACTCGCAGCCTCACAATCAAGCCGCCTAATCATTGTCTACAGAGGATTCGGCGGGCCCAGGAGACTGGAGCTGATGAAGCTTGAAGATGATCATCTCAGGAGAATCCCCCCATCAATAATCCTGCGTAACGTAAGGTTCACGTCAACAAGTAAAAGACGTCGCGCAGCAAGGGCGGAGTGCATAACCGCTAACACAGATGCAGCTACACGCCTGGGTGAGGCTCTCTCAGATTTCCTGGAGCTGCAACTTGTTGATAATGAAAAAGCCCCCTGCACGCACTCGCTGGATATATCTCGAGATCCATATGGAGGCTTACGGCTCGCGCCGATCAATCTATCAACAAGGAACGTGGAAGGATTTGTTGTCTACGTAAAGACGTTGCGATGGTAACACCACGTGAGACGCTCTGAAAAAACGATAGAGGCCGACATCGCCATCTCCTTCAAATCGAGTTCCAGTCTTGACGCGATATGCAGGGCTATGATCGTCAATGAAAAGAATCCGCCCAACGCTAAGGCTTTAGTGAAAGTGGGGAAACAAGGGAGGAAATTAGTGCTGCGGATACAAGCTGACGATATTCCTTCTTTGAGGGCAGTACTGAATTCCAACCTCCGGACTGTGTCGGCTTGGAAGAGGATAGCCAGCGACCTTGACAAGACTCCCAGACAATAGACAGGCCACTGTTTCCATGATCAGGCAGAAAATCTTACTTGAATATCTTTTGAGGTGCTGCTTCGAGAATTGAGTTTGAGATTCTCCATCGGCACTGCTCTGGTTGTGATTGGTGTTTTCCTGATGATGTATGCAGCTAACAACATCAATGAGCTTCTATTCATTCAAGGAAAGACAAGCTCTCCTGATCTCCCTCTTTACAGCGGCCAGGTTGCTGTCCCGAACCTTTTGGGTATGCTCCTCGTCATAGATGGTCTCGTGATTTGCGGACTGTCAAGAAGATCATCAATTATTCTTCATCTTCTCTCAAACATGATCTGGCTATTTGCAACCTACCAGCTTTATCTTACACTACAAGAGCCGGTGACTTCACGTCTTGTCTTCTACAGAATTTTCGTCCTCTTCATGCTCGCCGTCGTCTTGTTCACAGTGGGAGCTCTCGTGAATTTCCTGCCCAGACGAACTTCTAAGGATCAAAAAAGTCGGTGATCAGCAATCAGATCGCTTGATCTGGCTGAGACGAACGTTCTATATATGAGGTATGTGAATGAATTGAGAGAAGCCTCAGATCTCGATCAACTTGAGTTCGGAGGTGAACGTTTTGCCAAAGGCCAAGAAGAAGAGCAAGAAAAAGAAGCGATGACTGAACAGATTCTCACGCAGCCCAAGACCGATAAACTAGATGAATACGACATAACGCGTTAGATTCATATTCAACATCCGCATACAAGGCGTAACCAAACAGAACAGAGATGGCAGATCATTGGAGAAAGGAACAGAAATCTCGCCTGAAGTGAGAGAGCAACTTGTGAGGCTTCAACAACTCCAACAAACGCTGCAAGCAGTCCTCACTCAGAAGCAGCAGCTCGAGCTTGAGAAGACAGAGCTTGAGAAAGCGATGGCGGAGCTGGAGAAGGCAACCGATGAGACCCCAATCTACAAGAGCCTCGGAAGTATTCTCGTCAAAAGCGACAGGCAGAAGCTTCTGGCTGAGTTCAAGGAGAGAGGTGAACTCACAGATACTCGCGTAACAGTCCTAGGTAAGCAGGAGGAAAGGACTAGAACAAGGCTCAAGGAGTTACAGCAGAAACTTCAGGAGAGACTCGGCGCCCCGTCGGCCTCCGTGTGATCAGAAGGAGTTGGGCCTGAGCCGAGAATGTAACCGAGAGCGAGATCGCCGACAGGAAAGAATAGGACAGATTTGCGAAACAGTCGAGGAAGCTGTTTCACAGATTTTTCTTTGCAGTTGATCAATCTCATACTCTGATATAGCCATTCCAAACCGGGAAGAGAGCCTTCATGTATTCTACAGTTTGAGCGGTTGAGTAAGAGGCTGGGTAGCTTTTGTTGCGTGACTTCTCCAAGGTTCGATCAATCGCTCAAAAGGCGAGAAAGATCGCTATTCTCACCCATAGGAATGCTGACCCAGATGCTCTGTGCTCAGCGGTGGCGCTGAGGCGGCTGCTCAGAACGTTGAATCCTAAGCTCTCAGTAGTCATAGGAACGCCTGAAGGTGTAAACAAATTCTCCGAAAAGATCATCGCCAGATTCAGAGTGTACACCGAGTCAGAACCTATCCTTGAAAACATTGATGCAGTATTCACAGTAGACACGAACAATCTGCAGCAACTGGGATCGCTCGCGAGCACCATCGAGAACTTTGACAAGCAAGTTGTGGTCGTCGATCACCACTATCCACATCGATCAATGGAGGGATTTGCCGATCTCAAATTCTGTGATGAGGCCTTCCCTTCAACTTGCGAGATAATCTATGAGTTTTACAGGCAGCTGAGATTGAGACCCAGGAGGCAAGAGGCAGTAGTCCTGCTTGTGGGGATCCTCTACGAGACCGGGTACCTCAGACTCGCCACCTCCGAGACCCTCTTGAGAGTGGCTGAACTGATCCGGCAAGGCGCTAGGGTTGAAGAACTCTACCAAATGCTTAAGGTGCAGATGGTCGATTCAGAGAGGATAGCGCGACTCAAGGCCGCCCAGAGATTAAGAATTCTTAGGCTTGGAGGATGGATCGTTGCACTCTCAGAGGTGGGTTCCCACCAAGCGTCAGCGGCGAGAGCCCTGATATGGCTTGGGGCTGACCTTGCGGCAGTGGGCAGTGAGGATGAACACCAGCTGAAATTGAGCCTACGATCAACAAAGGAATTCTACGAACAGTCAGGAATACACCTTGGAAGGGATCTTGCAAAACCTTTGGGCGACTATATCCACGGGACAGGAGGGGGTCACTCCCTCGCTGCGGGCGTGAATGGGTCTGGGGAGCTCGAACATGCCCTGAGGAGATTTTCCGATATGCTCAAAGACTTGACAAGAAAAGCTCGTACCGAAAAGAATCAGAGTGAATGATCCCCGGCGGATGTGGTCAGGTTAGACTGTAACCTCAGGGAGGCCTCGGTGGTGATGCCCAGCTGGCGATAATCACTGCACGCAACCTAACCTTCACCTATACAGGCTCGAATAAGCCCGCGATCGAGAATCTGAACGTCTCCATAGAGAGAGGGGAGTTCGTTGTGGTTACAGGCCCCAGTGGCTGCGGCAAGACTACCTTCGCCCGCTGCTTGAATGCACTCATACCGAGCTTCTATAAGGGTGAGATGTCCGGCACCATATCTGTCCTTGATACAGACGTCTCCAGGTCTACCACAAGTGAGCTTTCAAGGAAAGTAGGCTTCGTCTTCCAGAACCCGGAGAACCAGCTCTTCTCTCTCTCGATAGAACGTGATGTTGCCTTTGGCCCGGAGAATCTGGGGCTCCCGAGGGAGGAGACCCGCAGACGAGTCGACTGGGCTCTCAAGACAACGGGGATAGAGGATATTCGTCAAGCTGCACCGTATGAGCTCTCAGGAGGCCAACAGCAACGCGCCGCGATAGCGGCTGTACTGGCGATGAAGCCGGAGGTCATGGTTCTCGATGAACCTACATCGTTCCTTGATCCTCTCTCCGCGGTCCACATACTTGATGCCATCGCCAATCTGGGAAGTGAGCTTGGCATAACAATAGTCCTCATTGAGCACAGGCTCGATGTCGTATCAAGGTACGCCAGCCGGATCCTGATCATGGATGAGGGCAGAATAGTCCTGGAGGGCCCGCCTTCGAGGGTCTTTGGTGAAGAAGCCCGGCTCCTCGGGGTTGGGATACCCAAGGTACCTATGCTATTCAGTCTCCTGAGGCAAGATGGGTTTGACCTGGGCGGCATCCCAGTGACGGTTGAAGAGGCCTCACGGCAGATAAGGAGGCGCCTTGAGGATGATTGAGGTCAGCAACCTTCACTTCAGCTACGACAGCAAGGAGGTCCTTCACAACATCGATCTGAAGATATCTGATGGAGAGTTCGTAGCCATAATGGGCGAGAACGGCGCGGGAAAAACAACTCTTGTAAAACACTTCAACGGCCTACTAAAGCCAACCAAGGGCGAGGTGGTTGTGGACGGGGTCTCCACCAGGGATTCCTCGGTAGCACGCCTCTCAAGGAACGTTGGACTTGTTTTTCAGAATCCTGATCACCAGCTCTTCTCCGAGACCGTTTCTCAGGAGGTCGCCTTTTCGATGAGGAACTTCGGCTATCCGGAGGAGACCATCAGGAAGAGAGTGAACTTCATTCTTGAGACTCTCGATCTTTCGTCCTACACTGAATCCTCACCATTCATGCTGAGCGGCGGGGAGAGGAAGAGGGTTGCCCTAGCATCGATCTTGGTCTCTGATCCCAAACATGTAATTCTTGATGAGCCTACGATTGGGCAGGACTACCAGCAGAAGGATAAACTCAGAAACTTCATCGTCCAGATGAACTCCCAAGGCAGAACAGTTGTCATCGTGACCCATGATGTTGAGTTTATTGTTGAATGCAGACCGAGGATCATTCTGCTTTCAAAAGGGTCGATAATAGCCGACGACTCCTACGATAGGATCCTCTCTGATAGCGAGCTTATAGAGAGAGCTTCGCTGACCACCCCACAGATTGGAAAGCTCATGTGGAGCCTGAGAGATTTGAACTTCGACCCTAAGGTGTTGGACATCTATCGGGCAAAGGCGATTCTTGAGGAGATGATGGGGAAGGTTGTCCCTCAGGATCTTTGAAGGGTTCAGGTTCACCTACAGGACAACGCCGATCCACAGAATGGATCCAAGGCCGAAGTTCCTCATAGCCCTCACCATATTCACACTATCACTCATCTTCATGAACATCATGATCTTACTCCTTCTTCTTATCGGTCAGTTGCCGCTGGTCTACATCTCCAAATCCGTGAGGCGCTGGCTAAACTCAGTGAAAGGCGGCGCGGCCCTAGCAGCGCTGATATTCATCATGAACTTCCTAACAGGCTCAACACTTGTTTTCTCCCTCACAATGACCTTGAGGTTCCTCGTGCTCGTGTCAGCTTTCTCACTCTTCTTCATGACGACTTCCCCAGATGACCTAGGCCTTGTCCTTGAGAAGGCGAAGCTCCCTTACGAGCTAAGCTTCACATTCACCACCGCGGTCAGACTAGTTCCGACGATGGCGCTTGAGGCTCAGACGATCATCGATGCCCAGCGATCCAGAGGCCTAGAGCTGGATAGAGGTAACCTTCTGGTGAGGGTTAAGAAGTACATTCCAATACTCATACCGCTGATAGTGTCAGCCATTAGGAGAAGTATGGAGCTGGCCGAGGCTCTGGAGTCGAGAGCTTTCGGTGCCGTCAAGAGTCGCGAGTCCCTTGTGATATTGAAGATGAAGCCATCAGACTACGCGATCAGCTTAATCGCTGTTGCCATTCTGATAGCAGGAGTCTACGTCCAACTCTCGATCCCGATCCCCAGTCTCGATACGGGGATAAGGATGCCAACTCTCTGGAGCCTCTAGAGCTGTCTGGGATAATGTGAAGGCTCCTCTCCAGCAGGTGGCAGTTCAGCAGATTCAGACATCTGACCCGCTGGCCAGCCCGCTTCAAGCCTCGGGCGTATCCTCTTCGGATAGGGGAGGAGCTGTAGCACAATCAAGCTGCATCCCAGGAAGATCAGGCTGATGGGGAAAACGATCCATATATCAAACGACCCTACGATCAAAGCCGCTGCAGCAGGCGTAATCGCTGCCATCAACCCTTCTATGAAGAAAAGAGTACTAAAACTGAGACCTCTCACCATTGATGGTGCCATGTTAGCTGCTATTGTGTTCTTAGTCACGTATGTGCTGCTGCTCAGAATCGTATACAGGAGATAGATGAGCATTATGAGATAGAGTTGCGATGATAGCGCCAAAATAGAGAGCGATAACATACAGCCAAGTATCGCCAAGCTGAGCACCTTCTTTGCGCCCATCCTTCCTCCGAAATAGCCGCCGCTTAGTGAGCCGATGATCCCCATGAGAGGACCTAGTCCAAAGATAAACGTGGCTGTAGCATTTGGAAGTCCCTTCGTGTTTACAAGATAGGTGGTCATGTAGGTTGAGATTGCGTTGGCGCTGACCTCTTTGAGACTTACCGCCCCAAGAAAAATCAGAAAGACCGCGGAGAAGACAAGCGGCAGATTGGATAGTGAGCCTTTATCCGCGACATCTCTCTTCTCAGATGTTCTCACTCCAAGTTGTGGAGAACCCAGCATGATTAATCCCCACGCCATGATCGGTATTGGCCAGAATAGGTAGATCCATCGCCAGCCCAAGGTCGAGAGGAAAATTGCAAGCGTGACCACCCCGATACCTGAGCCCAAGTAGCCGAGGGTGTTGTGGAACCCCATTAGCCTGCTCATCTTCTCTAGGCCCAGTCCGCTTATCTGGCTAAGTCCTGAGATATGATAGATGGGCGAGGAGATCCGCATCACTGAGGCCCCGAGCACCACCATCCAGAAACTGTTTGTCTGACTCAGCAGGAGCGCCGAAGCCCCCTCTATCAGCATACTGGCAAACAGGAAATGTTTCACTTTGAATCGATCAACGAGGAAGCCGATGGGAATATGTAACAGGAGCTGGAGGAAGCTTGGCATAGATGCCACCAAGGAGGCCTCGAAAAGGCTCAGCCCAAACTCTCGCATGAAAACGGGTATTAGAGCAACCTGAGTGAGCAAATATAATTCCACGAACATGTGGGTTATGCAAACCATCCAGAAAGGCTTCTCCATTCGGAACTACGCGCCCAAACACATGTCGACTATGTCCCCGCCGTTACATAGCCTCCTTGTTTCATTATCCCTGTTTTGCGAATCCGTGTAGACCAATCTTCTTGTGAAGGCTCCAGTACTCGCCCTGATTATAGACGAAGGGAGAGATTTTGGCGAAGTCTATCCTCTCTTTCTCATCGACGATCTTCTCTTCCACATGGACTCGCACAACCTCTCCAAGAAAGAGATCATGAACGCCGAGTGGAATCCTTTCTTTTACCACACATTCGATGTTGACAGGGCACTCAGCTATGAGTGGGGGCTTGACTATTTCTGCTGGCTCTGGTGTGAGTCCAGTTTCAGAGAACTTGTCAACATCTCTTCCCGAGACTGCTCCACAAAGATCTGATTCCTTCAAGATCTCTGTGGTTGGGATGTTCGCCACAAACTCCTTGGAATTCACGATTAGCTTGTATGAGTATCTGTGGGGTCGTATGCTGATGCCCAATGTTGGGGGGTCAGAACAGGCCACTCCTGCCCATGCTAGGGTTATGATGTTGGGCTTCTGGTTGGCGTCTACACAGGTCACGAGAACTACGGGACAGGGAAATAGAGCAGGCCACGGATTCTTTCTCAGTTTCATAGATGCGGCTTCTGACGACCCTTTCTTTATCTCTTTCGAATCGGCCGGATACTGTATGCTGACGGGAATCTGCGAGAAGAATGTAGACGATGTAAGCCTTGGGGGCATCGGGTGAATTGGCTTGGAGGATAAGTGCTGTGAAGAGGTCTGTTCGGTATAAGAGGCTGCGAAATTCTTAAGACATCCGTCTATTTGACTATGTCTCTCATCATCCTGGGATTCGTTGGCCATATTGCAGCAGGAAAGTTCTCTATGCCAACTCGCGGCTTTTCAAGAGCGTGATGCTTGATTGGAAAAGTTTGACAAATCCAGTTTCGCAGATAAGATCTTGGCAGCATCAAGCCTCGCCTCTGAAGGCTCGGAGGGGGAGGTTGAGTTTGCCTTCACGGAAGAGGTGTTGAACAATTCAGCTTTGAAAGAGAAGATCCTCAAGTACGCTGAACAGCACTCGCGTGAAGGTTTCACTTTCGATGGCTACCTCAACATCAAGAGCGTTCGCCCACAAGGCTCAAGCCGAGTATCTCTCCTGAAGGGTGCATCGGCCCGGCCGATGGAGGAAAAGATAAGAGATTTCCTTGTCTTGCTTTCGACGATTAGTCGACTTGAGGAACTCATCCAGTACGTCTTAGTTCACATGAAGCCGAGAAAGACTGGAATATTCTACACGCAGCTCGAGGAGTCAAAGGACATGGACCCGGTGATGAGAGAGCAGCTTGCTCAGCTTGAGTCCAAATGGGCCGAGCTTTCCAACTTCGGTAGGCAGCTGCTCACGGTCACATTCCTAATTGAGAACGACAATTCCTATGAGATTGAGGTGGAAAAGGCGGAGCCTCCACTCAAGGGAAAGGAAGCCAAAGCACGAGATATAATGGATGAAGTTTTTCAATCAAGGTTGAGACTGGTCAGAAACTTCGCAAAGTAGGACGATCCTGCGCAAGGGTAATCTCTCGGTACCCATATATAACAGATCGTGGACGCCGAAACGGTCTTCTCCTCAACCAGAGAGGCCTAGCTGCAGAAGACGTTCGGCCCAGAACAGTAGTCAGATCCTACCCTGACGAGATGAGAAGGAAATGGTGAGAGTGATAGTGGATGAAAGGGAGCGATCCCAAGTCCCCGTGCTCCTAAAGAAACTCGGCCTCACTTTAGATTTTAGATTGCTCGATGAAGGTGACTATGTTACATCAGGATACGCCATTGAGAGAAAGGCCGTGAGAGACTTTCTGTTATCACTCTACTCGGGGCGACTCTTTGACCAAGCCTACCGATTGGGACAGGCCTACCGGTTTCCCATAGTCGTGGTCGAGGGTGACCTCCATTCTGCGCTCAAAGAGATGAATAATCCCAAGGTCTTTTGGGGCGCTCTTGTGGCCTTGTCATTTGGGTACGGCCTGAGAGTCTTCTTCACAGGAAACGCCGAAGAGACAGCTGATCTCATAAGCACTCTAGCTAAGAATCCGCCTGAGGTTCGAACACGTCCACCGGTTGTTGTTAGAAAACCCAGGTCCAACAAGACTCGGGAAGGCCAAGTCGCCCTTGTCCAAAGCCTGCCCGGCGTGGGAACAAGGTTGGCAGAGCAACTCCTCCAGCGTTTTGGGACTCCACGCAAAATATTCTTGGCTACAGAGTCTGAACTGATTCATAAGGGCGGCTTGGGAAGGGTCAAGGCCGCGAAGATAGCATCCCTCCTCACCTCAGACTACAGTATGCCAGAGAAAGAGGCCAAGCAGCTAAGGCTATCTGACACCAAACCGTAACCATAAAAAGTCCAATATCGAGTCATAGATGGAGGCTCATCAGTAGAATGGCGCTCAAAACCTTCAGCCAAGCTTCCCACCAAATAATCAAAGGTGTCGATAAGACTCTGGCCATGATCTCACACGGCCAAGTTGAAGCCATGATCAACATGATGCTCTGGGCGAGATACAAGCGCATCCTAATCATCGGGGTTGGCCGGAGCGGGCTGATAGGGAGAGCCTTTGCCATGCGTCTGATGCACCTGGACTTTGACGTCTACGTCATGGGCGAGACCATTACGCCTGCGATAGGCAAAGGCGACCTTATAATCGCGATATCGGGCTCAGGAACGACTAAACTCGCCGTGACGGCTGCCGAGATTGGGAAAGAGGTTGGTGCCAAGATAATCGCGATCACCTCCCACCCCACTTCCGACCTAGCAAGGATATCTGACCATGTTGTCCAGATTCGAGGCAGAACAAAGATCGCCAGGGAAAGAGACTACTTCCTCCGCCAGCTGACAGGAGTTCACGAGCCACTGGCACCGTTGGGGACGATATTCGAGCTAAGCGCGATGGTCTTCTTCGACAGCCTGATCGCGGAGCTTATTGAACGGCTAGGAAAGGGCGAGGGCGAGCTGAGGAAAAGGCATGCAACCATAGAATAGATGTCGTTGTACTAATCTTTCTTAACGAGTTCAGCTGTCTCGATCTCGAGATAACCTCCGTCTCCCAGCCAGACCTTACGGTAATCTGTTAAGGCTATTCTTTTTCTGAATAAGGGGCAATCAACAACAAAGGTCTCGTACTCCCCACCTTCGCCAGAGGGGTTGACCCCATACTTCGCTCTCAGCTCCCCCAATTCCTCAGCAGCATCGAGATCGAGGCTCCTCCCAAGCCATCTCTGACCCAGACCAAGTGCCGCAACCGCGACTACTCTTATGTCGAGTCCAGACCTCACCTGGTCACGAAGCAGCTCCAGCGGCTCTCGACCCCACAACGGAGTGAAGCACTCAAGCCCAAGATGGCTCGCGGTCTTTTCGATCCTCTTCTTTTGGTACTGGCTCGCGATCGCTCCAACGGCGATCCCTTCTATGCTGAATTGACCTTTGATGCCTGCCAAGTGCTTTTCGAGTTCGTTCCTCTCACCCTCACCATCTGATTCCACGTCATACATGGCGATGGGTATGCCCATGGCCTCTGCTTGGAGTCTCGTCCATTGTACGCAGGGGTGATGGAAGAGCCAGGACTCGCTGCTTCTGGGGTTTAGTGTTAAGAGGAGTCTCACATCCAGTTGCTGTTCTCTGGCTTTCATGATTGCGTAGCAGCTGTCTTTTCCACCGCTGAAGAGGATGGCGATGCGCAATCTTCACACCTCTCTATGCTGCGCTGCTTGGTCTGGCCTTTCTTCTGAACATAGCTTCGTAGATCTCCCTGACTCTGTCCAGTGTATCAGCATCGTTGGGCGACTTGTCCTCCCTTATACGGATTATTCTCGCAAATCTCAGAGCGTAGCCTGACCTGTAGTGTGGACTCATCTGGACCTCATCAAACGCTACTTCAACGACGATCTCAGGTCTGACATAGAACGTGTTCCCGATCTCATCTGTCTTAAGGCCTCTCAGGCGGGAGGTCATGTACTCAAACTCATCATCCGTTAGTCCTTTGAATGTCTTGCCTATCACGAGAAACTCATTCGTTCCTGCGTCTCTGACGGCGAGATGATAGTTGCTCAACCAGTTGTGTCTCCTGCCTGATCCCCAGTCTGCAGCAAGTATCACCGTGTCAAGCGTCTCTGCAGGTTTTATCTTGAGCCATTCTTTTCCTCTCCGGCCTGGTCTATATTTGCCACTGGGTGACTTTGCTATCAGGCCCTCATGGCCCTCTTTGATGGCTTTATTGAAGAAGACTCTGGCCTCCTCTTCGTTGTCAGTCACGAGTGTGGGGGTCAACAGCTCTTGTGGGCACGACTCTTCCAAGGTTTGTCGTCGTTGATTCTGCGGGAGTTCAAGCATCGGTCTACCTTCTAGGTAGAGTAGGTCGAAGAGATAGAGCCTCACAGGGACCCTCTTCACGGCTTCTTGGACATCGGCTATTCTTCTGAACCGTCGCATAAGCTCTTGGAATGGCATCGGTCTCCCAGCTTTGTCAACGGCTACAACCTCGCCCTCTAGAATAGCTTCATTCGCTTTCACCTTGTTGCGTGCCAGCTCTACTAGCTCTGGCAGGCTTAGTGTGATCTTGGCGAGTCTCCTGCTGAATATCTCAATGTGCCCGTTTTGTTTGTGTATCTGGACTCTGGCACCGTCAAGTTTGTATTCAAAGGCAGTTCTTCCATGATGCGTCCTTAGTGCAGTTTCAAGATCTGGAGCAGTGTCAGCGAGCATTGGTTTTACAGGCTCGAAGAGTCTCAG
>CAZVKZ010000016.1:0-15199 GCA_964627775.1 uncultured Candidatus Bathyarchaeia archaeon | reverse complement strand
GAGTGTGGCTGGCCTACTAGAAGCCATAAAGGATTAGAACCATATTTCTCGCGAGCTGCAGTCTGACTGCGCTCACCATCCTTGGTTCTCCAACATCTCCTCCACTCCTTTATATATCGATGAGGGCCAAGCCGGTTATCTGTACAGGCCCGCAGGCCTCTTTTTTTCTCTCTCATGAAAAAGTTGCAGAGGGGGGCCCCTAAGGGGGTAGCACGCTGCAGGGGATCGTATCTGTGGAGTCAAGATAGAACTCGCTGCTACTTCAACACGGAGCGAATCTCTTGGAACTAGCCTTCAGATTCTCCACTCTCATGAGGGGAGTTCTGCAGGCTTACTACATTGGGATCAGAAGGGTTGCTGCGGCATGCTGTGATATTATGAGCCTTGAGTTGGGTGAACTCACCATCTAGAGCGCACGGAAAATCATAGTTCAAATTTGGATGCTCACACCAGCTCTGAACTCACCATCTATGCTTTCGTCGTCGCCATGGACGGTGAGCACACTCTTCATATTTCTATGAGCAGATCACATACCAGATCTTGAGGACATCTTATGACCCTGAAACATCTCTTCTACGCGGACAGCTATACGAGCAAAATCGCTGATAAGATCGGTCAGCACAATAATGCCAAAGCCAAATTCTTCAAGTTGCACAATCCAACATTTCACAGATGGACTTCGTGGCTCGGGAAACTAAGACTTAACAAGAATTTAGAGCAATTGCTGCCTCCTAGTTCGATTCTGATTGGAGGAAATAGGTGGCGACACCATTATGCGCTCAACTTAACAAATCTTCCTATGGTTTCCTTAGACGGCCACACAGATATGAGCTATGACGAAATGATACCGCTGAGGCTCATCAGACCATACAACTGGCTGTACTTCAGACTCTTGGAAGGGCTCGAGACGCATCTGGTCTTGCCCTACAGCAACTTCAAAGGGGGAAGATGGAACATTGTAGTGCCCGTGAAATACGTTGATAGATTCCACCTGTACTCATTTGATAGAAAGAGATCGAGCACTAATGTATGTCTTTCAGTTATGCGTTCGAGAAACGTTGAGATAAAAGATGTGGAAACAATCCTTCCCATGCCCAATGTGAATAAACAGATAAGTCTTGATTGGGACATAACTCGAGAAGTCCAAGAGGCGAGAGTTGAAAGGTTAGTCGCCAGAATCGCTGGGGAAGGTGATGTCTGTGACATCTGGTTGGATGAAGGGAAAAGAGGAAGACGCAATACCATGCAAGATCACATAAGATATTGCTCCAGAATATACGACATTCTCAACAATGCATGAGATGTTTAGGCAAGCCCAAATCAACGCGCATTGGCTTCTAATGAGAGCCATTTTCGTTTGCTGGTGATGCCCGATAGCTAAGGCGCACACACCGCACACAAGAAATCATTCAAGCATGTCAGGGGAGGAATCCCTTAAGACGCTCTTTCGTATCTGGATGGCTCACTAATATCTGCCAGAAGAGCAGGGAAACCTTAGGGGCATAACGGCATGAAGGTTACGCGTTACTATTCAAACATTGACTGATTTGAAAGAGACGACTTATAGCGCGCGCTGTGCTAGATATTTAGTTTGAAGAACGACTGATCACAGGAAAACTAGGAAAACCTGGGATATTCTATTGCTTTTCACCGCATCCGTCACAGTAGGCGGCGGAGCCTGGAATCGAACTTCCGCAAGCAGAACAGTACCTAACTGAGGAGACGGGAGGTTCGGGAGCCACCAAAGCCAGTTCTCCCTTTCTCAGTTTGTTCTTTTTGATGTATTCATGCATAGCCTTGGTCAGTTCAGCATAACTTAGAAGAGTTCCCTCTTCTACTCCTGCCAAAGCTGCAAGGATTGCGTCGGCGCTTATTTGCTTCTTGGTCAAGGCGCTCATTCAGTCTTTCCTTCTGTGATGCCTGTCCAAATACTCCGATCGGTCAATTGTCAATTACACAAATATTGCATTTGAATCTTTGCATAATCGATTATGGTAGGTGCCGGAACATATTTCCCAGTTTGAGAAGGGAGGAATGCACATGGGTTACTTTAGCTGGTGAAATCTTGATCGCTGATTTTTCTTCCAGTCTTCTGCCCATGCTCTTATCTTGCCCATATCACGGCTATCTTGGACGACTCTTCCTAGTATCTTTATTCGCCCTCCAAAGGCCTCGGTTGCGACAGGTTTCACGTGCAGGTACTTCTCCAACACGTCTTTAATGTATTTCTTGACGGCTTGATCGCAGCTCAGCTTCCCCAGCTTCGTTCAATGATAGGAACATTGCCACCTTCTTGCCTTCGAAGTTATTCTCCAGAAACCTCAAGGCTTGCTTGTACACTTTTTGCATCCCGACACCGCTGCCGATAATCACGTTCCGGTATTGTGCAAGATCAGGAGAGGGGCACTTCTTGAGATCGATCAGGTCTATTTCGAGCCCCTAACTGTCCCGCAAGACTTCTGCGATGACAGAGGCAGCTTCCTCGGTTGCACCACCCTTTGTAACGTATACAATGAGAATCTTGTTGCCAGTCAAACTATTCACCAACAAAGGGGTATTCGCTACTCTGATTCTTATGTCCTGGAGTTTCTAGGGAACAATTCGGACCATAGCCTACTGTCCAACGGGGATATGTGTGCGTAAGAAAGAAAGAGGAGGGATTTGACCTAGAACATATGTCGAGATGTCAGAGGCTCACTTTTTCGCAATCTTGATGATGAACGCGACGATACCCACAACTATGATCCAGAAGATGAGGTCAGCGATCAGGTTTAGCGCATCAACCTTCCAGGGGAAGTATTGAGGCGCAACTATGAGACGGAAGAGCCATGGAAGTGGAAATCCGTACCACTGCGCACCTACTAGTCCTGCCGGCGTGCTGGAGACTAGTCCTGTCAAGAGGGTTATTGCTACTCCACCGAGGATTGCTATAACAGGGATTTTCACGTTCATAGTCATCCAATCCTCCTTGCAGCTTGAGGAGTCTGGCTCTATAATACTTAAGACTTCTCAGGTTTCTTTCGTTCTGGACATTGTCATGTGAAATAGTCCAAGTTTCTTTTGGCGTCCTTGTATTCTATCTCAAGTTTCTGGACGAGCTGTGCGAATTCGCGGTCCTGCTTCATCATTGAGTTCAACTGTTTCTGGAATAGGCTACCCTCCATTCGGAGCTCCTCCAAATCAACTTCTACACCCATCAAGGCCTTGGCTTTGCACAGAAGCTGGTGGGCAGTGCTCGGGTCGACACCTGTAACATATTCTGGAGTATGGCCCCAGATGCTCATCGCTGGAATGCTCTTCGCCTCGCAATCTCTAAGTATCAGGCTGTGAATGCTGCATGGACCTAGGTAATCAATGGGCTCAATGCCGTTGTGCTTCAGCTCTTCAACGAGTTCTGGCGCGTTAGCCACACCTGAGATCAAGGGTTCTACAGTGTGAGGGATGCGATCAATCAATCCCCCAAAAAGAAGTACGCGATTGGCTTTTCCGAGGCTGAATGCCTCGAATACTGATTCAACGTACCTTGCCCAGTTCAGGTGAGGCTCAGTTCCTATAAGTATGAGAAGATCATGACCCGATGGATCGCCTTTTGCCATGTACAGTTCATTGCTTGGCGGAGCATAGCTTTTGACCAGTCCATTCTTGATGCTGATTAGGGGTCGCTGGATTGTGAAGTGGTTGTAGAGGTTTGAGTCGATCTCACCTATCTTCTCAGCTCGTAGCTTGTCCTGCAAGTACTCCGCAGCGTATGTGGCCACTCTCTTGGCGTCAGGCCATCCACTGAAGGCCATGACTGCGTTGAAGTTATCCAGATTCACGTCTCTCAATAGATGTAGATCGGTTTTTCCATCCATGACTATCTACGATTTCGTATTGATGTCGGGTCTTTAAGATTGTTTCCAGTAGATCGCGTTTGGTGTGATCATCAAATGGCTCCCTGTGCGGCTAGGGTGGTCCCAATTGCTTAACGCGTGTCTCAATGAACTCTTTGACCTTGCCTTCGCTGTATCTCTTCTCTTCCTCTTGCTTCTTCAAGTATTCTTTGACTTTAGCCAAGAGTTCTTCCATGTTTACGGGTTTGATTATGTAGCCATCAGCGCCTTTATTGACGGCCTCGATGGCGTTCTCCATTGAAGGATAACCTGTAACTATTATCTTGATCCCCTTCGGGGTTGTCTCCTTCATTCTGGTGAGGAGTTCTGTCCCCTCCATGTCTGGCAGTCGGATATCCAGCAGGGCTAGGTTGTAGAAGTTAGTCTCGGATTTCTTGACAGCCTCTTCTCCTGTCTTTGCCGTGTCAACAAGGCAGCCTGCATCTTCTAGCATGATCGATATGGTTTTCGTTACAGCCTCATCATCATCAACGATGAGGATTCTTGGCTTTTCACTCATAATATCATGATTCACGGGCTTTGATTTAAGTGAGAGGGTTGCTGTGAGAGGTTGCCGTCTTTGTAGCGGCGAGCCTCTGGCGTTCTGTCTCTGCTGCCAGGTAAGGCAGGAGTGTCCGGGCCTCAGGAATATAGTAGCTAGTTTTTTGAGACATTGGATGGAAATGGTCGTAGATCCATGCTGAATAGTATCCCATATCTTCAAGCTCACGCCAGGCTTTTCTCAAGGCTTCGATTTCAAACACTTCCAGCCAGAGCTGCACGCCAAACTTGACCTTCAAGCTACGCACCTCTCAGTTTGCCACAGAACTTGGATCTGCTCAAATCCTTTCCCGCCCTAAAAGAGACCTAGGATTGTCAGGATGCCGAGAACTATGAATATCACGGCGGAAGCTCTCTTGACTTTTCCTGTTGGGACTCGTTTGCCAAGCCGATCGGCTAGGATGATACTTGCACCATCAATTATGATGAACGCTGCAATCACTCCTGCAAATACTGTCACGGGTTGTGCAAAACGTGCCGCTAGTGCCACGGTCATGATCTGTGTCTTGTCTCCCATCTCTGTCAAGATTATCATCAATGAGGCGGCCAAGAAGGGATTCCTCATGCGTGGGCCGACGACACCATTGTCAACATCGACCTTTAGCATGAGCAAACCTACCGCTATGAAGACTAGTCCAGATACTGAAGTAAGGACAGACAGGGGGAGGATCGCCAAAAGAGCTTGTCCAACCAAGACCGCTAAACCTGCCACTACAATATAGCCCGCGATCATTCCAAGGAAGATGCTTCTTGGTTTTTTGTGGCTGGCGGCCAGCGTGATTACTCCCAGCTGCGTCTTGTCGCCAAACTCAGCTAAAATGATAGAGAATAGGGATACTGTGAAGGCTTCCAAGACTAGGTTTAAGATCGCTTCCTCCAAGATCTTGGGCGATTGTTGAAGTCGTTTTGTCTCATAAAGATCGCGTTCGAACAGTGCGATGAGACGGCTAGTGGGCGACGGTTTCTCGTATATTCAGATGCTGTGCAGACAAGTTCGCAATGTGCGGAAGCTAATGTATCGTTCTGACTGTCAGGGCTAGTAGAGCTAGCTCTCCGGACGGACTCTTTCTCGAACTCTTTTCCTAATCTAGTGAGCCTGACTTCCCTAGGATCCTGTGGAGAATCATGACTATTGTTAATATCGTGGTTCTTCCGCTTTGCTGGTTCAATTCACAACAGGATGTACCATGGGGAATAAAAGCCTGGCACTCAGATTCCACAGATACCATCCTAAAGCTCAGAAGTAAGAATGGCCAAGAAGTTGAGATCACGGTTGACTCAGCCACTCTTGACAAACTGAAGGAACAACTACCTATAAGAGCCTTGGAGATGAGGAGATGGGAAAACCGGCACGTACAGTAGCCTTGATCGATGAATCTCTTCTGTTTGATGTGAAGCTTAAGAGTGCATAGCTATGCTACGTTTTCCGAAATGATCTTCAGGTGTGCGCAGCCATAGGCTTTGCTGTAATTCTCTCCAAAGATGCTAAGCGATCGTAGCTGACTTTTGATGATCTCCGAAATAATGCGTCAGCCAGAAGTTGTGACAAATCCTTGATCGCCATTGGAAGAGATTTTTCTCGCATTGTTTTCTTGAGAGTGAGGTAGCAGTGTGGACAGCTTGTCACGATATTTCCTGCTCTAATATCAATCGCTTCTTCCAGTCTTCTCAGGGCAACTTCAGCCGCAAGGTTAGGATTGGAGACCTGAACGACTTCTAAGCCATTTCCACAGCATCTTGTATTCATTTTGTTGGATCTCATCTCAAGGAGCCTGAGTCTTGGGATGTACTCCATCACGACTCTAGGTTCATCCATAATATTCGAAAATCTGGTCAGATAACAGGGATCTGAATAGGTGAAGGTGCCTTTGATCGGTCTTAGCCTGAGCTTCTCGCGTTCCAGTAACTCTGCATAGACTTGAGCGGTATGACGGGCTTGGATTTGGTTCAGCCTGAGAAAGTGGTAGCACTGAGGACAGCTCGTGACTACTTCTCTGCCCTCGAGTATGGATTGGAGCTTCTCCATTGATTTTCCATATACTTCAGCGAATCCAGCTGCCCAAGCCGGGGCTCCGCAGCAGATCCCGTTGAGGATCGAAACTTTTAGACCTGACTTAATCAAGCAGATCAATGTTGCATCTGCAAGTTCTGGATGTTCTATTGATGAGACGCAGCCGGGGAAGTAGACTAGCTCGCCTTCCCGGAGTCTGATGCCTCCAATATTTCTGCCGTAGATGTTCCCGCTGAGATCTATTCTTGATACAAGAGATTTGACTGCTCTGGGCACCTTTCCAGAAGATGCTAGAAATCTCCTTGTGGAGTGAATGACTTCTTCGACCTTTATGCCTGCCGGGCACATACTGCTGCAGTGCCCGCACATGAGGCACTCGTAGATTCTATCCACCAGGGTTTCCGAGGGTTCAAGTTCTCCCTGCATCAGGCTACGCGCCAGCCTTATCTTTCCGCGAGCTGTTGCGGATTCAAGTTTCTTCAATTCAAAGAGTGGAGAGCAACCGTGGCACAAGCCGCACCTATTACAGCTCAGCAGAATCTCTTCGAGATCATGCCTTTGCTGGGTCATCCTGGAGGCATCACACCCATTTCCCCGGATTCATTATGTTGTTCGGATCGAGAGCAGCTTTGGCACTTTTCATTATGGCAATCACGTTGTCAGACCACTCGAGGTTGAAGTACTCGGATTTCTCTGAGCCTATCCCGTGTTCCCCAGTCAATGTTCCACCTAACTGAAGAGCAACTTGGTATATCGCAGCGAGGGCCTTCTTTGCCTGCTTCATCTCTCTGGGTTTTCGCTCATCCACCATCACAGTGGGGTGGAGGTTGCCGTCAGCCGCATGCCCATACGAGACTATCTTAAGAGAGTACTTCTTGGCGATTGATTCGAGCTTGGCGAGGTAGTCTGGAAGTCTTGAGACTGGCACAACGGGGTCTGCCTGTAAGGCTGTCGGCTTGATCCTGCTTATCGCTCCGTAAGTGACTTTACGCGCATACCAGAGTTGATCCGCATCTTTGCGGTCTCTGGATGTCTTAACTTCGAAAGCACCTTCCTTTCGGAGGATCTTTGATACTTCAGCTAGCTGGCTCTGTACCTCTTCTTTTGAGCCGGTGCATTCTATTAGTACGATTGCAGCAACATCTGGTAGGGGAAGGCCAGTAAAGGACCTGACTACATCTATCGAGTGCCTATCCATAAATTCGAGAGCGGAGATGGGTATCCCATCCCTCACGACCCTGGAGATAGCTCGTCCGGCATCTATTGTTGTCCTGAATGACGCGGAGGCTACGGCGTAGTTCTCGAGTATTGGAGAAATTTTCAATGTAGCCTTTGTTACTATTCCGAGTGTTCCTTCTGATCCGATGAAGAGTTCTTTGATGTTGTATCCACTCACGCATTTGGAGCATCTTGAGCCCACTTGGACTACGTCGCCAGATGGGAGGACCACTTCAAGACTGAGCACTCTATCCTTTGTCTTCCCATACTTCAGGGAATGCATTCCAGAGGCATTCTCCCCGATCATGCCTCCAATCGTCGCCACCTCGCTGCTGCCGGGATCGACGGGGAAGTATAGGGCCTTCTTGGCCAAGAATCTGTTGAGGTCCCTTAGAGTTATGCCAGCTTCGCAGGTTAGGACTAGGTTATCTTCGTCCAGCTCCAGTATCCTATCCATTCTTGCGAGGACTACCAGGATGCCTGCTTTGGCTGGTACGGGGCCGCCACTAAGAGATGATCCTGCACCTCTCGGCGTTACTGGTATGCGTCTTCTATTTGCCAGCCGCACTATCCTCGAGACTTCACTCGTATTATTTGGAAATACGACGACATCAGGTAGGTTTGAGTAGCATGATGCATCATAGGAGTAGCAGATGAGTTCTGTCTTGTCGGTTAGAACGTTCTCTCTTCCAACTATCTTTCGCAGTTGAGCTATGATCTTTTCAGGCTCGGCTGGTGCTCTACTGTGATTAGCTTTACTCGAATGACTGCTCGTGGCTCTCAGAGGTCTACTCAAAATATTCTCTAGTCTAACTAGTGTCTCCAAAACGGCCGCCTCCAGAAAGGAAAACTGGTTCTCTCTTTCGTGGAGTGACCTACTGTCCTGTAGTGCCTGACGTAGTGGTGGAGCATGTCAGGAATAGGAAGTATTCGTCAGGCATGTAGGCACTCACACTTGAGCGAAGTTCTTCCTTGAGCCACACTATTAATTCTTTCGGTCGAGACCTAGGAAACATGTAATGCTCTATTGGATGAATAGCGACCCACAAAGGATTCAGAAAAAAGGCTTGTCGAATAAGTCGTATGAATAGTTTTGAATGTCTATTGCTCAGGCTACGTAGGAGCGACTCTGCAGGAGAGACTCTCCTAGCATGGAGTTCAAACATTCACTTCTTCAGTTTTGTAGTCCACTCTACTAGGGCTTGCAGGAGCTCACTGATTTTCTCTCTAGCGTATTCATCTTTCAGATTTCCATCCTCGTCGAACTTCTCATGCGCAGAGTTGATCATGACTTCAGGGAGGTTCACAGGATACATATTCAGGAAGACGAAGGATTGGCGTAGGTGGTATTGTGCCCTTGCCGTGCCTAGCGTGCCTATCGAAGCGCCCATTATGGCGACAGGCTTACCGTCAAAAGCGTTATCCCCATAGGGCCTCGATGCCCAGTCGATGGCATTCTTCAAGACTCCAGGAATTGAGTAATTGTATTCCGGCGTGACGATCAGGATTGCATCGGCTTCCCTGATCTTCTTCTTGAACTCCTTCACTTTCTCCGGCGGATTTTGTTCCAGATCTTGGTTGAATGGCGGGATCCCCTCCAAATCAAAGACTTCTATTTCGACATTGTCAGGGGCTAGTTCTATCGCAGCCTTAAGCGTCAATCTGTTATAGGAGCCTTTTCTTAGGCTACCGGCAAAACCTAGTACTTTCATCCTTCTCTCAGACATACTGGTTGTTTAGGCTGCTGAAAGCTTAATGCTTTTTCGTTCAGCCTTGTCTGGAAAGCCACACCTTTAAGAGTCGGACTTTTCAGAGTATTGCCTACTTCAGGTTTTTGTACTGGAACTCCTACGATCAAGACTTCCGCCTGAAGGACTCTGAATTGGTGAACAAGGAAGATCCAGCTCAGCTCGAAAGATTCGAGGGTAAGACATTATGAGGTTTGACAGGAGAGGCATGGCAGCCCTCTCCATAATGATCGTGCTGCTCGCCTCAGCATTAGCTATGTCAAGTGAGTTGAGGATCTTGAACGTGACGAACGAGGCTACAAACCCTGAGGCCCTCATGAGCTCCAAGTCTTCACTGCCCGAGTACAAGCCTCCGATCTCAGCCGTCAAAGTGAGGGTGATGACGGCTGACATGGGGTATTCGGACCACTACAAAGGCAATGAAACAGATCTCTCGCTGGGCCCTGTCTACAACATAGCAGTATCAATCGCCGGCAAGCTTGCGTTAACGAACAGGGTAGGGGAGGCGCTTCTACTCGTTCCTCAAGGGAATCACACTTTGCGCATAAGTAGAGACAGGATAGACTGGTGGATGGTAGATGTCGAGGTAGATGAGGATGAGGAGACTTTCAATGTGAATACCGTGCTTTATCGTCTGGCACCTCTCAATATAACCGCCGATGTGAAGGCATTCGCCTCATCAGAGTTAGTTAGCCTGAACTTCAGGCTGCCTGACGCTGGGGAATACTATGTTGGAAGCGCAATCATAACCTACTACACACCCTCGGGTGAGGCAAGAGTATTTCGAGAGGGCTTCTCAGCGGGATTCCCACTGAATAGGTTGAGCAACATCTGGGGGGATGTAGGAACTGCACTAGGCCGAAGAAGCATCATAACGGTTGATTATACCAGCACAGTCCCCGGAGGAGAATTCATCATGAAGACCATCGATGTGAAGGATCAGCCTGCATACGTAATACCTTGGATGACCTATCTTCCTATTGAAAGAGTATTTCTAGAGGGGGAGGCTCAGCTTGGTAACGCTCTCTAGCGACGCTATGCTCTGGCTAACAATAGACGCTATACTGCTCGCAGCTTTTGGAATTCTTCTCTTGAGACTACTCAGAAAGCTAAGAGCCAGAAAGAAGGTTAAGAGGAAGAGTCTGCCCCGAATCCAGATTACGTCAAAGTTTGAGGAGAGCCTGAGGTCCCATGGCGGGAGGCAGGCGATTGCTGAGATTCTTCCAATTCTCCTAGAGACTATCGCATCCAGATCTGACCTCAACCCATCCATGAGCTTAACCTCAAAGGAGATGTTGTCAGCTATCATGATGCATCATCTTCCAGATGATGCACAGAAAGTTCTGGCAGAAATGTACTGGTTGTATGAGCCTGCTAGGTTCTGGAATCATTCACCAGATCAGGAGGGGATCTCATCATTCAGCCGTGGACTGCAGACGATTGAAGATATCCTAAACAAGGTCGAGAGTTGAGAACTGTGGAACTAATATTGCTGCTCATATTCGGTATCCTTCTTGTCTGCCTTTCCCTTCTTGTTCCATCATATCCTTCTAGGCGGAGAAAAGCTAAGAGTAGAAAGAAAGCAGTGGGGAAAGACCCTGTAAGAATTGCACTGAAGAGTTTGAGGAAACAAAAGTAGAAGGAGACGCATAAGTGCAGAGAACTGTCAGAGAAATGACTGAGAGGATGACCGATGCGATTCACGAGATAGTCGTTGGGATGGATGATGCCATCCGCTCACTCCTGCTCGCCTTTCTCACAGAGGGGCATGTCCTCCTGGAAGGGCCGCCAGGGATCGCAAAGACCTATCTGGCAAAGGCCTTCACCCACTCGCTGGGATTAGAGTTTAGAAGGATACAGTTCACCGCAGACTTGATGCCCAGTGACATTACTGGAGCCACGATCTACAATCGGGTCACTGGGAATCTCGAGTTCAGAAAAGGGCCAATATTTGCAAATATAGTCCTGGCAGACGAAATAAACAGGTCTTCTCCAAGATCCCAGTCAGCACTCCTTGAGGCTATGCAGGAGAGACAGGTGACTGTTGAGGGTGTAAGCTACCGGCTACCCAGACCCTTCATGCTGATCGCGACTCAGAACCCCATAGAGCTGGAGGGAACGTATCCCCTGCCAGAAGCTGAACTCGACAGATTCCTTGTCAGAACAATACTCGGCTACCCAGACGCTGGAACAGAGATGAAGATTCTGGCAAAGAAGACCCTACTTGGCGAGGATGTGGAGATGGATCAGGTGGCCTCGGTAAGCGACATCCCACATGTCATGGAATCTACACGCCAAGTCTATGTTGACGATTCGATACTCAAGTATATCGTGGAACTGGCTGAGGCCACTAGAAAACATGAGAGGGTTGCGCTAGGTGTTAGTCCGCGAGGAGAGGTTGCCCTGCTCTACGCGTCAAAGGCGCAGGCAGCTATTGAAGGGAGCCCCTACGTCACACCAGATCACGTCAAGTCAGTGATGAATCTAGTCTTCAATCACAGAATGATTCTGAGAGGCGGGAGTCTCAACCCGCTTGAAGCCAGAGAGGAGTTGAAGGAGATCCTCGTGGAGGTGGCGGAGGGGGTTGCTGCTCCAAGATGAGACTCTCAAAGCCCTACACGCGTATCTACCTGTACTCTGCCCTTCTTCTCGTCTACGCGATCGCAGTCACCGGGCACCCACTCGTCATTCTCCCCCCGCTCCTCTTCATGCTCTTTATCCTCTTCTATGCGCTCATCTCAGCGCGTGGCCTCCGAAGGGTCTCGCCTGACTGGTTCACCCATACATTGAACGTATCTCCTAACCCTGCTATTGCAGGGGAGAATGTCAAAGTCGAGTTGGCGCTGAGACTTCGGCAGGGAGAGGAGCTGCCAATTGAGGTGAAGGTTGAGGGTGAGGGCCTGAATTTTGTTGAGGGCTCAGCCTCCTTGAGAAGCGTGGCTAGGGCGAACCAATACCTGAGTACGGTTTTTGCCGTGACCTCTCAGCAGGTTGGGATACGCAGCCTAGGCCCGGTCCGCTTGGCTGTAAAGGATAGAATGGAGATACTTGTCAAAGAGTTGGAGATTCCCGTTAGCGCACCTGTTATTTTCCTAAGTACTCCACAGAGAATTCCTATTCCTGTCACGGCTCATGTGGCCTCAGGAATTCATGCACCCGGCTATTCTCGGGACCCGATTATTGGTTTGGAGGAGGACTACCGCATCAGTCTACCGCAGGCTTCAACTCCTGAGGCAAGGACGGTGGACTGGCGCAGACTAGCCAGGACCGGAGGGGACGAGACCTATGTCAAGGAGTTCGACCGAAGAAGGAGCGCGGAGATAATCTACGGGCTTGGAAGTGGCTTAGAAATAGAGATCCCAGGAAAAGGTATGGTCCAGCAGCTCACGCTTGATCTCCTCCTTCAAATAATCTTCATCCAGCTCAAGGAGGGATCGAGGCCGTGGCTAATCCAGCATATGGGAGGTGGAAAGTTCTCAGCCGCGCGGCTATTCTACGGGGAGCGAGGGCTGAGAGTCGGGGGACATGAAGAACTCCCCAAACAAGGACTCCTAATCTACCTGACAAGAATGATCGACCATGAAGAACAAGAAGATCTTGCAAAGCTAGTCTCAGGACGAAGGGCTAGTACGAAGATTCTGCTGCTCAATCTCTCCAATGAAGTGGGGAGAGAGCTATCCAGCGATGATGCGGAAAGACTTCGCCAGAGAGAGGGGTCGAGGCTGCGAGAGGCTGTAGCGAAACTAGATGTCTGGCATAGCATAGTGGACTTGGATTCCCTCCCAGAAGCATTGGACAGATCAACATTGAGTGGAGAACTGTGAAGTGATGAGGGGCCTCAGGGACGCTGCTGCGCTGACGTTGATAAGTGGTCCCAGCCTGTTTGCGATGTTCCAAGCAGCATCGCAGATGAAGGATATTGATCCCTTCTTCATTCTGGGCATAGTCTCGCTACTCTCGATGCTCCTTGCTGATCGCTATCCAGAGGTGCTCTCGATCCTATTTGTTTCAACCTTCTCCGCTCTCTCGATCTTCGTCATGGGATATCTCTCTCCTTTCCTCGGCTTGGCCTCTGGATACATATTCATACTTCCCCTCTTCATTCTCGTTGCTTCCTATCTGGACAGTTCACCTCAGTCATTCACCCTGGTCTATTTCTTCTCGCTCCTGATAGCTGTCTTTCTGAGCCAGGAAGCTGCAACAGGCGCCCTAACTCCAGCGTACCTCTTCTATCCGACAGTATTCTACAGGGCGACGGGAAGTCGTCCACAAATAAGTCCAGGAGTGGACTATCAGGTATTCGGCATACTGATCGCAGCCTCGCTGGTCGCGCTTCTCTGGAGAGTCCTGAGCAGAACCAGTTTTGCAGGCTACAAGGTTCTCCTTGACAGGAGTGTACTCTCGGCCGGCGTTGCAGCTTCGTCAGCCGCTCTCGGACTTGTTATGGCTTCAAGATATCTTGGGATGGTTGGAGGCGATCTAACCATCATAATAGCTCTCGCAGCCTCGACGCTTCTGGTCGTTCATCTTAGGAGGCTCGCCACATGAGGCTGGCTACTCTGGTGTTGGCTATCATACTCTTGGCTAATCTGCAATCAGCCATGGCAGCCAACCAGAGGCCGATCATGGTTGGATACAGCAACCGTTACCTGCTTCCCCTTCTGAGCGCGGGCATCCTCAACTTCGAGAAGGGGGAGGAGCTATGGGCGTTTTCCCCGAATGGGTCTACTCTCATGACTCTCTTCTCACCAATCGGGGAATCTTGGAATTTCAGACTCGATAGTGGCGGCTCTGTTCTAGTGAGACGGTTTAGTCCAAGCGATCAAGAGGGCCTCTGGTTGCTGGAGGCCTCTGATGGGAACAGGCTGGGCATAAGGCTCGCTGGAGACGATGGGGAAACCCTGCAAGTCATATACAGACTAGTCGTGGGGTTGGTGGCCGAGATCAATGGATCAAAGAGTGCCGTTTTTCTTGATGCAAGTCCCGGAATGGTTCTGTTACCAGCGGGAACTGAGCAGACCATCAGGCTGGAGAAGCCCATTCCCTTAAGGCCTGGAAACGTTTTGGTCGATATAGTGTATCCTGATGCCTTCGAGTATAGTGGGGCCGCTGGAGGAGCCTCATACAGCATGTTGGTGGAGCCAGTGTCAGCTAGGATGACGGTGAGGCTCGCCGAGGATATAGACAGTCTCAAGTTCAATCTAAAATCCCCAAAGCTCCACGAGGTCAGCTCAGGGGGAACGGTGCCCGCTAGGGAGGGAGAGGCGACACTCCGATTGAGTCCGAGGGATGGAAATGTGACGGAGACTAGGGCCTACGTTCTCAGAGATGGCTTTGCAGATTACGCCGGAAGAAGCGTATCTCCCTCGATGCGTCCAGATCTCAGAGATGCACTCAACTCGACATACAAGATCATAGCCTATAGAGAGGGTGCCGTAAGGATCCTGCAGATAAGGCCTCCAGTTGCGGCCGTCAGATTCAGGGATTCAAGGCTAGGCATTCCAGTAAACAACATAACGATCAGTGCAGGAGATCTCATGACAGCTTTTGAGGACGATAGGGCCTACGTCCTGCTCTCCAATCTCAGCTACCCTGCATCCCAGTTGCCTCAACCCATCTCGCTGGATTTAGCTCTAGAGGTCTATGTTAATGGCTTCTTCTCGAAGTCAATCAATCTGCGCATGAAGGAGGGGGAGGTGGCGGAGGCAGAGCTGGAGCTCTACAAGCTAACGGTGAAGACGATTGATCCTGAAGGATCGCCCATAACTGATGTAGCTATGGAGATCGGG
>CAZVKZ010000015.1:7947-15226 GCA_964627775.1 uncultured Candidatus Bathyarchaeia archaeon | reverse complement strand
TTGCAACGATGCTGGCTGTTGAAGGGTTTGAAGTCTATGACTTGGGAAAGGATGTAAAGGCGATGACGTTTGTGGATAAAGCCGAGGAGTATGATGTAAAGCTCATAGCAGCGTCCTCGCTAATGTCTGTCAGCCGACCCTTCATGAAGGATATAGTTTCAATTCTCAAGGAGAAGGGAGCGCGTGAGAAGTATAAAGTGATCGTAGGCGGAGGGGCTGTTACGAGAGAGTTTGCTGAAGAAGTCGGTGCAGACGGGTACGGTAAAGATGCCACAGAAGCTGCCAACATTGCAAGGAGGCTTTTACAAGGTTGATTCCGGTCTATGAGATATGCAGGAGAGCTGAAACCGGGCCAATAATGAGAGAGAGTGAATTTGACAAACGATTCCTGCCCAACAAAATTATGGAACTCGTTAAGGAGTACGAAATAAAGTATAATCCCCAAGAACCTGTACCCACCGATGACAACATGGCAGATGATCTCTTCGAGGCGGGGAAGCAACTTATCCTCGATGTAGGGATCCTATGCACAGATACAAGTAGGTTGATCAAGTTTACAGATGAGGAGGTAAAGGAAAGTCTCCGGGCAGCGCCAGCTAGAGCCTTTGTAGGATCAGGACGATATCTAAAGGAGGTTGTTTCGAGAGGAGTAGAGGACAAGACGCTTCCCTATCTCGTCTCGCCTCCAAGTGGCATGCCAGTTTCTGAGGACCTAGCGACTACGATCGCGCAGGCTTTTGCGCAGGAAGAGTTGATCGAGGGTTATTGGACAGGCACAATTCAGAAACTTGGAGGACTCCCTGTCAAGGCTGGAACGCCCCTTGAAATCCGGGCTTCGAGGTTCGAGATAACATCGGCAATGGAAGGTTTCAGGAAAGCTGGGAAGGCTGATCTTCCGTTGGTTGGAGGGATGACAGGCCTGACTTCAGCTGCCAGAATCGCGACCCTATCTCCTAGCTGTTTTCGTGAAGGCGACTGCCTCACGCTAAGCTATGTCACCGAGATGAAGACAGACTATCGAACATTGACCCAGATAGAGTCTGTCTTGGGACACGGCACCGTTAACCTAATGATGGATGGAACCCCTATCCTCCGTGGAATCGCAGGAGGCCCGGAGGGTTGCGCCATAGCCCTCGTCGCCCAAGAGATAGAGTGCTTCCTTTTTGGCGTTCATCTGAGTGGAGGAGGCGCCGTCGATATAATGACAGGAACCAACACCGGTCGAGAAAGCGCCTGGGCCTCGGATCTCTTTGAGATCGCTATGAGCAGAAACACGCACTGCCTAGAAACATGTTATCATTTCGCTGCGGCGGGTCCCTGTACCGAGATGCTCCTTTACGAAGCCACCGCAAAAACAATAAGCGCAATGACTTCAGGATACGAGGTGCTCAATATTCCGAACGCTCTAGCTGCAGGGAGAGAGAACTACCTAACCCCCCTTGAGTTTAGGTTGAGCTGCGAGATAGCTCACGCCAATCTAGGAATGAAGAGACAGGATGCAAACGCCGTACTAAATGAGCTTCTACCAAAGTATGAGAGTCAAATTCGAAACGCGCCAAAGGGGAAGAGCTTCACAGAATGCATGAACCTAGAGACGCTAGCCCCCACTCATGAGTGGCTTAACACATATGGAAAAGTGAAGAGAGAGCTGGAAGAAATCGGCGTGGCTTTCGAATAAGATGAAATGTTGTTTGGAACGAGAAGTTAGAGGAAGCCTTGACCTTCTAGGCGACTGCTCTAGGACTTGATGTATTTCAAGGCGTCATAAGTCGCTTGGATCGTCTTCTCTATGTCCCCAGGTTCATGCATGGCTGAGATCATCCATTCTTCGAACCAGGCAGAGCCAGAAGGTATTACGCCCAGATTCAGCATACTGATCCAGAACCTGTACCATTTTTCGGTATCGCACTTGGACGCTTGTCTGTAGTTCTTTGGGGGCTGTTCTAAGCCGAAGAAGATAGTGCCCATCATAGTGCATCTTCCTATAGCCGCCTCTGTACGAGTGTCTGCTACTGCGTTCTCAATCCCCTTGTAGAGCTTATCACCCAACTGCATGATCTCCACATACGCTGCCGAAGTCAGAACCTTCTTCAAGCATGCTGTCCCGGCGGCTAACGATAAAGAGTTGCCGTTGTAGGTTCCGTAGTGCACAGCGCCACCAAGAGGCGTTATCATCTCCATATACTCCCTCTTCCCTCCAAAAGCTGCTAGCGGAGTTCCGCCGCCAATAGTCTTGGCGAAGGTTGCGAGATCAGGCTTTACTCCATAGAGTTGGCAACCTCCCCCTTCTGCCAAGTTACATCCCGTCTTTACCTCGTCAATGATTAGGAGGACAGAATACTCATCGCAGAGTCTTCTAACATCGCTGAAGTAATCCTTCTCCGGGGGTATGATGCCGCTGTTCGTTTGTACAGGTTCAGTGATAACCGCCGCCACCTCGTTCTCATGCTCTCTCATAACCCTCTCCAATCCTTCGATATCGTTGAAGTGCACCACCAGCGTTTGTTTGACAACTTCTTCTGGCGTGCCGAGCGAGTCTGCTGTTGAGGCAGGCTTAAAACGCGACCCAAGCGCCACATACCTTCGTGGCTTGTCGCTTACGAGAAGTGCATCATGAGCACCGTGATAGGCGCCTTCCATCTTAATGATAAGCTTTCTTCCCGTCGCAGCCCTGGCTAGTCTGATAGCATAGAAGGTAGCCTCCAGACCTGTATTAGCAAATCGAAGCATGTCTATGAAGGGGTAACGTCTTATCATCTCGCGGACTAGTTCCTCAGCGCCTTCTCCCTGAAAACCTAGCAAGGTTCCTTTTTCCAATTGGATTCTTATCGCCTCGACTATGACGGGGTTCGTGTGGCCTGCAGTCATAGCCCCGTAGGCGAGACAGTGGTCGACATATTCTCTACCGTCTAGATCCCAAAGTCTACCTCCAAATCCCCTCCTCATATACAACGGATAAGGGTTGAAGAACTGGATGGCGGTGTTGACTCCTCCAGGAATCGTGTTTGAGAGGCTTTCAAACATCTGTTTTGAAAGAGCTGTTTTCTTTACGTAGTCCTCGACTTCCGGGTAAGAACAAAACATAGTAGCTCGCCGCTCGAACGGAATTATGGCTTCAGATAGTATATAACTATCGTGGGATCCCAGATTCTTCATCATGTTCTCTCAAAGCTTCCGAAAAGTCTCCTGAGCAGCGCAGTTCTATGTAGAATCAATGAGAATAGGCGAGCCCGAAACATTCGATTGATAATAAGTCTGAAGTATCATAGAAGCTTGATCCAAGTGTCAGAACTTCAGCGGCATCCGCACCAGTCCGTTATGGCGGTGGCAAGCACCTTCATGGCATCTACGAAGTTATCAACCTTTACCCACTCGTTTGTAGCATGCATCTGAGTAATTGTTCCAGGTCCAAATATCGTTGTTGGGATACCGTATTTAATTAGAACACGTGCATCTGTGGCTCCTTCATGACCTTTGACAACCGGTTCTTTTCCTGTTACGTCTTTGAAGCAACGCTTCAGAGTATTGTTTATCGGATGCTCTACGGGGATCTCCGCCGGCTCGCCCCTGTAGCCTTTGAAATACACCTCGGGCTGATGATCCTTTAACCAGGGATCAGAGTCAGAGACTTTCCGAATGTAGTCAATGAAGTTTTGTTGGACTCTGAGTGGATTCTCGCTGGGTAGGAGTCCGATCCTTCCCTTTATGACAC
Source organism: uncultured Candidatus Bathyarchaeia archaeon (assembly GCA_964627775.1). Taxonomy (GTDB): domain Archaea; phylum Thermoproteota; class Bathyarchaeia; order 40CM-2-53-6; family RBG-13-38-9; genus CAZVKZ01. The sequence continues at coordinate 11,514 of CAZVKZ010000015.1, read as the reverse complement.
ATACGTCTGGAGAAGAGCTTGGATATGTTCCAGCATTGAACATGCCCACGAAGCAGGCAAGTGCAGCGCGTGGATCCTTGTAGAGTGGATGCGTTTTCTCGCTGAGTCGGATCTCTTGGTATTCTTTAACGGCCTGCGCGATCCTGTATCCCTTGTCAACGGCGCTGACGGCCTCCCATATTCTTGACATGGAAGCCGAACGTCCCTGTACTGTAATCTCGAACCACATGCTGCCGGTTGCCGACGGTTGGATCTCTAAGTCGCTAGCCTCGCAGCTTATTCCTGCATCTCCTTTGTAACCCCTCAGAATGCAACCAAGCGTGCCGTTGCTACTGTATTCTTCATCTATAACGGTCTCGATGATCACATCGCCCTTGAGTTTCACGCCAGCTTTGATGATGTTTTCAACCGCCATAACCATCGTCGCGATTCCACTCTTCATGTCAGATGCGCCTCGGCCGAAGATCTTACCCTCTCTTATCTCTGCTCCCCAAGGATCTATATCCCAGGCCTCACGTGGCTCCGGAGGTATGACATCCACGTGACCGTTCAGGACGAGTGATCTGCCTCCCCCCATCCCCTTTAACAAGCCCACTAGGTTCGGCCTACCTCTGTAGCTATGTCCCGTTTCCACGTACTCGGGTGCCTTTGCCAGTTGATCAGGGTCTAGATCCCACATGTCAACCTTGAGTCCTATCTCATTGTACTTCGCGACAATGATCCCTTGTACTTCCTTCTCTTTTCCAGTTACACTTGGAACCTTTAGCAGACTTCGAAGAAAATCGATGGCACTATCTCTGTGCTTGTCGACGGCTTCAACAACTTTCTTCTGGACGCTCGACATCATTTTCGACCGTCTACTCCGAAATAGTTACCTGGGCACACTAAATAAGATGGCCGCGATGGCATAGGGAATTAGTGCTGCAAAATCTTTAAGTTCACGCTGACAATCCTGACACGGCGCTGCGATAACCGTACAGACGCTGAGGCTTGGTTGATGACTCATAGACATTATCACTCAAAAGTATCCATAATCAAATCCAAGAGACCGATAACAGATGAAGCAGTCGAAGAGGCTGTGACCGAATCGATCAACCTCCTCGGCGGAATGAAGAATTTTGTAAAGCCCGGTGATAGGGTTCTGGTCAAACCAAACTTTGTCAAGCCTGATCCACCTCCCACAACGACCGACCCAAGAGTTATTCGAGCAGTGGCCAAACTCGTAGCCGAGGCAGGAGCCAAACCTGTCATTGGTGAAGGCGCCTCTTCGATGACGCTCTTCTGGAGAGAAGGCGTCGATAGCAGCTACGTTATGAGGTGGGCTGGAATGCAGAAGATAGCTGAAGAATTCAGCGGCGAGGTTGTACCATTCGATGCGAGAGGCGCCTCGGATGTTCAGAATGTAACGATTCCAGGAGCGAGGATCATGCGTGAAGCGAACATTGTGAGGCCTGCACTGGAATGCGACAAGATAATTCCATTGCCTGTTATGAAGACTAGCATGGAGGGCGGAGGCGTAACCCTCTGCATAAAAGTTCTTCATGCATTGACCGATCCCTACACGACACGACTCATGTATCACAGAACCGACATTCACCAAAAGCTTGTCGACATAATGCATCTGGTTCGGCCGAAGATCAAACTAGCGGTTATAGATGGGCTTCTGGCGATGGAAGGTGATGGCCCGGTACATGGCAACCCAGTCGACATGGGCGTGATAATCGCCGGAGACGATCCGATATCGGTTGACGCTGTAGGCTCTATGACGATGGGATTCAGGGACCCGTTTGAAATAGGCCCCATAGCCGCGGCGCATCAACAAGGACTAGGTGTCGCCGATCCAGACCGAATCGAAGTATTAGGAACACAGATCAAAGATGTGATGAAACCCTTCAAACGAGCGACATTCCAGGTTGAAGGGCTCTTTCCGAATGTAGCCATGCTTGAGGGTGGGACCTGTACGGGTTGTAAGGCATGGATCAAGTTCACCCTCTATCCGTTGAAGGGTCACGGGGTACTTGAGAAAGAGGTACCGGACAAGGTTGGGAAGCTACTGTTTATCGCTGGACTCAACCCATACCTTCCAGCCAGTCTCGACGCTTTACGTAAGGAGGGGTTGCCTTTAATATTTGGAGACTGTGCAATTGTCTCGATGATCCAGCAGGGCCGAAAGGGACTGCTCGAGAATGATATCGTGATTCCAGGCTGCCCCCCGTTCGCTGTGAAGGAACAGATGATAAAGATAAAGAGGGCTCTTGGCCTCCCTGAAGTAACGCAATGGGACTCTGAGTTCATAGCCACGTAGCGTTAGGGTACGACAACGACCTTAACCGCGCCTTCCAGTTTCTTCATCGCAATTTCGAAACCACGGTTGATATCTACTAAACTCAGTCTGTGAGTGATCAGAGACTCCAAATGGATTCTGCGACTTCTGACTAACTCAGCGGCACCTTGAATCGCCGTCTTTCCAGCGGGACAGAACGCTCCTACAACGTCTATCTCATTCTCAATAACCTTCTTGATATTGAACGCAGGCGGCCTCTCGGGTAGACCTAGAAGAGAGAGTCTTCCACCTTTCCTCAGTGAGGCGAGCGCCTGATCCAACGTCTTCTCAAGACCAACGGCGTCTAATGCGATATCAACACCCAACCCCTCGGTCAGCCTCCTAATCCGTGAAGGAGGATCTTGCCTTGCAGCGTTCACTGTTTCTTCAGCCCCCAACCTTTTTCCAAGCTCAAGAAGATCTTCGACCAAGTCAACGCCTATCACGTAACGAGCTCCCCTAGCCTTAGCTATCATCAAAGCTACCAAACCTATTGGACCCAGACCGAAAATTGCGACTGTGTCTCCCTCTTTCACACCGGCCCTCTCTACGCCGTGTAGACTCGTTAATACCAAGTCGCCGGCGAGAGCCGCTTCCTCAAAAGAAATCCCTTCGGGCATATTTGCCAAGCTATTGTCTGCTTCCGGAATACGAACCCATTCCGCAAACGCCCCGTCAATATCTGTGCCAAGTGCTACTCTCCTATCGCATAGTTGGAACCTGCCATCTATGCAGAATCGACATTTTCCACATGGGATAAGGTAAGAGCCTATCACTTTGTCTCTGGGCTTGATACCTGAGATGCTTGAACCTACCTGCTCTACAATGCCAGAATATTCATGGCCGATGATCAGTGGCAACTTCTTGATCGCAAACCCTCCTTTGTATATGTGCAGATCGGTTCCACAAATCCCGGCAGCCCTGACTCTTACGAGAGCTTCGTTTCCAGCGACGGTAGGCTTCTCTACCTCCTCAACTCGTAGGTCCTCCTTTCCATAGAACATCGCGGCTTTCAAGAGCATCACTTTTTCTCTTGAAGTGTCTCACATTCATTTGCTGAGGCTCTTTAAAGTTTCTAGGAATATTAGAGTAGGAAAAGCGGCTAGTAACAATCATATTCGCAAGTTCCATTAAGCAGAAGTTGGGACAAAGAGTTAAATAGTCAGAATTCTCGGGCGTCATGAGAGGATTCTATAATGTCTGAAATAGAGATCGGTCCGTTTGAATTCGAGGATAGCTGCCCC
>CAZVKZ010000015.1:0-7937 GCA_964627775.1 uncultured Candidatus Bathyarchaeia archaeon | reverse complement strand
TTCCTAAAGTGTCGCAGCTGCGGATGGAAAGAAACCTATGCTACCATTGGCGTTTACCATCGCAGCAAACAAGCACGAGGAACCTGACCGACAATCTGTCAAGAAGCCAGAATCAGATACCGTAAAGGCCTTGCCAGAGACGTAATCATTCGTGAGTAAAGAAAATTCACTGAGACCAGACGGACAAGGGTGGAGGTTGGATCAAAGTGACTGATGAAAACTTGGAGATTGTTAAAAGCTTCTTCAGCCGCAAAGACTTCTATATTATTGGCAAAAATGTAACGAAAGTAGATGCACTAAACCATGTTCTTGGAAGATCCAAGTATACTGCCGATTATGTGTACGATAGGATGCTCCACGTCAAGGTAGTGAGGAGCAGGTATCCTCACGCGATAGTGAAAAGCATAGATACAAGCAAGGCCCTACAAACTCCAGGCGTCATCGCAGTTCTTACAGCTATGGATATCCCGGGAATAAACGACTGGGGATATACGCTTCCTGATCAACCACTCTTGGCATTCGAGAAGATACGATTCTTGGGAGACGGCGTCGCTTTGGTGGCGGCTGAGACGCTAGATCAAGCAGAAGATGCAGTTGGACTTGTCCATGTTCAATACGATCCGTTGCCGCCAATATTCTCGCCTACGGAGGCGATGAAGTCTGAGGTTCTGATCCACGAGAAGGGGAATATCGCATTCAAGTGTCGACTTCGAAAGGGAGATGTTGCCAAGGGCTTCGCTGAGTCCGATGTAACTGTTGAGAACGAGTACAGAACCCGCCAGCAAGAGCACGCCTACATCGAGCCGGAAGCTGCCATCGCGGTCCCGGAATCAGATGGCTCTCTCACTATCATAGGTTCAATGCAGTCCCCGTTTACAGTCCAGATGAATGTTGCCAAGATACTAGGCTACAGTCTTGACAAGGTCCGCGTGATCCAAGCGGCTACTGGAGGAGGTTTTGGAGGAAAAGATGATATTCCACCTGAAGTCTCCGCGAGAGCTGCTCTTGTAGCTGTCAAGACTGGTAGACCGGCTCTTCTAGCGCATACGCGAGAGGAATCAATTTCAGCACATAGCAAGAGGCACGCCTATTTGATCAAGTACAAATCAGCCGCGACAAAAGAAGGAATGTTGACGGCGGCTGAGATAGAGATAATCTCAGACGTAGGTGCCTATGCTTCTCATGGACCATACGTACTCTGGAGGTCAACTGTTCACTCTACTGGTCCATATGTCGTTCCAAACGTGAAGGTTGACTCGTATCTGGTGTACACTAACAAGGTCTACGGTGGCTCTTTCCGAGGCTTTGGGAACCCCCAGATACAATTTGCGGCTGAGTCTCAGATGGATGAGCTGGCCCGCCTCATCGATATGGATCCGGTCGAGCTCAGGTTGAAGAATGTTCTAAGGCCCGGGTCGTTTACAGCGACCAGTCAACTTCTCGACCACTCTGTCGGCATTGAAGAATGTCTGAGGAAAGCAGCAGAATTGTCGAATTGGAAAGAGAGGCGAGAAGGCTACATGAATCAGATTGGTGTGAAACGTAGAGGAATTGGCGTTGGTTTGATGTGGCATGGGAACAGCACAAGTCGAGGAGCCCCGGACTATTCCGCAGCCAGCTTGATAGTCCACAAGGACGGGAGCGTCCGCTTCAGGACGGGGATAGGTGAGATCGGCCAAGGAACTCATACTGGCCACATACAGATTATTGCAGAAATATTGGGCGTTTCCCCGGAAATGATACATGTCGATAATCCGGACACGAGCGCGGTTCCGGATAGTGGTCCGACTCACGCCTCGAGGGGGCTGCTGAGGGGAGGAGCAGCAGCCATGGTGGCGGCATACAAGGTCAGGGAGAACTTGAACAAAGTTGCCGCTGAGATTCTCGGATGCGATGAAACTGAAGTTGAGATCCGCGATGCAAAGGTCTACTCGAGGAAAAACCCGTCTAAGATGATAAGCTTCCAAGAGCTTGCCCTTGAGTGCTACAACAATGGTGTAACCCTGTCCTATTTCGGCAACTTCAGAGGTCCGAAGATGATCTTCGATCATGACATTGGGCAAGGCGAGGCGTATTCAAACTACACTTTTGCAGCGCACATAGTCGAAGTTGAGATAGACACGGAGACCGGACAGGTTCAAGTTTTGAAAGTCACACCAGTTTACGATGCTGGGAAGGCTGTGAACCCAAAATTGCTTTCAGGACAGATCGAGGGAGGCGCGCTTCAGGGTATGGGCTACGCCATTATGGAGGAGATCGTATACGATGGGGGCGTGGTCTTGAATCAAACACTCCAAGACTACCTAATACCGACATCTCTAGATATCCCAGAAATCGCTCCAACCCTGATCGAGCATAGATATCGATACGGACCCTTCGGGTCGAAGGGTATGGGGGAAGCTCCCCTGATACCGATGGCCGCGGCGATAGTGAATGCTATCTACAACGCCACTGGTGTAAGGATCAAGGAGTTGCCTGCAACTCCTGAAAGAGTCCTCGCTGCCATTCAACGGAGAAGTTGAGAATTGGCTAGAGTGACTGTTAGACTGTACGCGGATCTTCGCGCGGTTGCCGGCAAGAGTGAATTGAACATCGAAGCCAATTCAATCAGGGATCTGATTGAGACCTTGATAAGAGAGTATGGGACTGCTCTTCGAGAAAGTCTTCTCGATCAACACGGCAGGCTTGAGCAGTTCTATAGAGTGTATGTAAACAAGAGACTGGTCTCCGAAGGCGATGTGGAGAGAACCGTCCTTGAAGATGGAGACGTTGTCCAGATGTTTCCTCCAGTCGCTGGAGGTTACCTGCAACAGACTTTGCAATATCGCTCCAGCGATAGAAGACAGAAACTGATCGAGCTTGCCAAGATACTATGATTAGCATCAAGGCGGGAAGCATGAGGCCCTTCGAGTATCTTGAACCAACCAGTATCGACGAGGCTCTCTTGATGCTGAATCAACGGAAGAATGAAGCAAAAGTCATGGCTGGCGGCACCGATCTGATGCCGTTGATGAGAGATAAGATTATCGTACCTAAATGTATCGTTGACATCAATCGACTCTCAAAGCTTGAATTCGTTCGGGAATCAGAGAATGAAATACGGATAGGAGCTTTGACAAGACTTCGGACAATTGAGGCGTCGCTTCTTATCCAAGAGAGATTGCCCGTATTAGCTGAGGCAGCTGAACGGATAGGATCGATCCAAGTACGGAACGTTGCAACGATAGGCGGAAACCTTGTGAACGCTTCTCCGGCTGCAGACATGGCTCCGCCGCTGCTCGTGTACGAGGCTGCGGTTAGACTGAGAAGTAAGACAGGCCAACGTGAGATTCCACTCTCAGAGTTCTTTGTCGGAGTTAAGAAAGTTGCAATCGGAGACGATGAACTTCTAACCGACATAATCGTTCCCAAGCCATCGCATCATACAGGAGGAGGGTTCCTCAAGATCGGAAACAGGAACGCGCTTACGATCTCCATAGCCAGCGCTGCAGCATGTGTGACCTTAGAGAAGCCCAAACGCTGCAAGGTGAGGATCGCGTTAGGATCGGTGGCGTCTACCCCTGTGAGAGCACGAAAGGCCGAAGCTCTACTAGAAGGACAAGACATCACTGACAGGGCAATAAGAGAAGCGTCCGAACAGGTCATAGAGGAAATCGACCCGATAAGCGACCTGAGAGCTTCCGCCGAGTATCGGAGAGAGATCTCAAAGGTCTTGGTGAAGCGGACTCTATCGAAAGCTGTTGAGATGACTCTGTCGTAGGGATCTTCCCATGAGCCAACGAAAAATACGATTCAACGTGAACCGCAGGGCCGTCGAGCTTTTTGTTGAACCTAACATGACCCTAGCAGATCTTCTACGGACGAAGCTTGGACTAACCGGGACGAAGAAAGGATGCGATAGGGGGAACTGCGGCGCCTGTACAGTCGTAATGAATGGCAAAGCTGTTCTATCATGCCTGGTCCTAGCGCCTAGGGTTGACGGGTCAGATGTGCTGACCGTTGAAGGCCTTGCTGCGCCTCTGGGATTGCACCTTCTTCAACAGGCGTTCATCGATCATGGAGCCGTGCAATGCGGGTTTTGCATCCCAGGTATGCTGATGTCTGCGAAGGCTCTACTCGATGAGAACCCTAGACCCACACGAGACGATGTAAAAAAAGCGATCGCTGGAAACCTTTGTCGATGCACAGGCTACACGCAACAGATAGAGGCGATCCTCGATGCTGCCAGAAGACTGTCCTCAACGAGGGGGTGACCGCTTATTTATCGAACATCAACCAACTCCTACTAGCATCTTTCGCTGAGGTGACATGTTGTACGCAAGGTCACTAAAGTGCGTAGAATGCGGCAGAACATATAGCCTTAACGAAACAGTGTATCAATGCAAGACATGTGGAAACCTTCTGGAAGTAGAGTATGACCTAAAGACGGTCGCAGAGAAGACCGGCCCATCGAATCTTGCGGAAAGAAAGACTTACAGTATGTGGCGCTACTCTGAGCTGCTGCCGGTGAATGTTGATCGGGCCGTGAGTCTAGGCGAAGGATTCACTCCACTGCTAAGAGCAGAAAACCTGTCGCGGCTGATAGGTGCAAGAGACCTCCGCCTGAAGCTTGAGTTCTACTCTCCAACAGGCTCCTTCAAAGACAGAGGAAGCTCAGTATTGATATCTAAAGCTAGGGACCTTGGAGCAACAGCTGTAGCAATAGATTCCTCGGGAAATGCGGCAACATCGATCGCAGCCTACTCAGCCAAGACAAGCCTACAATGTTACGTTTTCACACCATCGTATGCAAGCTTAGCCAAGCTAGTACAAGCCGGCATGAGTGGAGCTAATGTGTTCAGGGTTGAAGGGACAAGAAGAGACGCCTTCGAAATTGCAACGAGGGCATGTGAGGAGTGGGGCTGGTATTATTGCGGTTTCCAGACGAACCCCTTCGCCTCGGATGGGTTGAAGACCATTGTTTTCGAGGTCTGTGAGCAACTGGAATGGAAACCACCCGACCGAATGATATTCCCAGTCGGAACCGGCAGTGGGATAGTTGGCTGCTGGACAGGGCTGAGGATGCTCAGAAAGTTAGGTTGGATAGAAGGAACTTCGTCTCTTGTGTGCGTTCAGCCCGAGGGCTGTGCTCCGATCGTGAAAGCCTTCAAGCATGGCTCCGAAGAGATAGAGGCCGTAGATCATCCGAGGACGATCGCGGAAGGCCTTATGATCGGCCGTCCTCTGAAAGGAAAGATTGTACTCAGAGCTTTGCAAAATACAAAGGGTTTGGCAACAGCAGCAAGTGATGATGAGATAATCGAAGCTGCCAAGCTTCTGGCAAAATCGGAAGGGCTCTTCGTCGAACCCTCAGCTGCCACGGCGATCGCCGGTCTTCAACGCTCGATCAAAGAGGGAACGATCGACTCTGATGAGAGGATCGCATGCGTCTTGACTGGAACCGGACTGAAAACGGTCGAGACTTATGAGAGCCGCCTACAACCGTCCAGCGCGATCCTGCCTTCAGTCGATGAACTCAGAAAGGTTTTGAAGAAAATGTGACCGAGTGTTCAACAATTGTGCAAGAACTTCCGACCATGTGGGAAGGTGGAGACAGATTTACAAAGATATTTTTCGTCACGGTATTCATCGCTCCAAGAAGCCCCTCCAGAAGTTTCTAAACTGCTGGACGAGATACGGGGTCAACGCTCTCATTCTTGAGAGTAACGTCACAGGCAAAATGGTGATTCGGAAGTTGCCCCGTTGCACAATGAAGTGAGATAAGCGAATACTAGATCCCAGCTCCTAGTCGCTCAAAATCGCCAGGAACGTCCACGTCAACTAGGACTCCTCTTGACCCTGTCTCAGCCAACTTCATCTTATCGTGATATCTCCTTACGATTTCCTTCAGGCCGAATGTTTCCTCTTTGATCCGGAGAACTTCATCGAAGAGCTTTACACCGAATAAGATGGGATGCCCAATTCTTCCTTCGTAGGATGCCGCAACAAGCGAAGCGCCCGAACAGTTGAATTCATCGATGACCCTATCGATGTCAGCCACTTCCAGAAATGGCATGTCTGCAGGGAGTATCATAGCCGCTTTAGCGTGACTTCGCACGAATCTAACTCCAGCTACGACCGAGGAGCTTTGCCCCTTCTCGAAAGCAGGGTTCAAGACAAGCCTGCAATGGAGATCTTTCAGGGCTTCCGCTATTTTCTCAGCCTCGTAGCCAGCTACCACAACTACTTCGTCGGCCCTGGACTCTAAGCCCTTTCTCACTACACGCCTAATCAGGGTTTCACCGTTGAGTTTCATGAGAAGTTTATTGGATCCAAATCTGGACGATTTTCCAGCCGCTAACACTATTAGCGAAATACGTTCTGCATGTCCTTTCATCCTACGGTCACCGGTATGTGATTGGCCGGTCGTTTACGTAGAAATACCTCGTTGCAGGAACTGGCTGCACAATCCGTGGAATCAAGGCCTCGGTTACTTGATGAAGAGAAGAGATCATAGTAACATTTATCACATGGAAGAATTGTCAGCGCTCTCCAATATTTTTTCTGTGCATTTCGAGTATGATCTCGGCCATTATGCTGATCGCGATCTCCGCCGGAGTCTCTGCTCCGATCCTCAGACCGATTGGAGCATGAACCTTCTCCAACAACTTCCTTGAGACACCGTCTCTTTCAAGCGACCTAAACATCTCTTCGACCTTCTTCCTGCTTCCTATCATACCCACATATCTCAGATCGCATTCTACGAGTGATCTCAAAACCTCCAAATCGCTCTTATGCTCTCGAGTCGCCACGACGACGTACGACGACCCTGAAAACTTCACCTTTTCCCTTGCCCTCCTAAAATCTGTAACCAAAATCTGATCGACGTCCGGAAACTTCTCTGCATTCACAAACTCTTCACGGTCGTCTACAATGACTACGGTAAAGCCTACGATCTTTGCGATCTTAGTGAGCGCCCGGCTGACATGCCCTGCTCCAAAGATATACAAAATCGGCGCTGATAAGAGCGGTTCAATGAATACTTCGCATGAGCCTCCGCAAAGCGGCTCTTCAGATCCTACGTCAACGCCTTCGTACTTGAGTTGTACCAGCCTTTTTTCGCCTGTCTTAATGGCTTCTAGTGCTTGGGCGACGACAAGTGCCTCATTCGACCCTCCTCCAACAGTTCCCACGATCCTGCCGCTGGGATAGACAAGCATCTTGAACCCCAGCTTGCCGGGCGTCGACCCTACAGCCTTAACGATCGTAGCTAAAGCTACGGGTTCTCCTCGCGAGAAGGCATCTAAGATCCCCTTGTACATCTCCTCGTCCTCGTTCACGACTCTTCCACCACCAAAGTAGCATTGACTCCCTCTCTAGAAGTATTCGCCAGAATACTTGACAAATAAGATCTGAAATCCATAGTAAAACACACGTGCACTCCTCGTATCTTCTCTTAAGACGTTATAGATCAACTTTCAGTGGAAGCTTGGAAATATGTTAAGGCAAACGAAGCGGTACAAGACAATTTTGATAGTGTGGGACTCGATTCGAACCCGCGTAGGACTACCTCATGAGATAGCTCCGGCAACGATAACGTTCGTCGCCTCGCTAGGTCTCGCTCCGATGAGACTTCGCCTGTCGAAGGCTTGATCCCGCGGGTAGACGATAGCTAGAGCGAGGGATTCTCGTGAAGGATAATGGTGGAGCAACTTTGTCTACTTTTGACAAACGTGTCGACGGAATCTTCTAGCTGTCGGGAAGTTCCACATAGGCTATCTTCACAAAGACTCCCACAGAAAATCTTAAGCATATCAACCCTGACATTGAAGTGAGGGATGCATTCTTGAGCTTCCTGTTTGGACTGGTTGCTGGTGGACTACTCGGCGCGTACTGGACACGCCCAGGAGGCTGGTTAGGTTACCTTCACGGACACCATGCGTACTACCCATACTACG
>CAZVKZ010000014.1:0-17695 GCA_964627775.1 uncultured Candidatus Bathyarchaeia archaeon | reverse complement strand
GGTGCGGGGAGTGAGATTCGAACCCACATATGGCTATCTCCCGGAAGAGATTAGGATGAGGGGGGTCTCAACTGCGGTCCTGTGGGGTGGCGCGATATTCTGCCTCGGCATCCTCTTCTACTGTCTACTCGTCTTGGGAGCTATGCATTCGAGTTAAGACCGAGGGATACCTTCCCCTTTTCATGTCCTCTACTCTCCTGAGCCTGCTGCCTTTCCAAGTATTCTGCTCCTAGCATAAGTATGTGCGCCAGCAACGATCTGGACAAGAAATTGCATAAGAAAAAAAGTGAGTGTAGTGTCTGTTGCGTGCTGTGGCGCGCCCTTCCCTGGACTCGTTCTAAATTTGAGATGTCAGGAAGAAATTTTGGCAAATCTCATACGAATATTGCTGCAATGATCCCTTCTACGCCCTGCGCAATGATGGTGGAGATCGCAACGACTATGGACGCCATTACTATGCCTATAGCGATGTTGCCTCTCTTGAGTTCCTTCCACTCCTCCGTTTCCTTGGTGAATTTTCCCAATACTGAGAGGCCGATATACTGCATCATCACTGCCAGGATGAGGGCAAGGACAAGCTGTGCAAATCCAACAATGATACCTGTTGCATCAATGGTCCTGAACAGTCCTATGATGCCAGGGCCCACGATGATTGCCACGGATATGAAGATGGCCTGCCATGTAGATTGCAACAGCGCTGTTTCCTTTTCGAATCTCTTCCCATTCGTTGATCTCCTTGGTCACTTTTCCCAGAACCCACGAGGCGATGTACAATCCTGCGATGGTGAAGACGATGGCCAAGATTAGTCTGAGAAAGGCAAAACCTATCAAGACAACACTCATTGCCATTCCCTGGTTATTTTCATGGGTTTTCTCTTGAAAACTTCCCACCGAAGTAGTACTAGCAGATCTCGGAGCGGACCAGTGCGAATCGTCTTCACCTTGTTGTTTGAGAGCGTTTACACACGGTGAACTCACGGACTCACCGAAAGTATGATGGTGTACGCGCGTAAGCGAATCCTCTGAACTCAGCAAATCCTCCGCTTCTCTTCGAGCTCTCTTAGCAGCGTTTCTACCCCCCCTTAGGGGGGCCTCCCCTATGCTTTTCACGAGAGAAAAAGAGGAATAGATACCCTTCAGTCTCTTCAGGAGATTCAGGACCATACTTTTCGGGCTGAGAATGATGCGGGGGGTGGGATTCGAACCCACGTAGGGCTACCCCACGGGATGACTCATCCTGCGAGGTAGATCTTGAGTCTCACGCGCATCATAGGTGCGTCCCGCGCATTTGACCTGGCTCTGCTACCCCCGCATACAAAAGAGCCAATAAACTGTAACTAGCCATAAAGGCTTTCTCAACAATTACGAAATCGAGGACTACAGCCGATTACTCGCGCTTCTCGGCGGTTCACGTATTACTTGAAATTGTATCAGAAGAAAGCTATTCTGGGTCTTCTTGGGCTAGAGAAGTTCGATCTCAACAAAAACATCGTCTGGGGTTCGGATCCTCATCAGCCGCTTCATGAACCTCTCGTTGGGGTCTACATCGATCAATCTCTTGTGAATCCTCATCTCCCACTTGTCCCAGGTGTGGGTTCCCTCACCACACGGTGACTTCCTTGTTGGAACGACCAGTTTCTTGGTTGGGAGCGGGATCGGGCCGTGAAGTCGGACAGCTGTCCTCTCGGCGATCTTCTTAATCTCATCACAGATTGATGTGAGGTGTGTCGGCTCTGTGCTTGAGAGGCGTATTCGTGCTCTGCCCGGCATACGGTCGATATCCCAACCTAACCTGAAGCGGGTACACACAAGGAACAGTAGGGCTTTAAAAAAGGTTTAGGTGAGGGGTTTCCCGAAGTTCAGCCTTTCTCCGTAACTTCTTTGACAACCCCGACCGCAATCGTCATGCCCATGTCCCTTACAGCGAACCTTCCAAGCTGCGGGATCTGGCTGTAAGCTTCTATGACTATGGGGCTCAGCGGCCTCATCTTCACGAGCGCACCGTCGCCCTGCTTGAGGAAGTTGGGCTTCTCCTCAATCGTCTGTCCGGTTCTCGGATCGATCTTTGCTATCAGCTCGCTGAAGGTTGCTGCCATCGTTACTGTGTGAGCATGGAGCACAGGTGTGTATCCTTGGGCTATCGCTGTTGGGTGGTAGATGACTATTATCTGGCCGACGAACTCCTTGGCGATTGTTGGCGGGCTGTCCGGGTGGCCGACTACGTCTCCGCGGTGGACGCTTACCCTGTCTACGCCCCTTACGTTGAATCCTATGTTGTCCCCGGGCTCGGCCTTCGGCATCTTCGTGTGGTGGGTCTCTATAGACTTACACTCACCCGGCACGTTGGTGGGCATGAAGACTATCTTGTCTCCTTCTTTGAGAATTCCTGTCTCGACCCTGCCAACCGGGACTGTTCCGACACCGGTTATGGAGTAGACATCCTGAACTGGGATCCTCAAGGGTTTATCGATTGGTTTGGGTGGTTGCGTGAATGAGTCGAGAACCTGCAGCAGTGTCGGGCCCTTGTACCATGGCATCTTCTCGCTTGGCTTTGCAAGATTATCGCCTGTCCACCCTGAGACAGGTATGAAGGCCATCTTGGAGGTGTCGTATCCAACAACTTTGAGGAGGGATTCAAGCTCCTTCTTGCACTCGTCATATCTCGCTTGTGCCCAGTTGACTGTTTGATCATCCATCTTCGATATTGCAACAGCTAGCTGGCCGACACCTAAGGTTCTGGCCAGGTAGGCGTGCTCTCTCGCCTGTCCTCCGGGACCGACGCCAACCTCAAACTCACCTTTCTTGGCAGATACCGTGAGGATGGCTGCGTCAGCTTGGCTTGTGCCTGTGATCATGTTCTTGATAAAGTCCCTGTGACCAGGAGCGTCGATTATCGTGTAGAAGATCTTGGGCGTCTCGAACTTTTGGAAGCTCAGGTCTATGGTGACACCGCGCTCACGCTCTTCCTTGAGGCTGTCAAGAACCCATGCGAACTTGAAAGTGTCTCCAGCCCCTGTCTTCTCAGACTCTTTGGCATAGTCCTCAATCTTCTTTGCGTCGATGTAGCCTGTCTGGTAGAGAAGGTTGCCAGTCATAGTGCTCTTTCCGTGGTCGACATGGCCTATGACTATTAGGTTCAAGTGGGGCTTTGCACTCAAGATTCCAACCTCTGATTCAGATTCGTATTTTTAGGTGGCTAGCACATATTTAAGGATTAGACTTCTTTCTCTACCTAGATGCTAGAGCCACCCTCTCCATCTCGTCACGTTTCTTTATCGCGAAGCTCCTATCACTTCTTGAGGCTGCGCTGATTACCTCATCAGCAAGAGCCTCATCCACGGTCCTAGGATTACTGAAAGCAGACTGCCTTGCTCCCATGGTTAAGTGTCTAAGGGCGAGGTCAATCCTTCGTTGGGGCGCGAGATCAACTGAGACAGGATAGACCACCCCACCATAGGCGACCCGAGTCACATCCTCACATGGAGCTGCCTTTGTGACAGCCTCAACAACAACCTCTACAGGATTCCTTCCCGTCTTCAGGTGAATTATGTCAAGCGCGTTCCTGACTATCCCGGTGGCCTTAGCCTTCTTCCCACCACATCTTCCGTGACGCATCATGTTATTGGCCAGACGCTCAACGATATTCACGCTTGACTTCGTGAACCTCTGGTGCTCATGCCTTCCGCCGCTGTTGGTGGCCACGGCCGGTTTGAGGCTGATGTACCGTTTCAGTCCAGGATCCTTGACCTCTATGCCTTCTAGGCTCCACTTGCCGAAGAGTTGGAATGTGGGCCTGGACTTTTCGTCCTTGCTCAAGCGGTCTTAACACCAAACCTTGCTGGGATTCCAACTAAATTTTAGGACTCGATAATAAGGGTTTAGATCTATTCGGCACCGACGGCCCTTCTTTTTTGCAGGGCGGCGGTGGCAGCATCCCAAGAGGATCGGAACGCCTCACAACAGTGGAGTCCCAACAACCTTCTGAACCCTGTTATCCCGCCAGCGCCAAACCGTCCACCTTACGATTGCTCTCTTCCGAGCCTCACCGGGTTCGGTGGCAAAGAGATAAGCAACCCCTCTACAGAGGCACCTTCTCCTCCGTCAGCCCGACAGGGCAGAGTCTCATCGTCAGCCGCTGGGCCCTGCTGCCGGTCAGCAGAACCTCACCTCTAGGTTGACGGACCCCCGCGTATAGCCGATTTCGGGTGACAGGGAACGGCTAGCTCCCCGATCCCCTGCCACCGCCAATGATAAGACTCGCTCATGACCCAAATTAAGCTTCCCGAGAGAGACACTGAATCTCCCGGCTTTGGAGGATTATCCTGCACACTTCGCACAGATCTCCGCCTGTCCATTCGCCACAGAGCCTGCACGTGTTCAAATCTATCTTCTGACTGTTAAGTAGACTGCTCAGCTTGAGCTTTGAAGAGTATGCGGTGTACTTGAGTCCAGGATGCTTCTCCTCAAGCCTGTCAAGAACAGTTCGGATCTCATTCCTTAGGGCTCTGCTCCGGTGCGGACATGGAATAGATTGGAATCCAAGATCTGCGACGTATGCATAGAGTGCGATCTCACGTTCGTATACTTCACATAGTGGTTTGACCTTTGAAATGAATCTTCCGTCGGGATCCGTCAGAAACGGTCCGGTCCTTACCAGTCTCTCAACCCCTCCGTGGAGGATGTTGAGGAGCGCTGTTTGAACCTCATCATCAAGATTGTGTCCAGTGGCTATCTTGTCAGCGCCAACAGCCCTCGCTGCTTTCTCAAGTGCACGTCGCCTAAGGACTCCACAATAGGAGCAGGGGGCTAGTCTGCTTTGTTTCTGGACAATCTCATCCAAGGTTACCTCGAAAAGATCCTTGAACGAGAAGACTCGATGTTCTATCATCAAAGACTCGGTGAGAGCCTTGGCTAGGGATAAGGCCTCTTCCCTGTACCCCTTTATTCCTTCGTCAACAGTCACCGCGGTTAGCTTGGAAAGTGGAAACCTTGACTTTAGCTTGCTCAGAATGTAGAGGAGGCTTTGGCTGTCCTTGCCTCCCGATACCGCGACCGCTATGTGATCGCGAGGCCCGAACATCTTGTTTCTGGAGATGGTGGTTCGGACTTTGTCCTCGATGCTCTGCTTGAAGCATCTCTTGCAGAGGTTGACCCCTTCATACTCTCTACGGTAGAATGCTGATGAGCTACAGATGCTACAGGACACGGGGGTGCACCTAGATTCTTACAAAACCGAAATTTGTGAATGAGAGAACCAAGTTCATACCGACGAGCGCCAGAAACACTACATCGAGACAGATCCTTACAACTTTGGCTGCTTTCTTGGACTTGGCGCTGACGATGGAGTTGATTATCTTGCCTCCATCGAGCGGGTTGAGTGGTAAGGTGTTGAAGATCGCGATCCAGATCAAGAGAACAGACATCCAGTACTCTGTCCAGTACAGATGATAAGGAAACTCCCGTGGCAGGAAACTTAGCCTCGGCTCGAAGTTATTGAAAGGGTATATGCCAAGCAACGCTCTTGTAGAATTCTGTGGATGGGCCCGCGTCTCAACGTTCACGTAGCCATGATTCGTCTTGATAGTCAGTATTGAACCCGGCTTGATCTTGGTCATGAATCTTGAAAGCTGATCCACATCATCTATTGTTTGATTGTTGATCGCGTAGATAGCATCCCACTTCTTAATTTCGGCTTTCGAGGCGCCCATGTCCTCAATCACGCCGGAGACTAGGATGCCTGATGGGCCGGTATAAAGAGGGCTTATTGTCACTGTGAAGTTGACGAAGAGGAGGGTAACGAGTAGCCACGCTGCGATATTCGCCGATGAACCGGATGAGTAGACTCTCAATTTTGTTGGGAGACTTGATCTCTCAAGCTTCTCTTCATCCAGCTCAACAAAGCCGCCTGGAAATACTACGGCAAAGAATAAGCCTGCAGATTTCAGTGAAATATCGTCAGTCAGGCTCGCTACAGCATGCGCCAGCTCATGTGTAAGAAGAACAACAGCTAAGGCCGCTATGATGTACGGTAGCGTGTCTAGGCTGACCGTGACTCCTGGAAGTAAAAGAACCACCCCTGTTGCTTTAGGCGTCCGGTAAACTAGCTCAAGCAGGTTCTGTGAAAGGAAGTAGACTATGAACGCCATCTGTCCAAACGCAAGGACTACACCAAGATTCCATATGATCCTCCACATTCTCTCCCGTTTTCTTGATATGAAGCCCAGTCTCTGGTTCAGGTAGGATGTCTTTAACATAAGAAAGAATGGCTGAACAATGATCCCTTTCTTCTCGACAGAGAGGACTTTGCCGACTACGTAGATTATAGCCCATGCCAGCAAGTAGAGCAGGATCGTAGTGTACAAGTCAGACATGACACTTTCTCCGTAAACAAGATTTTGCGATTCGCTGGCTCACGGCTGCGATGGCTCAAGTGGCTTGATTGTCTGCAACTCCTTGCATCTGTGTGCTTGTATTCTGTTGAGGCTGTGGAAGTAATGCAAAGGCCGGTATAAGTATGTAGCCTCAACAAGCCGTTCAGACGGGTTTATTCTGATCGATGTCTCTCGTATCTGAGCAGCGCAGCCACTCCACCCAGAGATTCCAGTTTCCGGCCACCTTCATGGCCTGTGCTTATGACGATGACTTTACCGCCTTTGGCCTCAACCGTTCTTAGGACCTCCTCCAACCTTCTTCTCTCCTCTTCCTCGACACCCCTCAATGTCTCATCAGATACAAGTATCGTATCAACGGCGCCTGAGGCTGCATCGAGGGAGACCTCGTCGACACCATATGAGATGTCTCCTCTGGAGGCACCGAGCCTGGCGAGAACCTCCTCAACAAGCGCCAGCTCTCTCATCGTTCTGGCGCCTCGCAGAACCTTGTTTACAAGCCCAACCCTTATTGCCTCGAAGACCCCCGCGGATCCGCCGCTGCTTACGCTCTTGACAGCAGCGACATCATTCGCTATGTCCGGGCGGTTGTTTCTCAGGTACTCTGCAAGATGCTCTTTTGTGAACGCCGGGCCAACTATCACTATCTGGCCTTGTATGCTCTCACGCACTCTGGCCAGCGACTCGGAGACGGAGGAGAGGTACTGGCTCATCGCCTGTTCACGTTTCTCAGCCTCACGCTTGCCCGGGATCCTAGACTTTAGTTCGATCTTAATCTCGACGCCTGAGACTCGCGATACACCTATGGCACACTCATCGTTGTCAAGAGCAACTATTATCACGGGAACCTCAAGGGTCGCCGCCTTCTTCAGGCTCTCAACTTCATGCTTCGCCCACCTCTCCTTGATGATCTTGACTGAGCCGCCTTCAGAGAGGCTGATGGTGTGGTGAGAACCCAAGATGCTCAGATCCTCTGGAGCATCAACGATGACACCGTGTATACGTAGTCTTACGAGGTCTTTGTCGAAGTAGATCTTTCCAACTTTGAGACCAAGCGTGGCGGGCACGCGTCTGCTGGAGGGCCTTCCAGCCCCTTCAATCTTGACCTCACGCGTCGTCCTTGAGAAGACTGTGTCGTTTTTCTTGATCACATTGTAGAGTGTCCAGAGATCGTCCAGATTATCGACTGAGACCTGGACCGTTTCATGTCTGAGATCTTCTAATAGAATCCTCAAAGCCGCACCAAGCCCTGATCACAATTCTACAGTCAAGTGATGAATCGTCTTTTATACCTAGACCTCACTCGGTATGGGGGGTTGACGTATGGTGATTGAGATGAATTCGGAGGAGGCAGATAAGATAACCGAGGCTATGGAGCAGTTGCGGATAAGCTATAACATGAGGCAGTGGCGGGTCTGCTCCCTCATCTGCGAATCCTTAGCCGATGAATTCAGGATCTTGGCTGAAAGGGAGGGGTAGGCTGAAGGATCGGTTCCCTAATACTGAGAATTTGAGAGATCACAGTTGCTTCATCTTGTCATAGAATTCGATAAGTGCCTTCGTTCTCTCCGACATCTCATTAAGGCTTATCAACTTCATCCCCTGATCGAACCTGTCGAAGAGGATTATCTGCTCCCTCACAAGCGGGTCGATCACTCTGGCTATTGTTGATGGTGATAATCCGAGGATATTTGCAAGAAGTGATTGGTTGTATATTTTACCTCTATTCTCTAGCATATGCTCGAGGAGCTTGACTGTGGCCTTCGACTGAAATATATCCGTCAGCTTTACCAATAGACTCTCCTGCCGGTGTCTTTAGAAGACTATTTTGGTGCCAACCTTTTTTCCTTCAATCGCGCGAATGAGATTTTCAGGATCCTCCGCATTCAGAATCCATGTTGGAATTCTCGAACGCCCGATTATTTTGACCGCTACGGGATCAAAGAGTCTGTATCCGCCAGCTGAAAGCTCCTCCCTTAAGGCAATCTCTAGAAGCTCTTTGACAGAGATCTCGTCAAGTCTCTTGGCTTTTGGATCAGTCTTAGGGTCACCTGTGTAGACCCCGTCGACATCAGTGGCATTGATCAACATGTCAGCTCCGACGGCCTCCGCTGCAACGGCCGCAACAGCGTTTGTTGATTGCCCCGGCTGGAGACCCCCCATCACCATAATCTTTCCTGACTGGAAGAAACTCCTGAGTTCCTCAACATCTTCAGGAACTTCTGGGTAGGCATCGTCACCGAGTGAGGCAATCATCAGCAGAGCGTTGAGCCTTGCGAAGCGGATTCCAACTTCATCGCAATAAGATTCGTCACCACCAAGCTTTCTGGCAGCATCGATGTATGTCCTCGCGTTTATGCCGCCACCTGTCACAACCACGATACTGTGGCCTCGGCTTCGAAGCTTCTTCAGGACAGCGGAGAATTCTTGAATCCTCTCGAAGTTTGGGCTGGACGGGAAGAGGTACCCGCCTAGCTTGACAACCAGTTTCATATCTCTTTACCTGATCAAGTGAAGGAATCGATTCATCAATTATTTAAGACCGACAGGTCGCCCGGGAGCGGGTTGTCATGGCTTCTGAGGGGACTTCACCGAGTATTCTTCGTCCGCGACTCACTTATCAAGAATATACCGAGAAGCCCCAGAAAGACCAGAATCGAGGAGATTCTGAATATCAGCGGTGTGGGAAACATTAGGGTTAAGGTTCCAGCCAAGCCGGAGCCAAGCGCCATGGCGATATCTGAGGTTAACCACATTATTGTCGAGATCAATGCGGTGTCAGCAGGCAAGACGTTGTCGCTGTAAAGCGCTGCTGATGGAGCAGTTCTAGCTCCCCACGCCAGACCATAAAGCCCAATCAATAAGACCAGAAGGTAAATGTTGCTGACTGTTGAGATAAGAAATAGTGCCAAGGCGGTTAATGTGTAGGAGAAGATTAGCGGAACGCGACGACCCACCTTATCGGATAGAGTCCCCGCCGGGATTCTTGAGAGTGCATTTGGAACCCCCCTTGCAACAAATAACAGACTGATTTGGAAGCTTTCGAGTCTCAGATCCTCCTTTGCGTATACTGGAAACATAGTCTCGAAGGCTCCCAGCGCGATGAAGAAACTCACGCTTGAGGCAGAGAGGATTAGAATATTCCTTTGAAGCACTATCCTCTTCAAAGAGGAAAAGCCGGAGCCAGGAGGCTCACTGTGAACTGCGTTAGTGGCGACAGGCCTTCTAAGAGCCAATGAACTTCCGAAGATGAAAAAAGAGGTCAAGCCGAGAGCTGACAATACTAACGCAAACAAGAAGACTGATGAGAATGCAAAACTGTAAGTCAGAAAACTCGTCAGCAGGGGCCCAACTATCATAGCTGCTCCTATGGAAGCATAGAAACGCCCCATAACCATCCCCGTCTTTCCCAGAGGCGACGAGTCCAGAGCTATGGCAATGGCGCATGGGCCAAATGATGAAACTGCAAGAGCATAGACTGCAGCGATCGGATAAAGCCAAATCGTTGACTGAGCAAGAAACAGGAATAGGTATGCGAGCAGCTGAAACATGATCGCCATAACTGCTACGGGCCATCTCCCTATCCTGCTTGAGAGTACGCCGAAAGGTAGCCTGGCAAGAATACTCGTTGCAGGCAATGTCGCCATTATCAGACCAAGTTCAACCTTTGAGGCCCCAAGCGATGTTATGTAGATCGGAAGGATAGGGGCGAGCATATTGTAACCAGTAAAGAAGACGAACGTCAAGAATAGGATGAGCGGTAGCTCTCTTGCTGCAATGTCTACATCAAAACGATTTTGGACAAGGCTTTCACTCGACGTCCCCTAACACCTTCAATCGCAATCCAAGGATTGACATCAAATCGATCCAAATTCGAGGTTGGGTCACCATAAAACTTGCTTTTTCCACGTTAACAGCCACGTTAGCGACAGATTTGTTTCGGCCAACCAAATTTTGAAACGACTTATATAAAGCGCATCTCTGTTTACGCCTACCAGGAGAAAACGTAGTGGAATCATCGGAATCTGTCTCACGTCACAGACTCAGGAAGACGCTTGAGACATTGGCCTCGAAGGAGGGCCGAGGAACCGAGCTTATCTCGCTCTACGTCCCACCGGACAGGCAGATACATGAGGTCACAGCAAACCTTAGAGAAGAACATGGAACAGCCTCCAATATTAAGTCCAGAACTACCAGAAAGAACGTTCAAGATGCCATCGAGAGAGTTCTCCAGAGGCTGAAGCTCTTCAAGCAGCCTCCCCCGAACGGGCTGGTTATTTTCTGCGGCGCTATCCCTCAGAACGGGATTGGGTCAGAACGTATGGAGACCTATGTTCTAACCCCACCCAAGCCTATCAACGTGTACTTCTACCGTTGCGATAACAGATTCCACATCGAGCCGCTCATGGAGATCCTCAGGGAGAAAGAGACCTTCGGAATAATCGTCCTCGACACAAACGATGCAGCTCTCGCGACGCTCCAAGGCAGAAGAATGGAGGTTCTCAAGGAATTAACCTCAGGTGTCCCAGGCAAGCACCGGGCCGGGGGCCAGTCAGCCCGCCGGTTTGAGAGGATAAGGGAGGCGGCCATTAATGATTACTTCAAGAGGGTCGGCGCTCACGCGACCAACATCTTCAATCAGATCTTAGATCTCAAAGGGATCATCATAGGTGGACCCGGCCCCACAAAATACGACTTTGAGGAGGGCGAATATCTCAACTACATGCTCAAGGCCAAGATCATCGCCACCCTAGACACCTCGTATGTTGGCAGCAGCGGAGTCAAGGAGATCGTTGAGAAGAGCGGAGAGATACTTCGAGGAGTAAGGTATGCGGAGGAGAAGAAGCTGGTTCAGAGATTCCTGTACGAGGTTGGTCACGAGACAGGAATGGCAACTTACGGAGAGAGTGAAGTTCGCCGCTCCCTTCGAGACGGCCTTGTAGACACCCTGCTTCTGACCGAGAAACTCAATCTCACGCATGCAAAGATCAAATGCAAGAACTGCGAATACACTGATGAAAGGCTTATAGATCCTCGAGATCTCGCGAAGCTGGAGAAGGAGATATCTCAAGCTCAATGCCCAGAATGCTTGAACCAGAACTTGGTAATCGAGGAGTCGAAGGACCTGCTAGACGAGCTTGTGGACGAGGCTGAAAAGGCAGGAGCAAAGGTCGAGGTAATATCAACGGAGACCGATGAGGGAGTCATGCTCAAGGAATCCTTTGGCGGGATAGCTGCTATACTTCGATATAGAATAGGCTAGGAAGAATCATCTTATGAGAGCGTAGCTTCTCTGCTCAGAGAATGACCCGCTCGCCATTTCCTGACCTATCTGTCTGAGAAGCATAATTCTCTTGAAGGTAGGAGGGTGGGTTGAGAAGGCTGTATTGAGGCTTCTCCAGTAGGAACTGGCCTCTTTATCCATCGCCAGCTCCAACTCCTTCTCGTCAAGTACGCCATCTCTATCCAAATCGTACTCACTCTTATTCTCCAAGATCGAGTTGATCTCGCTCTTAGCGAGCGCAGGATCTGAAATGAACAAGGCTCTGGCTCCGTGAGGCTCGGTAGGATTGAGAGAGATACCAAACGCTATCTTCGTCAAGGCGCTTTCCAGACTTCGAGGCGAACCTGTCAGGTAGGCTGAGTAAGCATCGGAGAAATGTTCACGCAGTCTGCTCAACTTCAAGACTAGGAGTTGAGCTATGAAATAGACTACTAAAGCGACTACACCGGCCAAGGCGATGTATCCGGCACCCCCCTTCTTTCGGTCTCCTTCCCACCTCAAAGCCAGCGTTGTCCTGGCGATCATATACGCGATGAGCGGAACCGCCGACATCAACGTCATGACTATAGCATCTTTGTGTTTGATGTGGCCTAGCTCGTGTCCGATGACCCCGATCACCTCGTCCTTGGAGAGTCTGTTCAGGAGGCCCTCGTTAACCGCAAGCGTCATGTTTGAACTTGAATTTCCGAAAACAAATGCGTTAGGATTATTATCGGGGGATATGGCTATCTTTGGCTTTCTCACACCACTCTTCTCTGAGAGGCTCTCAATGGTCTTCTCAAGCCATGGGAATTCTCCGGGTTGGATGTAGTGTAGTCGGGTTGAGGCTGCGATTATGGTGGGGCTTATGGCAAGCTGAATGAGCATGAAGATCACTGCGAGGACTGTAGCCGCAAGCAGAGTTGATGAGAGTGAAAGGTTCGCCTCTGCTGCGACAGAGAACAGAGCTGAAACCACGAGCATAAAGATGCCGAAGATAAATAGAGTAACAAGAACGGTGGACCACATGACTGTCCTCAGAGAAGCAAGACTCGCCAAAGATTCAGACCTCGCCCGGCTGGAACATGCTTAAACACACCATCTGAATTTAATGTTTCTGGGAAACGCTGTGACGAAAATAGTCCGAGAGATAAACTGCTCAAACTGTGGAGCCCCGATGGAGTTTGAGCCCGGCGAGATCATCGTATCATGCAAGTATTGTGGATACACCTCAGTCATCCAGACCGGCGAACCCTTCACCCTGGAACACTCCGTGATTCTGAACAGGGTCGAGCAAGACGATGTCAACGAAATCATCCGAGGATGGATGAAAAAGAGTTTCATGGCACCACGAGACTTGGAGAAGAAGGCCCAAATCGGTGAGACCACACTCATTTACCTTCCCTTCTGGGTCATCTCAGCCCAAGCCACAACAAAATACAAAGGGGTAGTGGAGCGCGTCACGCCTTCGGTGAGCAAGGAAGACCAAGTCAGCAATAGATATACTTGGTTGGTTGTAGCAAGGAAAGGGGTTGCGTTCCCAACCAGATCCTACACGATACCTCTCGAAGGAAGAATCCCATTTAACCCTGCAAAGCTTGCCAAAACAGCTAAGATCCTCAACAGTGAAATTGGAAGGGAAGAGGCCGTGCAGTATGCCGAACAAGAGATTAAAGAACTGCAAATATTCCTTGCAAAGCAGGATGTTGACATAATAACAGACTCCAACTTCGAGTTCACGGTCGAAGAGGTCTTCTACCTTCACGCACCGGTCTGGTTTACGTCATACGCCTACAAGGGAACGAAATACCAAGTGCTCCTAGATGGTGCTGCTGGGGAAGTAATAAAAGGAGATCTCCCGACAGTTGAATTCAAGTTCATATAGAATGTGCTAGGGGATGACTGTGACTTCTCTTGAAGAGGCTCTTCTGAAGTTCGCCCATGAAGTTGGCAGGGCAAAGACTCTTGCACGTACGGGATGGAAAGAAAAAGTAGGAATAGAATCACCTGAGTCCATAGCTGAGCACATGTACAGAACAGCCCTAGTCTCAATGGTGCTCAGTGATCTTGAAGGGCTGGACACCGAGAAGGTTTTGAGAATGGCCCTACTTGACGACCTCGCAGAGACGCTCGCAGGAGACCTCACCCCGAGCCAGAAGAGATCACTCGGCCCTGGTGGGGCCAGAAGCTCTGAAGAGAGAGCATTAAGGCAATTGCTATCAAGCTTACCGAAAAAAATTTCATCAAAGTATACTGAGACATGGAAGGAAGCCCAGTCGCTGAGATCTCGGGAAGCTAGGCTGGTCAAGAGCTCTGACAAGCTTGAGATGGCAATACAAGCTCAGGAATATGCTCTGCAGGGTTATGACCCCGAGAGGCTGGAAGAGTTCATCAAGTCAGCCGGAGCAAAGCTAACGGCACCAAGAGCGAAAAGAATCTACGAAATCATGAAGAGACAACCGAAAGTTATTTCTTGAAGATAGACCAGTAGGTCGCAAACCATGATTCGTCTTACAATTCGAAAGGATGTTTAAGAATTGATACCTGTTGTCATCAACAATAGTGTTCTGCAGAAGATACGGATTGAGATGAATGTTCCATATGAACAGATTGGCTTGCTTATAGGTGAACTCTCCAACGGTCAGTTGATGATCACCGATGCGATAAACGGAACCTCTGATGCAACCAGGTCACTCTCAATATTCTCTCAAGAAATACTGGCTGAGATCGCCGATGACATAGTCAACGGCCGAATACAAGGCAGCATCGTTGGCTGGTACCACTCTCACTTGGGCAGTGGGGTATTCATGTCACCCATAGATATCGAGACCCATTCCAAGCTCCAGCAGTTCTCCAACCAGATCATAGCCATGATAGTAGACACCTCGACAAATCAGTTTGGGATATTCGCCTATGATCCACGGTATGGGGAATTGTCCCAACTTCCAGAAGAGTACATCACGATAATCTAGTCGATAGCTTACGCCGAATCGACTTTATGAAAAGAGTCTGGTGTTACTTCAGTAGACCGAGAGTTGTTTCAAAGTACCAGATGCTGAGCAATAGGTATACACGAGTCATAATGATCCCCCTGCCAACCAGCCCATTCCGGGCCTTATCCATTCGGCAATTGTCTTCGGAATCCCGCGTCGGTTCATATAGATCAAGCTGATCGCTCAACACTTTGCTAGCGCGAAGGCGGATATCTTTCTTCAACCGACCTGAGCGATTCATCAAGGATGGAGACGAACTCATCCATCTGATCCTTGTTTATGATGTATGGTGGCGTGATCAACACGTGATCTCCCGAGATACCATCGGCAGTTCCAGAACCCGGATAGAGGAGTGCGCCTCGCTCCTTGGCTTCCTCAGTTAGCACATGACATAGCCTGATCTCTGGCGGGTATGGCTCTCTTGTATCTCTATTTTTGACGAATTCCAGTCCAATCATCAACCCTAGGCCTCTGACGTCCCCAATGATCTTGTGCTCGCCTTGAAGCTCCTTTAGGCGCTTCATCAAGTATGCTCCTGCGTCCCTGCATTTCTCGATCAGCTTATTCGAGGCGATGTACCTCAAGACCGCAAGTCCTATGGCACAGGAAAGTGGGTTCGCGCTGTAAGTGTGAACTCCAGTATAGTTGGATTTGTTGCGTCTGAACTGATCAATAATAACATCATTGACAATGACCGCGCCGAGTGGAGTGTAGCCTCCACTCATCCCTTTGGCTGTTGCGATTATGTCCGGTGAGGCTCCCCAATGTTCTATGCAGAACCATCTCCCAGTTCTGCCGATTCCTGTTTGTACCTCATCAGCTATGAATATGAGATCGTACTTTTCGCATATCTCTCTGATTATTGGATAGTACTCTTTGGGCGGAGTCGTTGCACCTGTCGTTGCTCCCACTATCGGTTCAGCGATGAAGGCGGCTACGTGTTCTGGACCCTCCTGTTTGACGACCCTCTCGAGAAATAGGGCACAGTCTATGTCGCAGTCAGGGTATTCCTTGTTGAACCAGCAGCGATAACAGTAAGCCGGCGGTATATGCGGCATATCTTTCAATAACGGTATGAACTTACTGCGCCGGTATGTATGCCCCCCGAAGCCAAGCGCCCCAAGGGTATTTCCAAAAAAGCTCTGCCACCTGGTTATTATTTTAAATTTTGAGGTGGTCTTTCTCTCAACCTGAAATTGGCGTGCTATCTTCACCGCGTTCTCTGTAGCCTCGGATCCGCTATCGACGAACCAAGTAGTCTTCAGACCTGATGGAGCGACTTTCGCTATTTCCTCTGCCAACTTTTCGGCAGGCTCATTTGAGAATAGATGCATGGGAACGAATGATATCTTTCTGGCCTGCTCCAGCATAGCCTCGATTACTGGCTGGACTCCATGACCGATGGGGATGGAGGCGTTTGAGCCACCTGTCGTGTCGAGATATCTTTTGCCGTGTTCATCGTAAATGTAGACGCCTTCTCCCTTGACGATTCGGACGTGTTCCCTGAACAGATCTCTATGGAAGATATAGGAACTGTTCATGAGATCCCCTTACTGCTAGATCTCATTCGTTTAGTATTTCAAGTTGATCAAGGATCGCAAAGGGTTTTGAAACGTTCCTTGGGAATAATCCAAATTATTCATTCATAATATCTGAGGTCAGAACCAAAAGGGCTCAAAAATACAATATATGGTATTTGATAGAAAAGGGAGACGGGACAAGTCTTAAATTTCCGCTTATACAACCTATTTTTGGGTGAAACTGCTTTAGTGGTTTCGCTCGAAGAAGAGTTTTGAGGTGATATGTTGAGTCAAGAAAAGGTGAGTAGACGTAGCTATCTCAAATATGCTGGTGCCGCAGTCGCAGTTGGCGCAGTCGCCGCTGCCGGATATGGAATATCCCAATACAAACCACCAGCTCCAACAACACCAACACCTACTCCAACAACACCCACACCTACCCCAACTCCAAGCCCCAGCCCGGGAAGGCGTAAGCTAAGGGTGCTCTACCAGTCTACGTATGCGCCAGCCTTGAACGACTGGTTGAAGTCCAGAACCTATGAGTGGGCTGCAAAGAAAGGCGTAGACATTGACATGGGCGTTGCGTCCTACACGGAGATCCTTCCAAAGATCCTAACTGGTGTTGAAGCCAAAGATCCGCCGGATCTCGCTTATGGAGCAGGAACAATCGTTGCCTTAATGGCTGAAGACCCCAACGCTAGGAACATAGTAGAGATAGATGATGCCATTAATGAAATCGGCAGGGATGATGTCTTAGATGAAGTGAAGAAATGGTATACGATGGGAGGCAAGATATACGGCATTGACCTATTCCTCTTTGTCAACACCGTACATCTCATAAAGCCCTTCGCAGACGAGGTGGGAAGGAAACCTGAAGAATTGAAGACATGGGAGGACTACATTCAGTTTGCCAGAGAAGTCAAGAAGAAGCACCCAACGATGTACCCGATGGGATACACGCTGGGCAAGACCTTCGACGGCTGCGAGACGTGGCACATGTTCTGGTGGCCTTATGGAGGGAAGTTCATGACCGGAAGAAGCACTGCGGAGCTCATGTACAAGAGCAAAGAGACAGCAGATACCTTGCAGCTGATAGCTAACGTATATAATGAGGGGTTGATCTCGCCGGAGATGATCAGGGCCGACGAGATGATCAACAACAATGCTTACCTTACCAGGACTTCTGCTTTCATTTGCGAAGGCCCCACCCCATACTATGCAGCTGTCACTAGAAACCCGAAGCTCGCTGGGGAGACGGTAATGCTCCCTGCACCCAAAGGACCCGCTGGAACCTTCCATTGGGCCTCCAAGCAAGCCCTAGTAGTATTCAAGGACTCAAAGAATATTGATCTGGCGAAGGATCTCCTAGCTTACATCCTCAAAGACAAGAAGGCATATGAAGACTTCATAACTTCAGGCTACTACGCTGCCTATCCCATCTTCAAGAGCACAGGCGAGGCTATGGCCAAGAAGGATCCTATTTGGGCCGGCGTATTAGCGGGTACGAAGGGTACACTCACAGACTATACT
>CAZVKZ010000013.1:16470-17762 GCA_964627775.1 uncultured Candidatus Bathyarchaeia archaeon | reverse complement strand
TAATTTATCCCGCCAACACCAAACAAAGGATTATACTACATTTTCTGATAGATGAGCTGAAGGAGAAGAAAGGCCACTTTTCAAAGCATGCCCTCAACGCGTTTGCCACAAAGATCAAGAGCGGCGCTTACATCTGGAAGAACAGACCGTTCAGAGCCTCAAGGCGACTTGTCTACTACGTCTGGAAAGACCTTCTCCGAATGGGCATGATAACTTGGAGCAAGAGGTACGTGGGTGACTCTCTCAAAGAAGGCTTCTTCGTAGAGTTTGAGGACTTTAGAAAGAACCTTGAGAGAATATCATCGAAATGGGAAAAAGAATTCAGATAACTGACGAGAACGCGAGCGTTGGGAAGGACGCTGCGCACCATCCTTGAGCGCGCCGGTCTAGACCTCCAATTTTTCGCAGCGATCACGACCC
Source organism: uncultured Candidatus Bathyarchaeia archaeon (assembly GCA_964627775.1). Classification (GTDB taxonomy): domain Archaea; phylum Thermoproteota; class Bathyarchaeia; order 40CM-2-53-6; family RBG-13-38-9; genus CAZVKZ01. The sequence goes on along the minus strand of CAZVKZ010000013.1, from coordinate 17,342 downwards.
TTCGATAAATTGGATTGGATCTCTTTGGAACAATCTTTAGATTGGTGTTAGTATTTACGTGAGTAATTGGTATACCAATTTAACCCAAAGAATAATTGAAAGTGAAGAGAAAGGTGAAAGACTTCGATTTTTTGGAGGCCTAGTTGACCAAGACTGTTTACCTGTTCGCTGTACATGGTACTTCACGTCTTCAGGAAAGCAGATTCCGCAGTGATCCTGACTAGCCTCTGAGCAGTTTGCCCTCCTTGTTGATCACTCCTTGGCTGATCCTGCTGGAAGAGACGGGTTTCCCGTCCTCAGCAAGGACAAAGTCAACAACATAGATCCTTAGTTGGTTCATTCCATTGTTGGTTCTGATCCTGTTAATCTCAATCGCGGTGTTGAGGGTTTCGGGGCTGACTACTATGGCTGAGATTTCCTCGTTTACTATTGTTGGGCCGTAGGGGTCTTCAAGCGGTACTATCGTGACTCTATCAAGCGCTACAATTTTGGAGAGGAACGATTTTAGACTGGCTAGCCGGTCTTTGTAGCTGCTAACGTCGTGTTTTTTCCTCCTGCCGGCCAGGAATCCATCGCTGCTGAGCCCGATGATAACCTTGTCGCTCACTTGGAGGGCTCTGAAGATGAATTTTCTGTGGCCTTTATGTAACTGCTCAAATGTTCCACCCAACGCTGTAATCCGTGATTCATGCTTTGCGGCCATGAGGGAGTCAGCCTGAGATTACTTCGCAATCTTCTGTATCAGCTTTCTAACTCTTAATAGTAGCCGAAGGCAAGGTATTCGCATACCCAGTCGAAGAAGCGGCCCCACTGAGGGGAAGGACTCTGCAGATAATAGTCGGGATCACAGGAGCAAGTGGCATGCCGTACGC
>CAZVKZ010000013.1:8346-16460 GCA_964627775.1 uncultured Candidatus Bathyarchaeia archaeon | reverse complement strand
GTTCTAAGACAGAGGAATATCGAGACGCATCTGATCATGACACACCCGGCAGAGAAGATTCTTCAACATGAGTTGGATAAGAAACCCCGAGAACTCTGGCGGTTAGCAACGGCGCATTACGATGTAGATGATCTTACTTCTCCTGTTGCAAGCGGTTCCCAGCGATTTGACGCGATGGTAATTGTACCCTGCTCCATGGCCTCTATAGCAGCGATTGCAGGAGGAGACGCAAGGAATCTGCTACTGAGGGCAGCAGATATCTGCCTTAAGGAAGCACGACCACTGATAGTAGTACCTCGGGAGACGCCAATCAGCACCATACACCTTAGCAACCTCCTGAAATTGAGCCGTTTAGGGGTGGCCGTCATACCTGCGAGCCCAGCCTTTTACCACAAACCTACACAGGTAGGCGATCTCGTGGACTTTGTTGTAGGTCGGATTCTGCTTCGTCTTGGTCTCGATCAAGATCTATTTGAACCTTGGAAGGGACGCGTAGCTTAATATCAACCAGCCTATCTATCGACGAAATCAGTGAGGATGCGAATGCCCAGCCTGCGAGACTTCGTTAAGACCTTGGACGAAGAATGCGACCTTCTCAGAATCGACAATCAAGTATCCCTGAATCTTGAAGCCTCCTCTATTTTGAGGAAATATGATGGCAGACAGGCGCTTCTTTTCAACAAGATCAACGACCATGGCAAAGTGATCGCGGGAGTATGCGGAACAAAACAGAGGCTTGCACTGGCGTTGGGTACTTCGATTCAGAAATTGAGATCTCATCTCCTCGATGCGATAAGGAATCCGATGAACCCCGCGACAGCTAGCACATACCTAGCTAAGAAAGAGCTTACGAGTCTTCTTGATCTGCCTATCTTGACCCATTTTGAGAGGGATAGCGGCCCTTACATTACCTCAGCCATAACTTCTGCAAGACTCCCTAGTCAAAATGAGGAGAACGTATCAATCCACAGGCTTATGGTTGTTGACAACAGGCATATGGCCATCAGAATCGTCCCGCGCCATCTATACAAGATCTGCAAGATGGCCAGAGATGCTGGAAGCACGACCTTGGATGTGGGAATCGCTCTAGGACTGCATCCAGCAGTTCTTCTTGCCGCCGCCTCGCCAGCACCATTCGGGGTTAGTGAGTACGCCGTTGCAAACAGACTCTTGAACAACAATCTTAGGCTGGCCGAATGCAGGTCTGTGAATGCACGTGTCCCTGAAGATTCTGAAGTAGTCATTGAAGGGAAGATCCTCTTGGACAGGGATATTGAGGAGGGACCGTTCGTAGATATCACTGGAACGTACGACATCGTACGAAAACAACCCATCGTCCAGGTTGAGAGGATCTTCTGTAGGGAGAGCTTCTTCTACCATGCTCTGCTTCCATCCGGGAGGGAGCATGGACTCTTAATGGGTCTTCCACAGGAAGCCAAGATTTCAGAGTCAGTTGCGGGCGTAGTTCCCAAAGTCAAGGACGTGAACCTGACTCCGGGGGGCTGCCACTGGCTCCATGCAGTCATCTCCATCGAAAAACAGACGGAGGGAGATGCTAAGAACGCGATCCTCGCAGCGTTTGCCGGGCATCCATCCCTTAAACATGTAGTCGTCGTTGATACAGACATAGATGTGAATAACCCCGAAGAGGTCGAGTGGGCCGTAGCGACGAGATTCCAGGGAAGCCGAGGTCTTGTCGTAATAGAGAATGTGCGCGGCTCAAGTCTAGACGCTTCAGGAGATCAAGAGTTCAACCTGACTACAAAAGTGGGTCTAGATGCCACATGTTCATTCCTTAAGCCAAGAGAGAAGTTCGAGAAAGCAAAGATCCCGGTCGAGCCTACAGCATAAGGTCACCCGAAGTGTATCTTACAAAAGAAGAAGAGAAGTGTTTGGATGGTGAGCGGGGCGACGCGTTAGCGACCGCCCTTAAGTTACTAGTCACAATAGGCGATATTTTCGAGGCTGAAAGACTAATCCCGGTAAAGAGCGCTCAGATCTCAGGGATATCTTACAAGACGATTGGAGACGCGGGACTAGAGTTCATCGAGAATTTCGCTAAATTGGGAGCAAAGACGACTGTAAGAACCACGACGAACCCAGCTGGCATGGATCTCGAGCAATGGAAAAAGATGGGAGTTCCCAAGGACTTCGCCCAGAAGCAGACAAGGATCATCTCAGCCCTTATCAGTATGGGAGCCAGCCCGACATGTACCTGCACCCCCTACCTTCTTGAAGAAAGACCGAAGAATGGAGACCACATCGCATGGGCTGAGTCATCAGCTGTGATCTACGCCAACTCAGTCGTGGGTGCGAGAACCAACAGAGAGGGAGGCCCAGCGGCGCTTGCCAGCGCAATCACAGGCAAGACGCCACTCTATGGCATCCATCTAGACGAGAACAGGGTTCCAGCGACCGAGGTTGACGTCAAGGTCGAGCTAAAGGACGAACTGGACTACAGTCTTTTAGGATTCCTGATAGGCGAGGGCTCTCACGAAAAAATACCGTTGATTAACCTTCATGGCTGCATTCCAGACACCGTTTGCCTCAAGGCATTGGGAGCAAGTATGGCAACCTCAGGCGGCCATGCAATCTATCACATAAGGAACCTGACGCCTGAATCGCGTAGATTCAACCAACTCAACCTTCGAGAGAAGATCTCAGTTGAGAGGTCTGACCTTGAGAGAGTAAAGGGTTCGCTTTCGACGGAGAGTTGCCCAGATGTTGTCTGCGTAGGTTGCCCACACTGCAGCATCGAAGAGATTAGGAAGATCTCTAGGTGGGTTGAAGGGAAACGTCTCAGAAGGCACCTGTCGGTTTTCACTTCAAGGCATGTTTGGAGTCTCGGCAAGGCTGAGGGTTGTCTCGACAGCATTGTGAGAGCCGGCGGAGACGTGGTAAGAGACACTTGCATGGTCGTAGCACCTTTCGAGCAAATGGGCATCTCGAAAGTTATGATTAACTCAGCGAAAGCGGCATATTACCTGCCAACGCTCTGCAGCACAGGCGTTCGTTTAGGAAATCTTGAGGAGTGTCTTGAACATGCGGTCCATGGAGACTAAGATTAAGGGCAGAAGCTTGGTCAAAGGATTGGCAAAGGGAGAAGCGATCGTTGCTCATGAACCCCTGTCTTTTCTCGGTGGAGTCGATCCCGTAAGTGGTGTGGTGATGGAGAGAGGGCATGACCTTGAGGGAGTCTGTGTAACAAACAAGATCCTCGTATTCCCATACGGGAAGGGTAGTACGGTCGGATCTTACACCATATTTGCAATGGCCAAGAGAGGAACCAAACCTGCTGGAATAATAAACACGAGAACTGAGCCAATAATAGCTAGTGGCTGTGTGCTTGCTGATATTCCGCTAATGGACTCTTTCGAGGAGGATCCGATGCGGATAATCTCAAGTGGTGACTTTGTGATCATGAATGCTAACCAAGGATTCATAGTAATTAGACACATGCCACTGGAGAACGCCAAGCGCTGAGCTAGGAGCTATAATCCATCCATCCTCTAGGATCTATAGTAGCCCGGGGGAGATTTTCGAAAGATTTTCGAACTCCCGTCGACGGGTGTCTTCTCCTTCTTGGAGGATCCAGAGCCCGTTATCCTTAATCGTGTCTGAACCCACATTGACCGCTAGACGACCGGGCTAACCGCGCCGCATCACCGGGCCGCTAATGAAGATGCGGACAACATCTTTAAAGGTTTAAGAACAAGGATGTTTTGGGTCCACAACTGGCGGGCCTGAGCCATGGACCAATGGAAAGCGTCAGGGAAGCTTTTAAATATAAGTAATACTTAAATATAGGATACGCTTACGACGTCGGTTATCTCAGGGTCAGACTCGCGAAATTCTCGTAATAGGCCAGTCAGGTCTGGAGATGCCATGCTCAGGCGCCAAAGGTGAATGGAAATGCCAACCCACGAAAGGAAGCCGATGAGGCTCACGAACTGTCCAGAGTGTAACAGCACCAACCTTATCGAAGATTACGATTTGGGCGAGATCGTCTGCCAAGAGTGCGGCTTGGTCTTGAGTGAGAACGCCATGAATCAAGGACCAGAGTGGAGAGCATTTACCCAGGAGGAAAGGGAATCACGTGGAAGAGTCGGTGTTCCCATATCCTTCTCAGTCCATGACAAGGGCCTGTCAACGGTTATAGACCGGGTTAACAGGGATGCCTACGGAAGACAGCTGCCCCTCAACACCAGATTGGAGATGCTACGTCTGAGGAAGTGGCAGATACGGACTAGGATAAACTCCTCTGTAGACAGAAACCTCGCGCAAGCCATGGCCGAGCTGGATAGGCTCACAGACAGACTCCACGTTCCATCATCTGTCAAAGAGAGAGCTGCTGTAATCTACAGGAAAGCTTTGGACAGTGGCCTGGTCAGAGGAAGATCTATAGTGGCTATAGCGGCAGCCTCACTATACGCGGCTTGTAGAGCCACAGAGACCCCCAGAACCCTGAAAGAGGTTGCTGCTGACAGCAGAATAAAGAAGAAAGACGTCGCCCGCTGTTACAGACTGCTGCTTCGTGAGCTCGACATCAGAATGCCTGTTGAGGACCCGATTAGGTGTGTGTCGAAGATCGCTTCAAAGGCCAGTATATCGATGAAGACTCAGAGAAGTGCAATAAAGATCCTCAAGGAAGCTCAGAGGAGGGGTATCGCTGCCGGCAAAGACCCAATGGGTCTGGCTGCCGCAGCACTATATGTTGCATGCGTACTTGAGGGCGAGAAGAAGACACAGAAGGACATTGCCGAGGTTGCAAACGTTACCGAGGTTACCGTTCGGAACAGATATAAGGGGCTCAAGGAAGCCTTAGGGCTGAACGTCTAGACGCTGGGCGCTTTGGTCCTCCATTTCGTCAGGTTCCAAGACCAAGTAGCCTGAGTACCCGCATCTTTCGCACGCAAACCGCGCAGGAAACAGCCACCCATCAAAGGGGCTGGTCCTCACAATCGATGAGCTGCCGCATCGAGGACACACCTGTTCTTTCCCCTTTATATGCTTGAGAGCCCGTAGCGTCTCAGTAATGTCATCGATCGGCATCTTCTTGTTAGACCGCCCCTAGTGGACCTCGATGCTGGAACTGGGAAAGCCGTAATCGACCAGAAGCTTTCTAACTTTCTCTCGATGGTCTCCTTGGAGGATTATCTGCCCATTTTTGGCGGTTCCGCCGCATGCACATGAAGCTTTCAGTTTGGTTGCAAGGTCGTTCAGGTTGACGCTCTTAGAGTCCATTCCCTCTATGACGGTGGCGGCCTTGCCCCACTTTCTCATCTCGGTACGGACTTTTATTACCTGCTGTTCCATGCTTATTGTGCCGCATACACAGAGGTCCTTGGGAAGCCCACACACACTACAGACTTCAGCCATGAGTCTTGATTTTACCCTCCTATGTCAGCCTAGTAGGCAATATTATGAGAACGTCTTGTGTCTCTGCAGAGACCGCCTTTAGAAAGCCGAACTTTGGTTCCGCTGGTCTAGCCGTGTTATACGGTTTGAAGCATGCTCCGCGCAGTATACTACGACTCCCTCGTGACTTTATCTTGGGAGAAGTTTCCTTCGCAAGCTATTTAAGTCTACGCTTTGAGCTGAGTGTAGCCTTCTACTTACGCCCCAAAGCCCTTGAGATCACTGACAGTGACCTCAATCACGACTGCAATACTGGAGTTAGAGATCCAGATTCTGAATAAACATATATTATTGGGAACAAAACGCTACGCTGCTTGGACAACACATCAAAGCGGGGTGCTCGATGCTCAGAGAGCAAGAGAAAATAGACGTAGTGATGCTGACCAAGAATAGCGAGAAGCCATTCTTGGACATGTGTCTGAAGAGTGTTTACGCAAACATACCCGTCAACAAGCTTATTGTCGTAGACGGCAAAAGCACGGATAATACGATACGGATCCTTTCATCATATCCGAACTTATCGCTAATACAGATGGAGGGCAGCAGGGGGGCGGCTAGAGAGCGAGGGATAAGCGAAGTTGAGACTGAATGGCTTGTATTCGTCGATAGTGATGTAATACTATGCAAGAGCTGGTTCTCCAAGATCAAGAATCATGTCAAGAGGAACACTGGCGCCGTTTGGGGAGTGGCGATACCAACTGCCCCCAAAGACCTGAAAAGGTGTCTTGCAATCTCTAAATTCTACAGAAAGTCCCTCGAAGACACGATGCTCATAGAAGGAAACAGGCGGGGGATGCTGCACGACACGGTGATTCGCACCGAACTTGTGAAGGACATAAGAATACCAAGCCGCCTGCACGTATGGGAAGACCAGTACATCAAAGAGCACATAACCAAGAAAGGATTCACTTGGAACCTCTCTAGGACAGCTCACTGCTATCACTACGCTGACTTGGGCGCAAGGAACCTTAGAGACCTGGTTGAGTTTGGCAGGATTGCCAGAGTCTACAACTACTACGGCTACAGAAGAATTATGCTGTTCGCAATACTCGGTGTTCCCAAAGCTATATGGATCTACCTCTTGACAAGGGACTACGCCATTGCCAGATGGCAACTAGAGGCCTACAAGAACATAATCTCAGGCTGGCTTGCCCAATGGAAGGAAGAAATTTGAGTTCCAATTCCCATGAGAATGAACCCCACACTGAACAACCACACATCGTCATATGCGTTCCTTTCAAGAATTACGAGGGCACGCTCCCAATCACGCTCAAATCAATCAGCGACAACCTCTCATACGACAAGAAGAAAATCACATTGGTCTTCTACGACGACTGCTCCACAGACTCATCAAGTCAGATACTCAAAGAGTTTATCACCAAAAACGGATCCTCATATTTCGACGTGCTTCTTAGGAGAGGTACAGAGCCAACGGGAGGGAATGTCGCAAAGGCGATAAATCAATGCTTCGAACTAGCGAGAACGACTGAGTCAAAGTACATAGTGAACGTTGAGGCTGATGTCGAAATACCGAGGGACACTCTGGAATTACTCGTCGATTTCATCGAGAGAAACGCTACAGTAGGCATGGGGTCTATCCCGTACGTATACGTCGGCGGCGATCAGAAAACGATCGAAGTTGATGTCACAATGGGATGTACCATAATCTCGCGACAACTGCTAGACGAGATCGATTGGAGAATTGACGAGAGGTTTGATAGAACAAATGATCTCTGGCTTGGAGCGAAGGCTGAAAGACTTGGATTTGAGGTAGTGTCTGTCAGACATAGAACGGCAAAGCATCTAAAGCCATTTAATTACACCGTGCACGTTTGGGACAGGTTCTTGTATCTTCCGCGATATCATTATCTCCTGTTGAGAGAAGGATTGATGACACGCCGGCTTCTGAGAAGTTATATCTATTACGGATCCTATCTGCTGGTTTTCATCCTCTCCTTCATCAACACGTTTTCTGCCATAGCTCTCGGCCCGCTTGTAATCGTAGGGGTCTGGCACTACCGGTCGGTCCGGAAGTTTCTCTACGCATTTCCAGTTGGATTGGCGATGGCCCTGGGACTCATCATAAGCGTGGCCAAAGGATGTCTGGCCGCAATCACAAGGTCAGCGCATTTCTGAAAGGACCAGATAGGCGCCAGCTGCCAAGAATAGAGACAGGAAGAACGGGTTGAACCACATTGCCAGACCCGAGACGCCTAGCAATAGAAGAGCAAATAAGTCCAGCCAGTCACCGATCCTCGAAGGCACCAGGTCGCTCTTGTAACCTGCTTTTCTCAGAACAGCGACTAGCACGAGTATGTTCGAGGTTATCAGTATCAGTTGCAGCGAAGTCACTGAGAAGAGAGCGTTACCTATCGGTTTAGAAGTCATTTGGAAGGGAATTGGGATCCCTTGATAAAGCAGAGGCATTATCCTGGCCTCCACAATAATGTCAACGACAGCCAAGATCGTAACTGTGACTAGGAAGGTCGACCTATTCTTCAACTTTTGTCACGTCTAGCCGCCTATCCTCGGAGGAGCCTTATATTCACTTCGATTAGTTTTCTCTTGTCCTACTTCTTGCTTTTGGACCTTTTATTCGGCGTCTGAGAATGCACAACTTAATACTTGAAGCACCTGTATAGAGGGGTAAGCGGTGTACAGTTTGAGCAGCGAGCGCAGTAGGGAAAGAACAGTCA
>CAZVKZ010000013.1:0-8336 GCA_964627775.1 uncultured Candidatus Bathyarchaeia archaeon | reverse complement strand
ACAGTCGATATCAAAGTCTCAAGTACCCGAGTGAAGGTTCCTAAGGAGAAGGTCGAGTCTCTTAAGGGGGTCGTTGGCGGAAAGACCTTGGCAAGGATGAAGAAGGAATGTGTTGAATGTCCAGTGACGATGACAACGAGATCCTTCATAGAGTGTTTTACTTGTGCCAATTTCGTCCGCAGGATAAAGGGCAAGGTGTATTGTGTTGAGCAGTAGGTTTGATCCTCGAAGAAAATCCTGCAGCAGGACTCTGTGATCAGCCTGAAAGCCACTCAGACTCGGCCGGATTTTTTTGCGTGGAGTTCGAGGGATACAAGGTAACGTCTGGGTGCAACACTCTTCACGATCCGTCCTTTCCTCAGAGACAAATCGGCTTTGGTATTTGACTTGGCGACTTTTGCGAGGACCATATCAACGCAGGATTCTCGTTTAGCGATGCCTACGAAATCATAGTAATGGATGGTCCCGGAATCCTTCAATGCGGATATCGCGGCATTCAAATACTCATATGATTTCTCTGGGAGCGGTAGCAGGACTCTGCCAACCTTGTTCAGGAAAAGGGAGTTTGTCGCTTCTTTGGCGTCACTCAGGACCGTTACGACTCTTCCTCTTAGGCTATTTGCTAACACGTTCTTGAGGCACAAACGAGCTGCATCTGGATTGATGTCCACATTAAAGACTAGGGTCGAACGTTTCTCCTTAGCAATCTCTATTGAGAAGCTACCTAGGCCGCCGAACATATTCAGCACCTGCTCTCCTGGCTCTGAAGATTCTGCGACCAATCTCCGTTCATTTACAAGTCTAGGTGAGAAATGTACAGCTGCCAAATCAACGTGAAAAACACAGCCGTTCTCGCGGTGGACAGTCAGGGTTCTATTCTCCCCCGCTACCAGTTTCAGGCCACACAGGCGAAATGCCCCTCGAACAGGCGCAGATTTCGCCAGAACGACTCTCACTCGCTTATTCTCTCGAAGGATGGTCTCCGCTGTGTCCTTTTCAAGTTCATCGACTGTGCATCCGATGACTGCGATGTCACCTATTACGTCAAAGCGTCTTCTCATCAGCAACAACAGATGAACTCTGCTCTAGTTAGAAAACATTTGTCCCAGTCAGACCCTCCACCTGACGTCATGAATACTAGGGAGCCCCACCCCTGGGGTCAGGTAAAAAGATTAAGTCAAAAGCCAACCTAGAAACGTTTAACTTTAGCTGCTAGTCAGGTGATGTATCAGATTAGAATATGGAACCTTCTGAGAAGAGCGCGGCAGGCATAACTTACGAGTGCATCAACTGCAATGCAAAGGTAACTCTGGAACAGCTCTCAGTAACCCCAGAAGTGAAATGTCCTATATGTGGCTACAGGGTTCTCAGAAAGTCCAGGGCTCCCATAGTCAAGCACGTGAAGGCCAGGTAAACCTGGACTCATTCTGACAGCCTAGACGTGAAGTATCTGGACAAAGCTGAGACGGCCCGAGGGGATTCTCCGAGGTTTCTTGAAATCCAAGACTACAGAGTTACCTACCCGGCTAATGTAAGATGGGTTTGCAGGAGATGCGCTCAGTGTTGCCGTGACATAGTTGGCCACAGGAGGAGAATAAGGCTTCTTGCGGCAGAGGCCGACGAAATTTCAAGAAGAAGCGGCATCGCGGTCGAAGGTTTTTCCGGACCAACCTCAAACAAGATCTATTGCCGCGAAATGCGGAAGGTCAATGGAGAGTGCAGATTCCTACACAGAAACGGCTGCGTAGTGTACACGTCTAGGCCGCTCGTATGCCGTTTCTACCCGTTTGAGATGAGAAAAGAAGGAATGCTGCTGAGGATTTTGCTGACCGATAAACGTTGTCCTGGAATAAACCAGGGAAGAAGACTCAAGGAATCCTTTTTCAAGGAACTTGCATCAACAGCGATCGAGCGGCTAGAGACATTCAACGCCTGAAACCCTTCAACCCCTCTTGGCCGCACTGGCTATGGACAACACATCCCTGTCCTTCACTACGTAGCTCTCGCCTACCCTCTTCTTTGATCTAGCCTCAGTAGCATAAAGGAAGTTTTTCCCAAGTTCAGAGTGGATCATGTCTGCGAACTCCTTTGCGTTGGTTCCAGGAGGTACTAGATATGCATCAGGGAGAACTCTCCCTTTGTGATCAGTTAGACTCTCGACATTCTCAACCGGATATGCTACTGACATTCTAAGAAGGCCTAGAAAGGCGAGGTTGATCGATTGTTGAACTCCAGTCGAGCCATAGACTGAAAGGATCTCGTCTGTAATTCTTTCCAGTGCCCTAAGCTGATCATGTCTCAATGCCTCAGCATTGGTGACGTTAAAACTGCTGTCTCCAGGGTTGTAGTCGGTGAGGTTCTTCTCACGTGATCTCCTGAGGGCGAGCTCTGCCTCTGCAGAGCAAGGTATGACCTTGTAGTTGCATGTTGAGAGTCGATTCAGATTCTCCCTCGCCACAGGGAGGTCTACCTTGTTGGCCACTATGACCATGGCTTTTGAGAGCAGCCGTATCTGACGCAACAGTCTGATGAGATCCTCGTCAGACCAACGTGCGACATCTTCAACACGGAGCTCCGACTTCTCAATACCATTATCCACCGATTCTTTCTTGATAGCTAGCCCGCTAAGGCGTTCCACCAGATCCTCTATAAGTTCGTCTCTTCCAACCTTTCCTCTTCGAGTTATCTTTTCCCAGTTTCTTCTCGTTATACGCAGTAGCCACATGTCGAGCTCGCGATCGAGAAACCTTACATCCTCAAGTGGATCGTGAGTGCCTGGCTCACACATTTTGCCCTCGAGATCTGTTGAGCCAGATGCGTCTACGACGTGTATGAGTGCATCAGCACCCATGATCTCATCGAGGAACTGATTGCCAAGGCCCCTCCCCTGCCAGGCGTCAGGAACCAAACCGGCACAATCAACAAGTTCCACCGGTATCAGCCTGATACCGTCTACACAGATGGAATTGACCGGCTCATCCTTGACCCCAAACTCCTTGCAGACACAATTCACCCTTACGTAACCGATTCCACGATTGGGCTTTACAGTAGTAAAAGGATAAGCTGCAATAGGAACACTGAGCATAGTCGCCGCAGAGAAGAATGTCGACTTCCCCACGTTTGGCTTGCCTACAATCCCCACCAGACACCCCAGATGCTGAACCCCCATCTATCGACCTTTTCCACCTAGCAGATACAGCTTTCGACTTGAAAAAGAACACGAAACCGCTCGTGTCGCTCGAAAGCTCCTAAGCAGTCTGAATACTATTTTCGTACGGGGTTCTAAAGTATTTCCCGTGGGTGAGTCGAGATCGGCGAGCCTAGTCGTTCAAAAACTACGAGTTAGGCATTGCAGAGTCGAGTCTAGGCTAGGTGAAAGCTGCAACTTCCACTGACTCTTTCCATCAAGTAGCCCACTCATGATCTTAGGGTGTCGACTTTTGAGCGCGCGCGTTGTACTCAGGGCCAAACTTCAAAGTCGCAGCTAGAGAGGGCCCACTCTCTCTCTACAAGGCCTTCGCGGTAGTTTCTCCTATTCGCGCACAATCGATTCCAACACTAGCTCATATGGACTTTGCGTATATTGCTACGTGCTCGGGAATTCGGTACAGTTTTTCGCTTCCCATGGAAAGAGCTGTTTTCGTCAGGCTATTGGAGTTTGGTTCATGGATAAGCCATTTTCTAATTGCGAACATACGCAGAATCTTGGCCCCGAAGATTATGGCGTTAATGTCCATAAGCTCAGCTAATCGTCTTACTTCCATTAACGGCCTGAATCCCTGAAGGAAGAATAAGTCTCCCAGATAGACAGCGTCATTAACCGCGTCACGTTGCCTCAGAATCCTCAAGAGTTCCATTTTGTCTCTCTTTAAATCAGATCTGTCTATCTTTCCATTGTCAAGAGCGAGTAGCGGTACACTGTTGAATATCCCGCATTTGAGGTCCTCTTCTAGATCGGCCACATCGTCGTAGATGTTACACCCCTTGAAGAAGTGATCAGCCGCCTTTCTAACACAGAGGATCGAGTCAGAATCATCAGGTCCAAGGCTACCTCGCGATTTCTCAAAGAAACAGAAATCTATGTCAACCCATATCTTCCCTACACTTTTCTCATTGATCTTCCGAATATAGTCTTGAATCGTTGTAGCCGGTGCCGCTCCATCGGCCTTTTCGTCCATAGACTTTGTTTGCCCATCAATGTAGTCCTCGAAATCTCTCCGATAGACACGTAGCATCTCTGAGTCTCTTCTTAGGCCCCTATTCACAAGCTCAAAGGTCCATCTTGCTATGCTCATGCAAGAATTTTCAGCTCTTCGTATGAAGCTCTGTTCATAATCTAGCGCGCGAGCGTACACTAGATCGAACAGTTCTTCAGTGAATGCTCTCAAATGTTTTCGTTGGGATTCGACAGCTTCTTGTTTGTTTCTAAGTCGATCGGAAATATCATCTAGAATCTTTATGCTTGTGATTGCAGATGTTTTTGCAACCATAGAATAGAGGGCCTGTGTGCAATCTATGGATGGAGAAAGCATTGGAATAGACGTCAAGGCTGAGAGATAGGCCCCATAGTAGTAGTGCTTCTTCTTCAGGAATCCGAAAAGGGTAAGCTCTTCTAAACTGAGACAATGGCGATTGTCTAGGCCTGCAAGCCGCTGTTCAAAGTTTTTGACGGCTGAAACAATCAGTCTAAGGGTCTTCGAGAATTTGGTTGATCTGAATCGGTTCATGCATAAAAGAAGGAATATCGCCGAGTTCTTGTAGAGAAAGTTGGTGCCCTCTCGCGTCTCGGGATGGAAGGAACGCGCAGGTGAGCGCACAGCTGCCGATCGAGTTCTTATGCTCAATAATTGATCCGGACGTTCTATTCCTGATCTACCTTAATAGTTGTATACTCCAATAATTTACAGCGACCGCTCGAAAGAAATGCATACGCGTGCGTAGGGCGTCCAAGAACAAAACACTCAGGTGTTTATTGCGTTTGTTTCACGAATTTCCTAGTGAGTTCAGTATCCCCTTGATGGCGCGCGCAAACCAAATTCTTAAGTCCAAAACGTACTCCTTTACAATACTACTAGAGAGAAGGTTGCGTCATATCTCTAGTCTAGGCTACTTGTGCCTACTCCTGGTAAGCATGTCTGCTGTAACTTACTCTTACTGTAAAGATGAGTCATCCTGGCAGGAATATCGAAGTCCGACAACAAGCTCTCTTCATTCTGTTTTCATGGTTAACTCTAATGATGGATGGGCTGTAGGGGACAATGGAACGATAATTCATTGGGATGGTCTATATTGGAGTATTGTGGATGTCCCATCAGTCGCTAACGTTAATCTTGCCTCAGTCTTCATCGTTGATGCTAACGATGGATGGATCGTAGGCGAATATGGTACTATACTTCACTGGGATGGTGTATCATGGAAGGCGGTGAGCAGCCCACTAGGAATTAGTCCACAAGTGGGTCTCAATTCGGTTTTCATGGTCAACTCCAATGGTGGATGGGCTGTAGGCTGGGAGAAAACATCATCTCCATTCGAAACAAAAACAAAAGGAGTGATACTTCACTGGGATGGAGCGTCTTGGAGCAGAGTCACGCTCTTGACAACCGATAATCTTGAGCGATTCAATTCAGTATTCATGGTTAACTCCAATAACGGATGGGCTGTAGGCTATGGATCTGACTCATGCATAGTCCATTGGGATGGAAAATCTTGGCGTAGAGTGTCAGGTTACAGATATGAAACTCTTTTCTCAGTTTTCATGGTCGGGGCTAATGATGGATGGGTCGTGGGCGGAGACTTTTGGAGACCCACGATACTTCATTGCTACAAGGGCCCTTGGAATATAGTTAGCAGCCCAGTAGACCGTAAATCATTCTATTGCTTTTCAATCTTCATGGTCAACTCCAGTGATGGATGGATTGTGGGCGGGGAGGGGACGATACTTTATTGGAACGGAAAATCCTTGAGTGTGGCGAGTAGCCCGACAAGAAATAGCCTCTACTCGGTCTTCATGGTCAATTCTAATGACGGATGGATTGTAGGAGAGGAAGGAATGATGCTCAGATATTCAAAAGAGTACCTGTACGTGAGTTCAACACCTTCACCAACACCAACTGCAACGACACCCAGCCCGACTTCCACCGTAACTCCGCTCATCGGACCCATTGACCTAACCACAACGGCGTTGATTCCTCTTGCGTTGCTCGTTATTATCATTGGCTTTGTTGGAGCTTTTTTCTTCCGCAAAAGACGAATGTCCAAAGATCGAGCGAAAACGAAAGTATCTGCACGACTCTCCGAGCAAGAAATAAGGCCTTCACTAGTTTTGGAATACGATAAACTCAACACTGAACTGAAAGCTGCCAAACAGAAACTTGCGAAACTCACCAACTCCTATTCTGAAGGAATAGTCTCCAAAGACGCTTACGGCACACTCAAGAATGAGTACGAAAAGAAGATATCGCAATTGGAAAAGTCAATCGATGAAATCTGGCCTTTAAAGCACCCTATGGCATTGGAATACGAAAATCTCTCTGCAGAGTTGGAGACCATCAGGCAGAAGATTACAAAGTTGACGGACTCCTATGCAGGTGGAATTGTTTCTGAAGAAGCATACAAAACTCTCATGGCAGACTATGAGGAACGATCTTCAGAAGTGAAACGAGCGATTGACGAAGTTGAGGCCAAGATAGAAGGTGAACTGAGCGTACTTCAAGAAGAAGAGCTAAAGATTACTAAGGAGCTTGAACTCCTAACCGCTAAGCAGATAGTCGGAGATGTTTCAGAAACCGAGTATACTGCTGGTAAATCAAGCTTGGACTCGAGGCTAACAGATATTCGAAGAAAACGATCAAGCTTGACGTATCCCATCGACTCCCAAGGTAGAGAAGCATCTTCGAGTAAGCCTGTGTCAAAGACAAAGGTGAAATCGATCAGGAAACGGAGGACGCGCGCCGGATCCTCAAAGACAGGGAATTCGTGAACGACACTGTCAAGCTTGGAGATGTGATCTTTCTAAAGCATCAAGCCCTTGGTGAAAACAAAGGAGATCACTGAACTAGTTGATGTCGATGCTTTGACATTCGAAGCGAAAGTTCTGCGGATTTTTGCCATTAGAAAATTGCTTTTTCACGAACGCAGCATTAACTGCTTCTGCAATACAATCGCCTCATCGGGAATCTTGGGAATGCTTCTTCCTGACAACATGGCAGCATATGCGGAACATATCTAGAATGCGATCAATTAGGCGATTACGCTGTGAAGTGCATCAATCGTTCTAGCGGTTTGACAATAGTTGTTCTGAGATCCGCCTCAGATGGAATACGCAGGATCTATCCCCCATGGATTTACACTGAACCTCGTTACATGAAAACGACTCCTTGAAACAAACGCTACAACAGCCAACTATTGTACCTATCAGAAGCTGACATATGGGATTCTCACTTTTAAGACCAGAACAAACGAAGCAATCACGCACTTCAATCAAGTACAAACCTTCCGATGGATTCGAGATCCTCGTCTTGACCCCATATCCGTAGTACAGAGCAACTGATACCAGTTTGGGCAAGTATTTGAGGTCAAATCGAAACTTTGGGTCTTGCCCCAACTCATAGTAGGTTTCAATGGCGGCTGCTCTTGCAGTCATATCCTGAAAGTACGTCTCAAGCTGCGTGAGTTCCTTAGCCATACTATTTGCATCAGATCTGTCGGAGAGGTAGGCCTGGACGGACCTCCTGAGGGCGTGATAGACTTTCATCGGTATCGTGTGACGTCTTCTCCTAAGGAAATACAGAGCAAGGGTTGTAGGAAAAGCAAGTGCGATTCGTAGGCCAATGGATAATCTCAAACGAAGCGACTGCGGTTGGCTTGTGACAGCTTTCTCAAATGTGATCAACCCCCTGAGATTCCACAAAGCGAGTTTTCTTACGATCTCATCCATGCGTTCTGGAAAGTAGCGCTCAACGGTTGTCAGGTCCCAATTCACCAGCTGTGCTAAGAGCCACCTATCGTACGTATTCAGCTTCTCATCGGACATGTGAGAGTCAGCTCGAACGATGCGAAGGGCCAAAAGATTCTCCCTTATGTACTGGATTTTATCTGATATCATTCCCTCCTCCTCGCGTGGGAGGCTGTCAGTGAAAACATCACCCCATTTAATTAACAGGTTTTCGTTCTCGATAACAAAGGGAAACGATTCCATGTGGAACTCGGGACGGCAGCTCCGCAGGATCTGGAACGAAAGCGACCTAGCGGCTTGGCCCCCCAAAATGTCTATGGATATGACGCCGGAAACCAAGGACTGTAATTTCTTCTCAAAAAAGGGGAACGTAGCCTTAGGT
>CAZVKZ010000012.1:6420-17877 GCA_964627775.1 uncultured Candidatus Bathyarchaeia archaeon | reverse complement strand
AGGTATGTCTTCATGATATTGCTCGTCTGAACTACCGCAGGCTAAAGCCTGCGGGGTCTCTTGGACACCCTTCTTCGGCTGCCACAATTCATCTCCAACTTGAAAGATGGAGCGTTCTTGCTCATCTATCAGTAAATGATTCTCAGAGAACCAAAAAAATGAGTGAGCGCGTTTGTTTATCTGCGTGCGCGCTCTAGGACTACTTGAATAGGGTCTATCTCTCGATTTTTCCAGCCGCGTAATCCAATATGAACTCTGAGACCTTGTTTACAATCGCGTCGAAGAACTTCTTGCCTGACTCTGGTGTTGCGCATGTGGGGTCGCCCATGATCCCCTCTGTCGTCATCGGGGAGGAATATCCTGTATATATCTGTGGCATTGGCCTGTCCATCGTCCAATCCCACATCACTTTTCTCGGCTTGAGTTTCTTGAGCTCATTTTCCCTGACCAGCTCGGGCTGCAAGTACATCGTCAGTGAGGTCTCAGCTTCACACGCGTGGCCCATGCTTCCCCTTTCGCCTTTTCGCAGCCTGTTCAGTTCATCCCGAACCCCTGGCATATCCCAGTAGGATGAGAATGCGATTGTGAACTTGAATTGCTCCCAGTACTTGTCGATGATATCCACTACTGCTGGGTCAAGGAACCAGATGTTGGGTCTGTGTCCATTCAAGATGAAGATCTTGCGGAACCCCGCCTCGAGCAGACTGTACACGAGATCTTCTATCACCATCTTGAATGTGTCAGGTTTCAGATACATAGTGCCTGGGAACTTCCGCCAGAAAGACGATGCCCCAAAGACTAGCGGTGGCGTAACGATCTGATTCGTCTTCAGTGAGACGGCTCTGGCGACGCTATCGACCGAGTACGCGTCAACATTCATGGGCAACGCTGTACCGTGCTGCTCCATCGAGCCTGTAGGGATTATGACTACTTTGCCTTGCTTGACAGCTTCCTGAATTTGTGGCCATGTCATAAACGCCAAAAAGCTATCTTTACCTTCTCCAGGATTTGCCAAATTTAGCACCTAGTCGTGAAAGGTTGGAAGAGGTAGAAAAGCCTTACTAGATGTTCGCGAAGTCACGCGGAAGAATGAGGTGCTCCTCGTATCACATTCTCTCGTAGGTCTGGTGAATCTCAGAAATTACTAATGACTCAAGAAATGGAGCAGACCGTTGTGGCGTTTCTCAGGTGGCTTGGCGTGTCTTGAGAAGTGGGAAAAAATTGGGATGGGCCAGGGGAAATCCTATTTCTTGATTTCACTGGCCAGATCCAGTTGAGCTAGTTTCTCAGGTGTAGGTTCTCCCTCGTTGGTCCATCCTCTTGCCCGGTAGTAGTCGTCAAGCATTATGTTTAGGTCTTCGTCAGTGAACTTGTGTCCCTTTGCCGGTCCAGATGGCAATGGTTCCTTGAACCGAGGCGGCAGGGTGTCATCTTTTCTGCGGAATCCTTCTCTCCAATTGAACACGCGTATCATGTTCCATGCGCGTTCGGCGTACTCGAGCAGTTGCGGATATGTTATCTCCCATCCGGTGGCTGCAGAGACTAGACGGCCAAAGCTGTCATTGGTTATTCCCTGCCAACAAAATACCTCGCATGTTATTAGCAGGTAAAGGGCGGTAAGATGATGCTGGCTATATATTGTAGCATCTGCTTTTCCTTTGGTCGACAACCTTTCTACACGGTATCCGCCTGGCCAGATACTCCCAAAAACTTCATACCCAATTGGCCATCCTCTCTGGTGACATCCCCCTCTATCAGCAGTTGCATAGGTTAATCCCATGCCGGGAGATCCCCTTGGACCCCACGCGGGGGATTCCAAGTTTTTGACCTGGACAGCAAACTGTTCTGATCCTTTGCCTATCTTCTTGGATGCTGCCCTCACACCTTCACCAAGTATTCTACCTATGCCTTTGCGATAGGCTATCATTTTGATGAGTTCCATCATTGCTTTGTAGTTACCGAATTTTATGTCCAAGCCGCCGACATCTTTCTTTTTCAAGATACCTTTTTCGTAGCATTCCATTGTGAATGCCACTGCACCACCTGTGGAGATGGCGTCCAGTCCGAGTCGATCGCAGAGGTGTTGGGCATATACTGCCGCTTCAAGATTGTCGAGTCCGCAGTTGGTTCCAAGTATGCCTGTATTTTCGTATTCCAGTGTATCGCATATTGTACCTGCGTAGGGGCCTTTCCTTATCATCCCTATTTTGGAACAGTGAACGGGACATCCAAAGCAGCCATATTCTCTAAGCCAGTAGCTCTTTCTTTGACTAACATCGTTGAATCTCTCTGCCATAGGTGAAGAGCCATCTTGGAAATTCCTAACGGGAAAGAGACCCTCCTCGTTTGAGAAATCTACGCACCCAGGAGTGCCTCCCGCCTTTAAACGCACTGCGATGTAATCTTTACTGTTCTTGATATCTTGGAACACCTGTAGTACCTCCTTGTTTAAACGTTCCATGTCAGCCGCCTTGATGCCTTTGGTTCCACGGGCAACAATAGCCTTCAGATTCTTAGAAGCCATTACCGCGCCCGCTCCACCTCGTCCTGCCTGTCTATGAAGCTCACAGTCTACTAACGCATACTTGACCAGCCTCTCCGCTGCGGGGCCTATACATGAGACCCTTGCTTTCTTGTCGTTGATGTCGCTCTTCAACACGTCATATGTCTGGTACGTATCCAGCCCCCAAAGATGCTCGGCACTATGCACTTGTACGTCATCATCTGATATCTGCAAATAGACCGGCCTATTGGCTTTGCCACTGATTATCACTACATCAAATCCGGCAAATTTCAGCTCTTCACCAAACGTACCTCCGGCATAGGAGTCCAGAAAGGTACCTGTGTGGGGTGATTTTGTTACAATGCAGTATCTGTTTGATGGTGCGATAGTGCATGTCAGTGGTCCTGTAACGTACATCAGTGGGTTGCGTGGACTAAGCGGATCCGTCTTGGCAGGTAATAGATCATAGAGGAGTTTTGCGCCTAAGCCCTTGCCTCCAAGGAACTTCTTTGCAAGATTCATATCCAGCGCATGTATGCGTTTCTTGTTCTTCTTAGAGAGATCGATGCTCAGAATCTTTCCAGCATATGAGTTTGCCATTTCTAGTTACCTCCAACCGTTATCAGTTTCAAAGCCTCTGTGGGACAATACTTCACGCATGCGGGGTCTCCATTGCAGACGTCACACTTGAATGCCTTTCCTGAAGTTGGCACAATCTTGATCGCTCCCTCTAGCGGACAGACTTTTGTGCACCAGCCACACGCCGTGCATTTTTCAGATATGACGCGAACAATACCTGATGACTGATCTCTCTCTATGGCGTTGAACGGGCAGCTCCTCATGCAGGCGGGATCTTCGCATTGACTACAAACAGATGGGAATGCGGCCAATCCTTCCTTTGCCTCTTCGATCTCAACTGCTGACTCTCTGGGAGAATAAACGCCTAGCTTCGTAGAGGAACAGGCGAGTTCACATATCTTGCAGCCTGTGCATAAATCAAAGAAACCTTTGACCAGTTGTCGTTTCAAAACTCTTATGCACCTTCCTTTCGTGACTTCAGCCGCAATTATTTAACACTAACGCTTCCGCGGTCCCGCGTGCACTAGCTAGAAGAAGCTGGCGGCCAAGAAAAGATGCAGGACTCTGCAATCTGGCGATCTTTGGCGATTTGTCGAGCCGCCACCGACAGCGGCCACTATTGCCAGACTCTGTCCATCCCTGAGTTTGGTCTCGAAGCCTTCCCCGGTGGAGATGGCTTTTCCATCCACTAGAAAATGCAGATAGCTTTTCGGTCTCCCGGTTGTCTCGTTGTATACGTATTTTCTAAATGAATCTCCAAATCTGGCTAGCAACTCATCTAACAGTGTGTTGACTGTGGAGCCTTCAGGCAGTTCTACCTCGACTTCCCTTAAGCCCGCTATTACATCCAAAGCCCCGAAGGGCCTGACCTTAACCTTCACATTCAAGCCTCTTTGGCAGTTGGGCTACTGATCACTTTTCCCCTTATTCAAATGCTTCTCAGCCGTCGCGGGGCCATGTTCATTTGCAAAGCATTTATCCTTTTGTGGAGTTATTTGGGTTAGATGATTCATATGACTATGTCGTCCTTCTGGGCGTATCATATGCCCACCCGGATTGTTTTCGGTGAATGTATTGGAGAAAT
This sequence comes from uncultured Candidatus Bathyarchaeia archaeon, assembly GCA_964627775.1. Classification (GTDB taxonomy): domain Archaea; phylum Thermoproteota; class Bathyarchaeia; order 40CM-2-53-6; family RBG-13-38-9; genus CAZVKZ01. Next base: position 13,711 of record CAZVKZ010000012.1, on the reverse strand, counting down.
CGGAAGCATTGCCACCGAGTTTGGCGCCAAGAGGGCGTTGATTGTTACGGGCAGCACTGCGATGCGCAAACATGGCGTCACCGCTCAAGTGGCGAACTCACTAAGACCAATTGATGTCGAGGTATTCGATGGGGTCGAGCCTAACCCATCTATGACCACATATGAGAATGCTCAGAGAATGCTCAGGGATAAGAAATGTGATTTTGTCATAGGTTTGGGAGGAGGAAGTCCCATGGACATCGCAAAAGCAATAGCTGCTGTGGGCAACACCGAGATCTCTGTTGGCGATCTCTTCAATCCCCCCATAAAGATAGGCGGGAGATTGCCGACTGTTGCAATTCCGACTACCTCAGGAAGCGGAAGCGAAGTCACTCCATTCTCAATCGTAACTGATGCCGAGAGTGGAATAAAGAGAGTGGCCAATCATCCCCTCCTGTATCCAAATGTGGCACTGATTGATCCTTCACTTTGTAAGACGATGCCGAAGAATGTCACTGCGCACACTGGGTTTGACGCAATCTCTCACGCAGTTGAAGCTTACTGGTCGAAGAGAGCACAGCCGATCTCTGACATCTTTGCCCTAGATGCGTTGCGGCACATAATGCCGAGTCTGAAGATGGCATTTGATGAGCCAATGAATACAGCGGCTCGGTCCGAGATGGCGTTGGGCTCTGTGCAAGCGGGAATCGCCATCGGGACATCAGGCTCGACAGCCACTCATGCAATATCATTTCCACTGACAGTGAAGTTTGGCATACCTCATGGGTTAGCCTGCTTTCTGACACTTCCCCAATTCTTGAAGTTCAATGCGACGTCAATTCCCAACAAGACACCCGGGCTTCTTCGCGCCATGGGAGTCGATAGTATCGATGAAGCCTACAAACTAATGATTCAGCTGGTGGCTGACATGGGTCAACCTACCAGACTGAGCGAGGTCGGCATAGGAAAGGATGATATTCAATGGTTGGTTGAACACTCGTTTGGGAGCCAGCGCCAGCGAAACGCCATACTGAACAATCCAAGAGAAGCAAAGGAAGAGGATGTCGAAAGGATCCTCGCTGACCTACTGTAGTTCAAACAGAGCAAATGCGAAACGTAGAATTGGCTCTACACGATTCCCAGATATGCCTTCTTGATGTAACTATTCTCCAGGACTTCGTTCTTTTCGCCTTCCAGCGCGACCTTCCCCTGCTCTATCAGGTATATCCGGTCAGCAAGCTCGCGTATGTATCGCGTATTCTCCTCAACGAGGAGGATGCTTATTCCTGTGGCTTTGATGTTCCGGATTCCTCTCATCACCTCCTGCGCAAGGAGGGGTGAGAGTCCAAGTGAAGGTTCATCAAGCATTAGGAGCTTCGCTGCGGACATCAGCCCTCTTCCGACGGCCACGGCTCTTCTTTCTCCCCCGCTAAGATTCAGGCAGAGCCTGTTCATCTTGTCCCTGAGGATGGGAAATATCTCAAGGACCTTGTGCATGTTCACTTCTCTGTGCTTCCAGGCTTCAGGAGTGTAGGCTCCGAGCATCAGGTTCTCCTTCACGGTCATCTCAGGGAAGAGGTGCCCACCTTCAGGAACCTGGATCACACCCATCTTCACAATGTCTGGGGCTCTCAGTTGAGAGATCTTTGTATTGTTGAAGGTTATCGTACCACTTCTTGGCCTAATCAGTCCTGATATCGCCCGCAGAATTGTTGATTTGCCATGGCCGTTGGGTCCTAGAAGGGCTACTGTCTCGTTGTCATGCACCTTTAGCGATATGCCTTTGACAGCCTCAAAAAGTCCATAGTTGACGTGGAGATCCTGAACGTCTAGCGTGGATCATCATCCTCCTAAGGTTTTGTGGGTTGAGAGTATTTCTCGCCAAGGTACGCTGTGATGACCTTCTCATCCTGGGCAACCTCTGCCGGGGTTCCTTCAGAGATCTTCTCGCCGTGATGCATGATCATGACCCTATTGGAGAGGCCCATGAGTGCCTCCATTATGTGCTCTATCAGTATCACAGTCACGCCCTGACCGTTGATCTTCCTTATCAGATCGATTACGTGGACAGCTTCTGGTTTGCTCAAACCTGCAACAGGCTCGTCGAGCATTAGTAGCTTTGGCTTTGTTGCGAGCGCAGACGCTATCATCAGAAGTTTCCTGTCCATTAGCGCAAGCTGCTCGGCAACGACGCTTTTCTTGTCTATGAGGCCGACGAATCTGAGAGTCTCATCCACCATCTCTTCCTTCTCGTGTTTGGTGGCCTTTGAGCCTTTTTTTGGGTCTCCGAATGTTGTTCCGACCAGAACATTCTGGTAGACTGTAAGGGTCTTGAAGAGGGCCGGTATTTGGAAAGTTCTCGCCAAGCCGAGTTGATAGATCCTGTTCAGGCTGAGTCTGTGGATGTATTTGCCATCGAACATCACCTGACCACTATCGGGCGGGAAGACATGCGAGATCACATTGAAGAGGGTAGTCTTGCCTGCTCCATTGGGTCCAGCTATTCCAAAGATCTCCCCGGGAAGTACATGACAGTCAAGATCTTTGACGGCTGCCATGCTACCAAAATACTTACTCACCTTCTTGGCAACCAGTATTGGAGTCTGTTCTTGTGTCAAAAAATTCAGCCACCTTAACCTTTCGGTGATGAACTTTTCATCTGGGTTGGGCTAAGCTCACTCCATATTCTAGTCAAGATTGTTATCAGGCCTTTTGGCAGAAAGATCAGAATGAGAATCATGAGAGCGCTGAAAATTAGATTTCGATACAGTTCAGTCGCACGCAAGGATTCACTTAGGAAAGTCAAGGTGAAGGCGCCAATCAAAGGTCCATATAAAGTTCCCAATCCGCCTAGAACCATTGATGTCAGGAAAATAAGGAGCAAAGTATATTCCAACATAGCAGGGCTTATCACTCGGAGGTAGTGGACGTAGAAGGCCCCACTTACTCCCGTGAATATTGAGCTGATAACAAATACCGCAAGCTTCATCTTGTATGGATTGACCCCGCGACTTACCGCGTAGACTTCAGAATCTCGAAGACTCATCAAGGCCAATCCTATGTTGGAGTCTATAACCTTCCTAACCAAAAGAAGCGATGCGAGGAATATTAGGAGCGCCATATAGTACGATGGGATGACATTGAAAAGATCGATGACTATGTTGCCCAGCTTGTAAGGCGGAAGAAGGAGGCCTTTGTCTCCTCCAGTTATGTCTATGAAATAAAGAACGATTGAAAGCATGATAAATTGGAAGGAGAAAGTGAGAAGGGCCAAGTACAGTCCCCTCACCCTTAGCGAGGGCAGCCCAACCGCAATGCTGAGAACGACTGCGGCAAGAGCACCGGCGGGCAGGCCAATCCAAGGCGTCAGTTTGAAATGCTCAACGAGAATCGCCGAAGCATAGCCGCCTGCAGCAAAGAACGGTACCTGTGCCAGATGGAAGATGCCCCCGTATCCAATAGCTAGATTCCAATTGGATGCTGCAATAGCAAAGACCATACTCAGTATCATCAAATGAAGAATGTATGTCTCCTGAGTAAGGGCCGGTATTACCATCAGACCAACTGCTATGACAACTACTTGGAATAGGAAGCTATCTGTTTTCATCTCAGGAGCTCCTCACTGATAGATCAAGATATACCGTACAGTCCTTGAGGCCTGATCACCAGTATGAGGATGAAGACGATAAACAAGACCGGTGATGCCCAGAACATTCCCATGAAGAACCTGGCGAAGGCGTCAATAATGCCTATTATGTATGCCCCGTAGATGGTCCCCTTTACGCTGCCCATGCCGCCCAGTACCATAGCAAATAAGGCGCGAGTGAGCGGCTCACCGCCCATGTGAGGTGAAAGGTAAAAGATGACTCCCAGAAGGACACCTGCCAAACCTGCTAGGGCGCAACCCATGGCGATAGTGTAAGAGTAGATCCTTTTGCTGTCTATGCCGACTATCGCTGCCCCATCCACGTCTTGAGCAACAGCCCTTACCGCCGATCCTGTCTTTGTCTTCACAAGGATAATCAATAGGAGTATCAAGGAGAGTGGAGCTACGATCATAATCGTTATCTGCTGGAGGTTTACCGTGATCATTCCGATAGTCATAGAACCCTCTGCGAGCGGCGGGATGTACTTATCCCGGCCGCCGAAGACTATGATGATGATATTTTCTATAGCCACTGACGTGGCGAGTGTTGCGATGAAGATGTTAGTGTCAGATTCTGGTCTTCCCTGGAGTGGACGTATTGAGGTTCTATTCAATACGAAACCAAGTAGGAAGGGGAGCAGGATCGCTAACAGGATAGCCGCTGGATAGCTCCAGCCAAAATACAGCAGGCCTACCCATGCGAAGTATGCGCCAAAAGTTATGAACCCTCCATGGGCGAAATTCAGGATCCTCAGGACGCCCCACTGGAGGGTCAGACCGACTGAGGCTAGTGCGTACATTGAGCCTAGCACTAGGCCAGTGATCGAGGCTGCCGCTATGTCGCCGAGCAATTATCCTACCAGGTCCGTGTAGTATGTGTTTTCGCTAGATGCTACTTGCCGTATTTCGCCAAGCCTTTTTGATACCAAGGCGGATAGGCGAATTCGCGCTCAGCTACCTCTGGCGGGTAGAGCATGTAGTTTACCTTGTCCCACAGCTGGAAGCACGGAAATGGTATCTCTTTTCCTCCACCTTTGACTAGGTGGGTAGCGGTATCCATCACATAATGGCCCATCACACCGTTGTAGTCTGTTTGCAGCAAGGCTTTAGCGATGGCTGCCTTGTTGAACGGGTCCCCGGCACGTTCCATGGCCTGCTTCATGATGTACACTTCGTCGTAGCATATTATGCCGTACGGCGAGGGTTTCCGTCCCCATCTCTTCTCAAACTTCTGTATGTACGGATTATCAGGAGCCAGTTTCCTAATGGCATAGACATTGAATACACCGTTCCCAGCTGTGCCAGCCATATCTAGGTACTCTGGGTAGGTTGGGCTCGCCTGCTGGTACACCAGCGAGGGTGTTGGGTCTTCATTGAACTGTTTAATGAAGAGAGCGTCGGATGAACCGATATTCATGTTCGAGATGATGATCGCCGGAGGATTACTTCTTATCTTGGCCAGCACCGACGACCAGTCATTGACAATGTTTGACGGGAGTAGTTCATCGAATGTTAGCTCCCAGCCGAGCTTCTTGAAGTAGTCCCTCATTCCGTCAGCGATGTATTGGCTGTACTCTTGTGCAAACTTGATTATGCAGAACTTGTGGTTGATTGGTTTGTATTTGCCTTCTTTTTCGAGTTTGGTGACATAATCCGCGAACACATACCAGTATAGGCTGTAGCTTGGAAGCGCCAGGAAAATGTATGAGTATGCATCGGGGTTTGGCGTTATCAATTTCTCTGCTTGATTGATGAATCCAGCTGTAAGATAGGGGGTCTTATTCTCTTGGACTGCGCTGAATTCGGCGCATGAAGGATTCGCGACAGATGCTATTAGGAAATCCACTTTGTCTCTCGTCATGAGCTTCACGAAGACGCTTGAGACTTTCCCAGCCTCCAAGTTCTCTATGTCGTCCAGAATGACTTCGATAGGACTCCCCATGATGCCTCCTGCTTTGTTTATCTCCTCGACTGCAAGGTATATCGCGTCGCGAGCGTCGCCGCCGAGGCCCGCTCTACTTCCAGTGATGGGTAGAGGTGCACCAAGTCTTATGGGCTTGCCGCCAGCAGCCTTGGGCGCTGTCAGATAATAGGCGGCTCCGCCGGCTGCAACTGCTACTACTGCACCACCTGCAATTGCCACATACTTTCGTCTTGTGATTTTAGTTTCTGATGACATAACACTCAGGTCTGCGTAGTTTCCTATATAAGAGTTTGCAGGCTATTGGTGAATGGCGTCTGGCCCCCGGTAGGCCAACACAAGCATCTTCGCCCAGCAGATATCTTACCATCAGCGGAAATGGCGAAGTTGGCCAGTTCAGTTCCTGCAGGTTAGAGTCTTGTGTTCGGAGCGATGCCGTTTCGTCCGGGGCTTTCGCCTCGCGGATTTCTTTGAAGTTCCATGTTAAAATCTTGCTTCTTCTTCATTCTAGTAGGTTGCCACCGCAACATTTGGAGGTCTAGGTTCAGAACAACAAATCATTCGTAGTGTTGTCTAGAGCTCAGCATGACTCCATACGGGTGAAGAAATGGATGGATTCAGCGGTCGGCAGTTAATCTTCTTTCAGCTGCTCGGTCTTCCAGCTCTTGGCTGGTGGCGGAACCGAGGGCTCGTACAGTTTCGGAGAGATAGTCACGTAGGCGTCTGCTCCCAGATGGTACAGTAGTGTGCATTTTGAAGGGTCAAAATATCTGTCAGGTATAGTCCTTGTCTCGGGCTTTATCCTGATCAGGTCCTCCTCAGCCTCGGCGTAGATTATCTCGCCAACAAAGGTCGTGTGATCCCCTGTCTCAAACTGGCCTGCGACCTTGCACTCCATGAACGCAATGCATTCTTCTATGAACGGTACCTTGACTTTCTTTCCTGGTCTTGGCGTTAGCTTTGACTCCTTGAACTTGTCCACGTCCCTTCCAGAGTATTCGCCGCAGAACTGAGTTTGATATGCCAACTCCGTGGTCGGGACATTGACTGTGAATTCTTTTGACTCAGAAATCAATTTGTGAGAATATCGCTGTGGATGTACTGCTATTGCTACCATCCAGGGTTTGTGAGAGCAGGGCATATTCCATCCGACGGACATTACGTTTGGTTTGCCATTCTTGTCTGCACAAGTGACGAGGACTGCTTTAACGGGATGCAGCATGAAATACCAGTTAGCGCCGACGGATTTTTTATCGATAACTATCTTAGCCAACTGAACAGCACCTGGAGTCATTCTGAGCGGAATTTATTTAAGAGTTTGCTGATTTCTCGATATCTATCTGTTTTCAGCAGTCTTCAAGATTCATAGCTAGTATGCGTGGATCATTGTTGTGAATTATGGCTCTAGATCCGATACGATGTAAAGACACCAGTAGTCTTTCGAGCCCTTGTTAAGTGCCTTGTGCGATCTGCTCTCTGGCACAAACACAGCAGCGCCTTCTTGCACATCTCTACCGCCTTCTTCATCCTCAAAGCTTGCTCTCCCGGTCAGAACATAGATGAGTTCGTCAGTGGCATGCGTATGCATGTTCATCGATTTGCCTGGGGCGACCTTGAAAAGTCCGATTTCTGCTTTGCTGTTTTTCAATAGTATCTTGCTTGAGCCCCAAGATTCGGATTTCTCATGGATCGCTGAGGAGTCAATGACTTTCAACTCGGTCACCACGAGTATGTGATCTCCAAGC
>CAZVKZ010000012.1:0-6410 GCA_964627775.1 uncultured Candidatus Bathyarchaeia archaeon | reverse complement strand
TGCAAAAGCTGCAGGTATCTTTTGCTCTGCAATTTCGCTTCTGGTCGTCTCTGCAAGAACGATTACTGCACTATTGAGCCAAAAAAAGGAAAAAAGGGGATTTAGGTCATTTAGTGTACTTCTGTTTCAGCTCTTTCCATTTGTTTGCCATGTCGTTGAGGGCGTCGATCGGTTTCATGGCTCCGGAGGCGACTTTCTGAATCAGCGGGTGATCGTAGAGAAGCCACTCCATGAACCATGGGATGATATCTCCGGTTCCGCGATGCTTGAAGCCTTCCATGGGCAGGACTGATTTCCTCTGCTCCTTGATGAGATCAGGATCCAGATAGAACTTCTTCAATTCATCTCTGATCTCTGGGTAGCCGTATAACTCTCCATATGCCTGACCGAGGCCCTTCTTGATCATCCAGTTCGCCGCAACTTTGTATTTGCCTTCGTGCTTACCACCCATGAATACCAGGAACTTGTGTTGTGCGTCTCTGTCCCCCTTTCCTGTCTTCGATATCGAGTAGCATCTTGCCCAGCCGCAGCTTCCACGCTCGCCTTTCTTTCCTCCAGGGAAGAATGCGCCTCTTGCCTTTCCAGCTATCTTGGATTGTGTGGCGTCGTTAGCCTGTTGAAGTCTGTAGTTTGGCGCCATATGAAATGCGATCTCACCTGCTTGGAAGACTTTTATGCCGTCGCCTTCGCCTGTTTCGAACGCTTTCGTCGACATGATCTTCCATTTGACTATGCAGTCCTGGAACCATTGGAGAACTTCTTCGAATCTTGACCCTGAGGTGTTGAAGACAGGGTTCATGTCTTTGTCGAATTGGAGCCCCGGTTTTAGCTCTCTGGAGTATATTAGGGCGTGCCAGAGGAAGTTGAGCCCCCATTCCGCCTTCATGATGAGCTGCAGCGGATATTCTAGTATGCCTTTTTGTTTGATCTTCAGACATTGATCTACCAGTTCATCCCATGTCTGTGGGGGCTGGTCGATACCTGCTTTGTCGAGGTACTCCTTGTTGTACATGAGGCCCAGATAGTCTGAGTAGTAGGGGAGGCCGTAGCAGATGTCTTTGTAGGCGAAGATGTCCCATACGAACGTGTCCATGGCTGGCTTGTACTCGTTGTAGACCTCTGGAAACTCCTCCTTGGTTAGGGGCGCCATGTAGCCTGCTGCTATCCATGCGGGAAGTGCATCATCTGCGTTTACAGTAGCCACGTCTATCGCTTCTCCTGCGACGAACTTAGGTAGCATCAATGCGTTGTATTGGGCTGCGGGGAAGTTGGAGTACTCGACTTTTATATGCGGATAGGCCTTCATGAACCAGTCGACGTGTTCTTGGTGAACTTCTGGGGCATAGGCCCAGCCATAATAGGTCATTGAGCTCGGTTTTGGCTTTGGCTGTGTCGCGTAGTATCCTGCACCAGCTACAGCTGCGACCACAACACCTGCACCAGCATACTTGATCCAGCTGCGTCTTGAGATTTCCTTCTTTTCCTCGCTCATTGAGAAAACCAGCAATATGTTATTCGGCCCCTCGTCTTATAAAACATTGTTTCAGTGCCAAAAGGGAAGGCCGCTGTACTGCCAGTCTACCCATAGTTTTGCGGGTCATGGGCTCAGCCTTTTACCCCGCCTCTTGTCAATCCCTGAACTAGATACTTCTGCAGGAAGAGAGCCAGTATAGCAGGCGGTATCGATGTTAGAACCGCAGCCGTGTTGAGCATGCCGAACGGAAGATAGACCTCGTTGATAATCATGGCCGCCATAATCGGCATCGTCTGGGCACGTTCTGAAGTAGTTAGGATGAATGCAAGAATGAACTCGTTCCAGGAGGTCATGAATGCGTATATGGCTCCTGCAATAAGCCCAGGCATAGCAACCGGGAGCATTACTCTCACTATTGACCCGAATCTTGAGCAGCCATCTATCATAGCAGCCTCCTCAAGATCAGGAGACAATGTGACGAAGTAGCCGTGCAATATCCAGATTGTTAGAGGTAGCGTATATGGGATGTAGGGCAATATCAAGGCGAGGAGGGTGTCTAGTAGACCCAGGCCACGAAGGAGTATGAAGTATGGGATGACTATGGCCACACTAGGAATCATTCTCGTAGCTATTATAAATAGCGAGACAGCTCGGCTGCCTCGGAACTGAAATCTTGAGAGAGCGTATGATGCTGGAATCGCTAGGAATAGGTTCAAGATCACTATTGAAATTGCTACGACGGCGCTATTGAAAAGTCCGCGCGGCATCTTCTGAACAGCAGTCTCAGCTCCGGCGCTTCTGCCCGCTCCAGGAACGAAGATTGTGAGATAGTTCTGGAGCGTTGGGTTCGGCGGTATCCAGTGTGGAGGTTTTGAAATAAGATCCGCCTCTATCTGGATACTTGAGAATATCACCCATATATATGGGCCAATGAGGAAAAACATGATTGCTACAAGACACACGTACAACCAGACTTTCCTAGCCACAGGTCCCATTAGTTCTATCCCCTAATAGAGAGCTTCTGCAGACAGAAAGTGTGCATAGATAATCGCAAACCCGAATGAGAGCAAAGCTAGGATGTAGCATAGAGTTGCGCCTACACCGAAGTTATAGAACTGGAAAGCCTCATTATAGGTGTAGTAGGCTAGAACGGATGTGCTCCCTCCCGGCCCTCCCCCAGTCATGACGTAGACGAGGCTCAAAATTCTGATAGATGTCATAGTCTCAAGGATGAGGATTATCGAGATCTGAGGTTTCAGCCATGGAAGTGTTATGCTTCTGAAACATGTGAAGACACTGGCTCCGTCAATCTTTGCTGATTCATACATTTCTGAAGGTATGGCTTGCAGGCCTGCGAGCAAGAGAAAAGCGGCCAGCGGTAACTCTCTCCATATCAACGCTACAGACATGCATTCAAGTGCCGTTGAGGGGGAGCCTAACCAGCTGACGTAACTGCTGATCAGTCCCAAGCTGTACAGTAGTCCGTTGAAGACACCATAATTGGGGTTGAAAATCCATCTCCATATTAATCCCGCTACGACATCTGGAATAGCCCATGGTATTAGTATAAGGGCCCTGGCGATGCTGCGTCCTTTGAAGGTCTCATTAAGAATCAAGGCCAGAGCAAGTCCGATCAGAAGCTCCATACCTATTGTTTCAAAGGTGAACTTCATCGTTATCGCGAAGGAGTTCAGGAAGTAGTAACTTGTGAGGACATCTACATAATTCTTGGGCCCAACAAACGGGTAAGGTCCGGGTTTCGTCAGGACATAATCAAGTAGGCTCAGCCAGAACGAGTATGCAATTGGGTAGATGCTGAGGAGTGTTATGGAGGCGATTGCCGGAAGCATAAACATATATGCAAACTTCTCAGACTTTGATAATCTGAGCAAATTCGAGAACCTGTCTCACGTTATTCCGTATTGAATATAAAAGAGTTGGTTATCGGATTCACAGGTTTTGGTATGATCAGAGCTTCTGGCGCGTTGATCAAGATTCAGACTCCTGCTTCAGTAGTATACCATTGTGTGTAGTCTTGATTAGCGGCAGAATTCGAACATGGGATTGTTCTGGAGAACGTTTCTCGTCAGAGATAATTTCTTTGCGTGCATTATCTTTGTGTTGTTGAAGAAGTGATAGTTGAACTGTGTCCTTTGCCCCCCTCTCTTGTTTGGAATCGGAACGAGTCTCGCTATGAGGGGTTTGTCCAGAAGTAGAGCTAGCGAGCACATGTCAAGTATGACTGAAGCTATCTCCCTCTCAGAGATGTCTCCAGGTAGTGGTATCATGTCAGGTCCGCAGCCGCAGACGGCGGAATACAGTAGAAGGCTCTCCATGCTCAGTAACCCTGCGTCATTGCTTTCTGTGAGGAACTTGTCCTCCAAGACCGGGTACATGACGCCTGTAAAGCCTACCGTGCGTATCGATAGACTCTTCTCCAGATGTTTCAGGAGATTTGTCAGGTATGACGTCAGGAAGAGTGTTCCGTTTGCCCCGAATTTATCGACACCAAGTCTCTGGATAGCCTTACCGATCGAATGAGCCTCAGTCGGGTACGGGGCTAGTGACAGGTCTAAGCCATAATACTTCAAGCCTGTCCTGCTCTCGACGTCCTTCGCTATCCTGTCTATATCCTCGAACTCGCCCGAAAGGGCTTTGATGATCCTGCTTCCTGTTTCAGCTAGACCAGCATCTTTTCTCGTATTGTCTAGTATCACGTCGATGGCTTCCATGCCGAGTGAGAATCCGTCCTCGCCCTGATGCCACGAGTATGGGAAGAATGCTCCGTTGGGTTTCACATTCGCGCTTACGCAGAATCTGAAGTTATCAAAACCAGCCTTGCCCGTTCTTGAGATCTTCTTGACCTGTCTTGCACACTCATTCACGACCTCAAAATCTATGCGCCTGCTCTGTGTGACTATGACGTTCGAGAAAGAGATCCTCGAGTTTCGCATTACCTGGGGGACACTTCTGACGAACTCAAGGTCCTCACTGGTCTGGCACTGCCCTATAGGAGTACAGAACCAGTCTATTCCTAGCCTTCTGCAGAGCAGATCGATCTCCTTGACGAGGCCGCCAACATCTGAAGGCTGGAGGCTATTCACCTCGATCAGTGGCTGTGTGCATAGTCGTGTGGTTCTAACATTGGGGTACTTATGCTTGAAAGCCCTTCTGACTTCTGAGATTAGTGAGGCGGCTCTGCTTACAACTCCTTCATTTTTCTCTTGATCGATATTGAAGCCTGCGTTTATGGATCTCAGATTCATGAGAACAAAGCTATTCTGGGAATGCTAAAAACCTTGAGGATGCCTCAGGTGAAGCGGTTGGAACTAGGCCTCCTTGAGTTTCTCAGAGATAGATTTCGATTTGCCCTCCTCCAGTATTCGGATCTTGACGTCAAACTTCGGGTTCAAACCTATAGTTCTCAGGATCATGAGAAGCTGACCCTCATCCAGAGGCTCGTTGACTTCGCCTTTCAGGACCAGCCGTACAAAACCCTGCTCCAATCTCTTCATGACTTCCGGGTACTGCCTCCACGCTACATCCCATACCTCCATCGCCCTGCCGACAAAGACCTTCTTCAGAATATCCCTTGGATCGATTTCCTTGGGTGACTCCTCCGCCTCAGCCTTCTTCTTTTCTTCCTCAGATTTCTTGGCGAGAAGACGCTTCTGCATCTCCAGCAGCTTGCGGCGTTTCCAAAGATCGAGGTCAGTATCCTCAGACAACAAACTCACCCGTTGGGAACCGGATTACCCGAATGTTTCAAACACTCACATATAGAGATAGTGAATTCGCCAGAGGCAAGAACACACAAGCCCTAACAACCAATGAATCCATCATGAGGGCAATGTCGGGGCCGCATTATTCAAACCTGCAGCTTGCTCGTAAGCAAAGATCATCCATGAAGCCACGGTCCATGCTTCAAGGCCTCTAGGATAGACGCTGACAGTCGCATCCAGCGATCTCATGGTCTCATCAGAGAAATGGCCTCTTGGGAAACCTCCTATTATAATGCTTGGCCTAGCCTGCTCTGCCAGACACGTGGCCAAACGCTGAGGCCTGCTCTTTTCACCCAGAACAGTCAATCCAACTCTGTAGGTGGGGGCTATTCTCTTGATCAGTTGATCCAAGTTCATCTTTGTAAGCTTGAGAAGAGGCTCACTTTCTGATGGAATGCGTCGATACTCAAAGAGCTGTTCGATCAGTCCCTTGAACCTCTCGCTATTTCTGGGTATGCGTGCCCCAGGTGAGACACTAATAACAAGATTCTCAAGTGTGTGAATGTAAACCCTCAATCGCCCCATTAGGCTAAGAGGTGAGCCTAGAGCCGTCAGCAAGGTGATATGCGCGATGTCTGGCCTACCTCTTCTTACAGAGTTCGAAAGTCCCAGCATTGCTCTGTGATGGTAAGACCTGTCAAGGATGAGCTGCTCAGGCCTCTTGCGACGTCTGTCAGCGTCCCGTCTGACCAAAAGATGACTGGCTAATTCCTTTGGGACCAGCTCGAGCGAGGACTCCGCAAGGACTACAGTCAGCAACTGCGTGTTCCTCGAAAACTTAAGGTCATGTGAAACAATATAAAGAGGAACTCTATGAGACAAGACGCCAAGCAGAAGGAGCTTGCCAGAGAAAGGATAGAAAGACTCTTCGCGTTGGCTAGTGAATGTTTCAAGGAGGATCCCCTCCTCGCCAAGCGCTACGTGGAACTCGCAAGAAAGATCGGGATGAAATGCCAAGTCAGGATACCTGCGCCGCTGAAGATGCGCTTCTGCAGGGCATGCGGATCATATTTAGTCTCAGGAGTCAACTCAAGAACTAGAATCAAATCAGATGGAAAAGGAACGGTGGTGGTAACGTGTCTGGAGTGCGGAATGATCAAACGTTACCCGATGACCAGAGAGAAGCTAGAGAGAAGAGAAGGCTTCGCAGGCTC